>JANNHK010000443.1:0-1910 GCA_031404355.1 Actinomycetes bacterium
ATCGCATAGAGCGCCTGCCCAATTGCCCGGAGGTGCTTACCGTCTTGCACGACGATTGTCTTGGGGGTCGAGCTGGTCTAGCCATGCCTCGACGTCGAACCCCGTGTGTGTCTTTGCCATACCTACCTCATCGAAGCCAACAGGTGAAAGAACTTAGGACGAAGTCGATCGGCATGAATCACCAACACCGGGTTCGATGCCGGAACGCCGACGACCTCTAGCAATGCTCCACTCATGTCAGGACCGATCGTGAGACGCCGATCTTCGCCGTCGAATTCGATATCGAGGGCGACCATCGCATTACGAAGGGCGTGAAGCACATCATCGCGCGAGATGCCGTGCTTGTTCGCGCTCGCTGCGAAGTCCATTGCGTCAACATAATGATGACGCTATCCCGCGCTAGTTTAAGTCGCAACGGTGTTGGCAGGATGACCCGCTTGCCACTTGTTGAGGATGAGCTACGAACCCCGCGAGATCACGTGTCAATTGTCGCGCGCGCTCGGTACGCTGCCTCCATGACTTGGGCCAAACCCGTTACCGCCATCACCCTCTTCGTCGATGATCTGCCCGCCGCCCGGGAGTTCTACCTGCGCGCCTTCGACCTGACCGTCCACTACGAAGATGACAGTTCCGCTGTCTTCAACTTCGGCAACACACTAGTGAACCTGCTCGTGTCGACGGAGGCGCCCGAACTCATCGCGCCGGCGGTGGTTGCGGCCGAGGCATCCGGCTCACGAATGCAACTGACGATCACGGTAGACGACGTGGATGCCACGGCCGCTGACCTCGAAGCCCGCGGTGTAACCCTGCTCAACGGGCCGATGGACCGCCCGTGGGGCATCCGCACGGCTGCGTTCGCCGACCCCGCCGGGCACGTGTGGGAGATCGCCCAAGACTAGACCTGGAGTGACCCAAGTCGATCCGAAGCGGGGCATGGATAAACTCGCCGTCATGGTGAATGTGCAACCCGCAACCCGAGTCTCCCTGCCCCTCGCCGAGCACGGCGAAGGCCCGGTGTGGATGCCGCAGACTCGGCAACTGAAGTTCGTCGACATGCTCGCGGGCGACATCCTGACGATTGATTCGGCGGGCTCGCTCGTCGGTCGCCGAAACGTCGGGCCGGTTGCGGCGGCCTTCAGGCCGCGGGTCGATGGCGGACTCGTCGTCGCGGTCGAACGCGGCTTCGCGCGGCTCTCAGCCGACGACGAACTGACAGTGCTGGCCGAGTTGTGGAGCGACCCGACCGTGCGCATGAACGACGGCGCGTGCGACACGCAGGGTCGGTTCTTGTGCGGCTCGATGGAAGACGACGCCGCCGCCGGCCGCGGCTCACTTCACCGGCTAGAGTTCGACGGCACGACGACGATCGTGCTCGACGACGTCACGATCTCGAACGGGCTCGCCTTCAGTGCCGACGGCACAACCGCGGTCTACATCGACTCCGCCACGCAGGAGGTGCGCCGGTACCGGCTGCCCGACGACGACGGGCCGTGGAGCGAGTACGACGTGGTCGTGGCGATCGACCCCGCCCTCGGCGTACCGGACGGGGTGTGTGTCGTTCGCGACGGCGGCATCTGGGTGGCCCTCTGGGAGGGCTCGGCCGTGCACCGGTACAGCGCCGACGGCATCCTCACCGACATCGTCACCCTGCCCGTGAGCCTGGTCACGGCCTGCGCGCTCGGCGGCGACGACGGCCGAACCCTCTGGATCACCACCTCGGCGCTTGAGGTCGAGCGCAGTGTCGAATCGGATGCCGGTGCCGTGTTCACCGCGCGCGTTGCAGTCTCCGGCGACCCGGTGCTGCCCGCGCGGCACTGAGGTTGCGGCGGCTAGGTCGCCGAGTCGACAATCCCTACGAACCGCGACCCGATGCCGTCGATCTCTTCGCGGTAGAGGCCGGCAGCGGGTTC
>JANNHK010000444.1:0-2499 GCA_031404355.1 Actinomycetes bacterium
GTCGTGTTGACGGTGCTGACGACGCACGGCATCGACCGCGCCGTGTTCTCGTTCCCGTTCGAGGTGACGACCCCTCGGTTCCTCGGTGGTTTCTCGCTCGGCGGTACCGTCGAAGAGTCGGTGTTGTTGCGTGCGTTGGCCGAGACCTACCCGATCGTCGTGTTCATCGCGGTGTTCGCGGCGTGGAGCGCGGTCGTGTCGCACGCTGAACTGCTGCGGTACGTGCCGCGCGCGTTTCACGAACTCGGGCTGTCGGTCACGATCGCAGTCGCGTTCGTGCCGACGACGTTGCACAGGATCCGCGCAGTGGGGGAAGCCGAACTGGCCCGCACCGGCGGAGTGCGGCGGCGAGGGCGATGGCTGCGCACGGCGCTCCCGGTGCTGGAAACCGGTCTGGAACAGGCGATCTCGCTGTCGGAGTCGATGGACGCGCGCGGTTACGGCCACCGCGAGCCCAGCCCGGCCGAGCGGCGCTCGGGCCGGCTCGCGCTCCTCGGTGTCGCGGCCCTCGGCGGCGGTCTGGTCGCGCTCGTCTCGCAGGCGGACACGCACGCGGCGGCGCTCGTCGTGTTCGGCGCCGTCACGCTCGTCGCGAGCGCGGTGACGGCATCCCGTGCGATCACGCGGACCCGGTAC
Source organism: Actinomycetes bacterium (assembly GCA_031404355.1). Classification (GTDB taxonomy): domain Bacteria; phylum Actinomycetota; class Acidimicrobiia; order IMCC26256; family PALSA-610; genus JANNHK01. The sequence goes on from JANNHK010000444.1 coordinate 637, forward strand.
CGGCCCCGCCGCGTGCTGCCGGCGGATTGGGTCGTGATGGCGATCTGCGCGCTTGCCCCCGCCGTCATCACCGCGGTCGCGATCGGTACTGACGTCGCGCTCGTGTGGCAGCCGGCGCGCCTCGGCAGCCCGCCGCTGAACCTCGCCGTGGTGGCGGGCTTGACCGCACTCGTCGCGCCGGCACTGTTCCCGCCGCGTGCGGTGCCGGTATTGGTAGGTACCGACGCCGACCGGCCCGTGACTCACATCGGCGAAGAGCCTGCCGGGGAGGCCGCATGGGCACGCTGACGTACCGCGGCTTCGGGTTCCAATATCCGGACGCGGCGCACGACGCGCTCGCCGAGATCGACCTGGTCCTCGATGCCGGCGACCTCGCGTTGGTCGTCGGCGCGTCGGGGTCGGGGAAGAGCACCCTGTTGCGGGCGGCGAACGGCATCGTCCCGCACTCGAGTGGCGGTCGCTGCACCGGGCTGGTGGAGGTCAGTGGCCGTTCCACCCGTTCGCATGTGCCCCGGCAACTCACCGACGTCGTCGGCTTCGTACAGCAAGACCCCGAAGCCCAGTTTGTCGTCGACCATGTCGAACGCGACATCGTCTTCTCGCTCGAGAACCTCGGCCGGCCGGAACACGAGATGCGCCGCCGGGTCGAAGAGGTACTCGACGCGCTCGCGATCGCGCACCTACGCGACCGCGCGCCGAACACGCTCTCGGGCGGCGAGCGCCAACGGGTCGCGATCGCGGGCGCGCTCGCGAGTTCGCCGAGTGTGCTCGTCCTCGACGAACCGACCAGCCAACTCGACCCGCAGGGTGCCGACGACGTGTTCGCGGCGCTGACGCGCCTCAACACCGAACTCGGCACGACCGTCGTCGTCGCCGAGCATCGCCTCGACCGCGTTGCCCCCCTTGCCGACCGGGCGATCATGATGGCCGACGGACGCATCACCGACGTCGGCGCGCCCGGCGGCGTGCTCGCCGACTATCCCGGCGCGCCGCCCGTGGTGCGCCTCGGGCACCTGTTCGGGTGGAATCCACGCCCCCTCACCGTGAAGCATGCACGGGCGTTGATCGCCGGCACCGACCTTCCGGCGCCGCCACCGGTGGTGCTGCCGACGCCGGGTGCCGCGCTCGTCGAAGCCCGGGGTATCGATGTCGTCCTCGGCGGCCGGTCTGTGCTGCGCGCCGTCGACCTCGACATCCGCCAGGGTGATGTCGTCGCGCTGCTGGGCCGCAACGGCGCGGGGAAGACGACGTTGTTGCGGGTGCTCGCCGGACTCGCAGACGCGCGCCGCGGCACGGTCACGCGGTCCGGGCGGGTCGCGTACGTTCCGCAGGACCCGAACGCAATGCTGTACGCGCCGACCGTGCGCCACGAACTCAGGGCGACCTTGCGGCTCCTCGGGCGGCCCGGCGGCGAATCGGCGATCGACGCGATGCTCGCCGCGCACGGTCTCGACGAGCTCGGCGACCGCCACCCGCGCACCTTGTCGGGCGGCGAACGGCAGCGGCTCGCCGTCGCCGCCGTCGCGATTGGCGGCGCCGAAGTGCTCGCCCTCGACGAACCGACCCGCGGCATGGACGGACCGTCGCGCGTCGCGCTCGAACGCATGCTGCGCGCCCACACCGCGGCGGGCGGTGGGGCCGTCCTCGCCACCCACGACGTCGAGCTGGCCGCTCGGGTCGCGACGCGTGTCGTGGTGCTCGGTGCGGGCGAGGTAGTCGCGGCGGGGGAAGGGCGCGAAGTCCTGTCGGGCTGGGTCTTCGCGCGCCAGATGCTGCGGGTCGCGCCGCCGTGCGTCTCCTACGAGGAGATCGAAGTGGCACAACGGAGTTATGAATAAAAAAATGGGTTTCATTGTTTCATTG
>JANNHK010000445.1:0-3472 GCA_031404355.1 Actinomycetes bacterium
TCGATCCGGGCGACGGTCTGCCGGGCCAGGTTGCGGCCGCGGCGATCGCGCAGCTCGCGGGCGAGCAGAGCCCCGACGCGATTCTCTTCGCGCAGAGCTACGACGGCCGCGACGCGATCTCGCGTCTGTCGGCCCGGCTCGACCGGCCAGTGCTCACCAACGGCATGTCGCTTTCGCCAACAGGAGGTTCTGGCGACGGCGGCCTCACGTTCGGCACGGCCATTTTCGGTGGCGTGACGCTCGTGGATGTGACGTTCACGGGCGACGGACCGGCACTGATCGCGATCCGGCCCAAGTCGTTCGCGGCGGAGTCGGCGGGCGGTGGCGCGGCCGAGATCTCGAAGGTCGGCGCAGTCGACGCGGGGCGCGCGGCCGAGGCGAAGGTGCTCGAAAAGCACGTCGAGGAGCAGCAGGGCCCGAAGCTCGAAGAGGCGACGATCGTCGTGTCGGGCGGACGCGGTATCGGCGCGGCCGAGAACTACGCGCCGTTGGTCGAAGCGCTGGCCAAGCAGCTCAAGGGCGCATGGGGCGCGTCGCGTGCGATCGTCGATGCGGGCTGGGTGCCGTATGCGCTCCAGGTCGGCCAGACGGGTAAGACCGTGAAGCCGAAGCTGTACATCGCGCTCGGTATCTCGGGAGCGACGCAGCACCTCGTGGGCATGAAGAACAGCGACAACATCATCGCGATCAACAAGGACGGCGAAGCCCCGATCTTCTCGGTCGCCGACCTCGGCATCGTCGGCGACGTCCACAAGGTCGTCCCCGCGTTGCTCGAAGCGCTCAAAGCAAAGTCCTGACGAAATTGTGCCATTCGGCGACCGAAACGGTCGCCGTATGGCGCAATTTCAGCGGGGGAGAAAGACGTCGCCTTCGAGCAGGGTGACGTCGTCGGTTGCCTGTTCGAGGCGGCGCAGTGCATCGCGGTGTTCCCACAGCGCGAGCGCGGCGCGCTCGGCGTCTTCCTGGTTGGTTCCCTTCCGGCCCGCGAGGGCAGTGGGGTAGATCTCCATCGCGAGTCGGGGACCGGGCGGGTCGAACGGCCAGATCGCGAATCCCGCGTCGCGTAGACGCGGCAGGAGGGGCATGCCGCGCACCGAGCCGGCACCGACCTGTCCGTTTCCGACGAGTTGGAATACGGACTTCGGTTGAAAGCCGCGTTCGTGTAGCGCGAGTTCGCACGAGCGGAACCGCTGCTCGGGCGGGACGGCGCAAGCGGTGCGCCAGAACGGCGGCGTCGGCGCGAGCCACGTTTCACCGTCGCGTTCGGCGAGTGCCCAGACGTCGTCGATCGTCGTGCAGCCGTGGGCACGGGCGAACCACGCGGGCACGCTGAACGAGAAGTCGAAGCCCGCCACGACCCGGCCCGGTGTAGCTGCGACGAACGCGACTGCCTCTTCGCGGGTCAAGCCGCCGCGGCTCTCGACCAGCGCACCATCTCGGACGACTGCGACCCAAATGCCCTTGCGTTGGGCAGTCCCTTTCGCGCCGGACCAGTCGACCGCGATAACCGTGAGGTCGTCCACGGGGGACACGGTACGTTGACCGGGTGACGTCGGCCGAGGTGGTGCTCGAAGCGCGCGGGTTGGTGAAGGACTACCGCCGGGCGCGCGCGGTCGACGGCGTCGACCTGGTGGTGCACGCGGGGGAGCGCGTCGCGCTGCTCGGTCCGAACGGCGCGGGCAAGACGACGACGTTGTTCATGCTGCTCGGGGTCGTTGCACCCGACGAGGGCGACGTGACCATCTGCGGGTACCGGCTCGCCAAGTCGCGCAGCCGGGCAGCCGAACAGGTCGGCTTCGCGGCGGGGTATCTGCCACTCACCGAACGCATGCGGGTCAACGAATACCTCACGCTGTTCGGGCAGATGTACGGCGTGCGCGACCCGGGCCCGCGTATCGAAGCCGGGCTGAAACGGTTCCGCATCGAGCACCTCGCCGAGGCGATGGGTACCGAACTCTCCTCGGGGCAGCGCACGCTCATCGGCATCGTCCGCGCAACGCTGCACGAGCCGCGCCTGCTCATTCTCGACGAGCCGACCGCGTCACTCGACCCCGACGTCGCGAGCCGCGTGCGCGCCGGGTTGCTCGAACTGTCGAACGAGCACGGGACCGCGCTGTTGATGACGAGCCACGACATGAGCGACGTCGAACGCCTCTGCGACCGGGTCGTGTTCCTCTCGCACGGCAAGGTCATCGCCGACGGCACCGCGGCCGAAGTGCTTGCGAAGCACGGCAGCAACGACCTCGAGAGCATGTTCCTCGACCTCGCCGAACGCCACGAGCCGCACGAGACGACCACCGGCCAACAAAGCGACCACCCGTGAAGGGGAATAGTTGGCTCCGCATGCGCGCGATCGCGAAGCGGCACGCGTACGTGATGGTGCGCAGCCCGCACCGGCTGTTCGACGTGTCGCTCTGGCCCCTCGTCGATGTGCTGCTGTTCGGCTCGCTCGCCCAGTTCATCGGCGGGGAGGACAGCACCGCCAGCGAGCAGGCCGCCGGGTATCTGCTCGCCGGCATTGTGCTCTGGCATGTCGTCTACCAGTCGCAGATCGCGCTCAGCACTGGGTTTCTCGAGGAGAGTTGGACCCGCAACCTGCTGAACCTCATGGTCACGCCCATGCGCGAGGTCGAGTACGTCGCCGGGGTCGCGCTGTTCGGCTTCGTGAAGCTGTTCATCGGCGTGGGCCTGATGGTGGTGGCCGCGTTCGCGTTCTTCTCGTTCGAGACCTGGGATCTCGGCTTCGGGCTCGTGCCCATCGCCGCGGTGCTGCTCGTGGTGGCGTGGGCGATCGCGTTGCTCGTCATCGGCCTGGTGTTGCGGTACGGCTCGGGCGCGGAGGCAATGGCGTGGGGCGTGATGTTCCTGCTGCTACCGCTCTCGGGCGTGTTCTACCCGATCGATTCGCTGCCTCCGATCGTGCAACCGATTGCCAAGCTGTTGCCGACGACGCACGCGTTCGCGGCGCTGCGCGACCTCGTCGACGGCAAGGGCGTGAACTGGGGCCAGATTGCCCTCGCCGCGATCGGCGCGGTCGTGATGCTCGGCCTGGCGTTTGCGTGGGTCGTGCACATGCTGCGCGTCTTCCGCCGCCGCGGCTACATCACGCGCTACACCTGAGGTCGGACGCGTCCATAGGGTATATGTAGTAAATGGTACAAACCGCTACAGGCGCGTTCGGGATGGGTTCGGTGCCGCACCCCCGGCCGGATGTTGCAGACTGCCGAACGTGACGCTCGTCGACCCCGAACGTCTCGCCGCGTGGATGGACGGCGAAGGGCTCGCGCCCGGCGCGCCGCTGACCGTCGAACGGATCACGACGGGCCACTCGAACGAGGTGTTCGTCGTCGAACGGGGCGACCTGCGGTGCGCGTTGCGCCGGCCGCCGCGCACGCCGCTCTCACCGACCGCGCACGACATGGTCCGCGAGCACCGCGTGCTGAGCGCGTTCCGCGCGCCGGAAGGGTGGCAC
>JANNHK010000446.1:0-12888 GCA_031404355.1 Actinomycetes bacterium
ACCGACACGCCTTCACCGGTGTTGGCGGTGAGCGAGTCGACGACGTACCCGCTGACCACCCCGACCGGCGTGGACGCGACCTGCGCGGCGAGCGACACTCGCGGCGCCGCCGACCTGGAGCCGAGTGCCGCTCCCGCGCCGGGCTCGAGGTCGAACGCCGCACCCGAGAACCCCTCCGCTTCCGGCTCCTCTTCCTCGGCGACCGACACTTCGAGGATCTGGGTCGACGACGCGCCGTCGGGGTCGGTGACCTTGACCGAGAGTTGGTAGGTGCCGACCGGGAGTTCGGTGATGTTGAAGAACCCGGCCTCGGGAGTGGTGTAGGTGAAGAACGCGTACGCCGGCTGGGTGGGCGCGGTGACGTCGACCCGCATCGAGAGCGCGTCCCACGTGCTCGGCTCGCCGATCGAGAGGTCGAGCTTCCAGTTGGTCCCGTCGAACATGAGGCTGTCGACCGACACGACCGGCGCGACGTTCTCGACCACGATGTTGCGCTCGGTCGTACGCGTCGGCTGGCCCGGTTCCTCGACGGTGAGCTTCACCTTGAACGTGCCGCTCTGCTCGAACACGTGCGACGACTCCAACCCGAAGTCGCTCGTCGCGTCGCCGAAGTCCCAGCTGTAGATCGCGTCGGGACCCGATGCCGGGTCGTCAACCGCGAATTTGACGGTCGCCCCCTCGAACACGCGCGGCTGGTCGATGGTGAAGTGCAGGTCGGGTTCGGTCTCGGTGCAGTCCGCCAGCGAAAGCACCGGGTCCGCATCGGCGGGCGCGACGACCGCGACGAACTGGAAGCGTGATTTCGCGACGCCGTCGAACTTCGGCGCGGCACGGTCGCCGGTCAAGCGTGTCGGGCGCCGGATCGTGCGGTCGCGGATGCCGTCGGCGAGGTCGTCGTCGTCGTTCGCCCAGTAACCGGGGCCGACCTGGAGGTCTTGTTCGACGACGCCGCAGTAGCTGTAGGGGTCGTACCCGCCGGTGCCGTCCTTCACGAACTCGACGGGCGTGTCGAGGTCGGGGCCGTATTGGAAGTTGCTCCCGTTCTCACGCGGCAGCAGCAGGATCTCGGACGGGTAGTTGGGTGCCTGCAACGGCGCGTCGTCGTGCGTGCTGTTGGTGGGCGACCAGGTGAGCGGCGGGATCTGCGCGGCGATGTTGCGCAGCCCGCTCACGAGCAACCCGTCGGGGCGCGTCTCGAGGTCGAGGCCGTTGACGGGGTTGTCGCGCCAGTTGATTGCCCACTGGTCGGGGGTGAGCCCCTCACCGGGCCGGAAGTAGCTGAAGTGCGTGACGTTCACCGGGCACTGGCCACTCTGGTAGCTGTCGCACAGCGTCGGGTCGAAGTTGGGGGTTCCGCCCTGCGCGTAGTTGTCGACGTGTTCGCTGATCTGCCAGCCGCGAAACTCGTCGCCGCCCGCGATCATCACCGCGTTGACGTCTTCGTCGATGACCGTATCGCCGGTTTCGTCGAGCTTGATGACACCCCGGCGCCGGTTCGCGTACGTCGGGACGCCGTTCAGGTTCGTGAACCCGGAGTCGGGCCGCAACCACGCGCTCGCCGAGAAGCACAGCTTCGACGTCAGCGCGGGCAGCAGCGGGTTGGCGTCGCAGTCGTCTTCGCCCGTTCCCCACTGGTTCGTCGCGTCGACGTTCCAGTCGAGGAGTGTTTCCTGCCACAGGTAGTGCACGGCGAGGCCGTCGCCCATCGTGACCGTGATGTCGCGGCTCACCTCGCGGCCGTCGAGACCGACCGCGGCCCACGCCCGGACCGTCACCTCGCCGTTCGACGTCCCGGCCGTGAGCATGACCTTGGCCCGTCCCAACGCGTCGGTGGTCGCCTGCGGGGCGACCAGTTCCGACCCGAGCGCGGCGCCGATGATCTCGTACCGCATCGGAACGCCGACCCGAGGCGTCCCGCAGTCGGACGCGATGTAGTTCAGCTCCGCGCTGACCGTCGTGCCGACCGGCAACGCGCCGCCCTCCGACGTCACCAACGTGTCGTCGCAGATCTTCGTGCGCAGGTCGCTGCCCGCGAAGGCCGGCACCTGCTTGCCGGCGAATGTCTGCGTCACACCGTCGACGGTGGTGACCGCCCACGGTTCGAGCAGGTTGGTCTGCCCGCCTGCCGGCAGCGTGTCGGCGAGGTCGACGGCCGCGGTGACGACATGCGGCTTGTTGCCGGTGGGCGCGTTCGGCGCGGTCGGGGTTCCCTCCGGGCCCGACGCGACGAAGGTCGACACGGCGGTGCCCGTGTCCGCGGCGGCGGCGACTTCGGTGACGTCGATCGCGACGTCGGCCGAGTTCATCAGGCCAGGCAGCGATGTCGACGGGACGTTGGATCCGTCGCCGCCCGTCCACTTCGCCTGGAGCACGCCCAGGTCGCTCACGTCGATACCGGTCGCCATCGAAGCGGGTGCCCCGGCCGCGGTGATCGGCACGCGCGCCTGCGAGGTCGGGCTGATCTGACCGTCGCCGTTGAAGTCGAAGCGGGGGAAGATCTCCTCGCCCGCGCACGGGACCGTTTCGGCCGGCGCGGTCAACTGCACCGCGCCGATGCAACGGTCGCGGTTGAGGTCGCGTTTCGGGTGGTCGGGCGCGCCGTCGAGGTCGATGTCGAGCGTGTCGGGGCAACCGGCGCGGGTGTTGTCGGCCAGGCAGATCTGGAGCCACGCGTCGCGGAAGCGCCGGAAGTCGCGCATGTCGACCGCGCCGTCGGGCGCAGCGAACGCCCCGCTCTCGCCGAACACGAGGTCGGGCGTCGACGTGTTCCCGACCCACTGGAGCCGCCGGTTGCCGTCGGCGCTCGGGTCGTTGACGTCGACGAGCGCGCTGGCCCCGCCGACGAGCGCCATCATCGACGCCCACGCGTCGATGCGCGGTGCCGCGAACTGGCCGGGGACATCGACCTCGTTCTCGTCGGTTTGTCGTACGTCGTTGCGGGCGTTGTCGACGATGAGCGAGCGGACCTGGCCGACCGACATGTTCTGGTTGAACTCCCACAACAACCCCGCGAGCGCGGCGACCTGGGGCGCGGCGAACGACGTGCCGGTGTGTTCTGCGTACGAGGCGGTTTGCCCGGTTGTGAAGCTCGGTGCGAACACGTCGCCCAGGGCCGACACGTCGCCGCCGGTGTCGGAGTAGTACACGCGCCGCGGACCTTCGTCGGGGACGTTGCTCCATGCCTCGACGAGCAGGATCGGGTTCGTGGCCGGGCCGGTCCAGTGGCGCGCGACCCACGACAGGGGGTCGAGGGAGCCCGACGGGATCACGATGTGTTTGCAACCGGGGCCGGTTGGGCCGATGCACATCGACTTCTTGCCGCTGTCGTTCCCCGCCGATTTCGTGAACAGGATGTTCCGTTGCGACATCTCCACGAACGGTGCGCGCAACGTTTCACCGGCCGCGGCGACCCACTTGAGGTTCGCGTCGTCGTTCATCGGCGTGCAGGGTTCGGTCCCGCCCGAGTCGTCGCTGTCGCCGGGACCGCAGAGGTGCCCGGCCCGGGTCGACTCCCACTTGAGCCACCGACTGTTCGGATCGCCGTAGAGGAACTGGCCCAAGCTCATGCTGATCACGCGCAGCCCGGGGAACTGCGACGGGTTCTGCAAGATGACGTCGAAGACGAGAAGGAACTTCGACTGCACGACCTTGTCGGGATTCTTGTATTCGATCTCGTGGATGTTCGCGCTCTCGCGCACCATCGTGAGGTCGGCGAACGGGTTCGCACCGGGCACGCCTTGCGACACCTTCGAATCGCGACCGGTGGCGTCGTACTCGCCGCCGATGACCCCAGCGGTGCCGGTGCCGTGACCCTTGTCGTCATCGCCCTGTAGGTCGGTCGTGTACATGCAGATCTGGCGGTCGTCGCCGGGGATGCACAGCTTCGGGAACGACGCGAACCGCAACTCGGGTTGCGCCGGGTTGAAGCCGGTGTCGATCACGATCGTGTCGATGACCGAGTTCTTCTTGAGGACGGCGTCGTTCCAGTTCCACGCCTGCGGGAAGCGCGCGACTTCAAGCCAGTCGTTCGCACCGTCACCCCGCGAGGAGCCGGGAGTTTCCGACGCGGGCGCGTAACGCCGGTCGTCCCAATCCCAGTCGTTGATGGGCTCCGGCGAAGCGGGACGCGGGAGTTCGTTGTCGGTCTGCATCTCGACGTCGTAGGTGACTGTCCCGATCGCGCTGCTCGCTTCGAGCGCGGCGACCGCGGCGTCGAGGCGCGTCCATGTTGCCGCGTCACCGGTGTCGGGCACCTCGACCGCGACGATGCCCCACCGCTCGAACCCGCCGACGACGGTGACTTCGGCTGCCGCGAGCGCGGCGTTGAAGGCTCCGACGCGCGCCGACTGCGCGATCGTGACGAGCAACCGGTTGCGCGCGGCCGAGAACCCCAGTGTCGGGTGGAAGTCGATCGCGGGACCGTCGAGCGGGTACGGCGGATCGGTCGGGACGAAGAACTGCGCGAAATTATTGTCGTCGCCCTCGAGTCCGAGCGCGCCGACCGCGACCGTGCCCGAGAACGGCGACGGACCCGCGCTCTCGAACCCGTGGATGCCGAGTTGCCCGAACGCCATCACGTACGCGCCGCCCGCGGGGATCGGACCCGACGCGAACAACCCATCAGTCGCGGTGACGTTCTCGACGCCGGCCCGGTGGTTCTCGAACACGACCGACTGCCCGATCGACACCGACACGTTCTCGGACACGAACCCGGCGTCGGTGATCAGCACGTGCAGCGGCGGCGGGATCGGTCGGGCCGCGCCCGCCGTGTCGGCCGGGCCGAACGACAGCAGGCCGAGCAGGAGCGCGACCGCAAGGACGGCTCGCACTACCCGACCGCGCGCGTCCTGATTCCCCCAACCGTGGCCCATTACCCCGAGCCTGGGCCATGGAGTCGGCGGGCGCATGAGTAGCGGCTGCTCACACCCGACGTACTACTACTCAGGCGGCGGCGCGACGGCATAGAACCGGGCCCCGCCCCCGTTAGGCTCCGTTCAGTGCCAGGCTCTCCGGCGAAGACGCTCTACTTCGCTCTCGACTCCTGCGATCTCCACGTCGCCCGGCGATTCGCGGCCGACGGCGACATGCCCACCCTCGGCCGCCTCCTGGACGAGGCCGCCGTGGTGCCGACCGAGGGCCCCGTCGGGTACTTCGTCGCGGGTGACTGGGTCACGATCGCGACCGGCACAACGCCTTCGCGCCACCAGTTCCTGTGCGCGGGTCAGATCGTCGGTGGTGGCTACGACTGGCGGTGGGTCGGGCCCGTGGCCGACCCGCCGCCGGTGTGGGAGCGGCTCTCGGGTGCCGGGATGCGGGTCGCCGCGCTCGATGTGCCGCATATGGCCGTGGCGAAGGAACTGAACGGCGTCCAGCTCGTCGAGTGGGGCGGCCACGACCGGCACGCCTCGGCGGCTTCGTACCCGCGCGACCTGCTCGACGACGTGAACGCCACGTACGGCGTCCACCCCGTCGGCCACGTACTGCACGACCGCGACCACTACTCGCCGTGCGACTACGTCCACCGCGCCGGCGCCCATCGCACCCACGACGAAGACGCCGCGCTGTTGGTCGACATGCTCGAAGGCGTCCGCCGCAAGCGATCGCTGTCGCTCGACATGCTCGACCGCGGCGACTGGGACTTGTTCTTCACCGTCTTCAGCGAGACGCACTGCACCGGCCACCAGTTCTGGAAGGACCACGACGCGACCCACCCCTGGCACGATCCGGCGCTGCGGGCGCGCCTCGGCGACCCGTTGCGCGTCGTGTATCGCGCCGTCGACGCCGCCCTCGGCGCGCATCTGGAACGCGTGTCGGCCGATACCACCGTGTACGTGCATCTCAACCACGGGATGCAGGCGCACTACGACGGAGCGTTCCTGGTCGATCCGGTGCTGTGGCGGCTCGAGCAGTATCTCGAAGCGGGACGCGCGTCGGGTTGGATGTCGCGCGTCGCCGACGTCGCGGGCGCCTCGATGCCGTCGGCGGTGCGGAGGCGTGCGTTCGGTTCGGCCGGCGCGTTGCGCCGTCGGTACTCGTCGATGATTCCACTCGGCTACTTCGACGAGGACATCCCGCCCCGCAACCGCCGACGGTTCTGGGCCCAACCCAACGACACGGCCAGCGGCTCCATCCGGCTCAATCTCGAAGGGCGCGAGGCGCACGGCCTCGTCAAGGCCGACCACATGCGGGCGGTCGCGGGATGGCTGAGCGAACGGTTGCGCGAGTTGGTCAACGTCGAGACCAGCCGGCCTGCGGTGGCCGACGTGCTGTTCACCGACGACTGCTACGAGCGCGTGCCCGGCGACGTGTTCGGCGACCTCATCGTCGAGTGGGACCGCGATGCCCCGATCGAGACCGTGTGGTCGCCGGCGACGGGTGTCGTGCGCGTTCCGTACGAAGGGAACCGCAGCGGCGACCACCATCGCGACGGGCTGCTGCTCGCGACGGGTCCGGGAATCACACCCGGTCGGCGCACCGAGGCGCTGTGGAACCTCGACGTGGCGCCCACGGTCGCCGCCTCGCTCGGACACGACCTGACCGACGTCGACGGGCTCGCGCGTGCCGACCTCGTCCCGGCCCCGAAGCGACCGTTCACCCCGGCCGTGTCCCGCCCGGCGCTCGCGGGCACGGCCCCGAAGCCGACGCGCACGCGCCGCCGGTGGCCGCGCGGCGCGGCGATCCCGCTCGACCGTTGGGTCGAGTCGTATGTAAACGGACTCACGACCGCGCACCATCACACGGCGGTCGCCGCGCACGGTGCCCTCGCCGCGACGAGCGAGTTGCGGGCTCGCATCGACGCGCTGTCCACCCGAGTCGTCGACCTCGACCAGATCGCGTCGATCACGCAGGTCACGGCCTGGCTACGCCAAGTCGAGGTGCCCGAGTCGCTGCTCGTGTCGGTCGTCACGCCCACGCGTAACCGCCGCGACCGACTCGCGCGTGCGATCGAGTCCGTGCAACGCCAAACCTACGAACGCTGGGAGATGCTCGTCGTCGACGACGGTTCCGACGACGGTACGCTCGAGTTCGTCGAGAAGGAATCGGCCGTCGACGAGCGGATCCGCGGTTTCCGGCTCGACCCGCGCCGCGGTTCGAGCCGTGCGCGCAACCACGCGCTCGACAATGCGCACGGCGATGTCGTCGTCTATCTCGACGACGACAACTCCTTCGACGCCGACTGGCTGCGCGCCACGGTATGGGCGTTCACCGAGTACCCCGACGTCGACGTTCTCTACGGCGCGCGCGTCGTCGACGACGACGACCGCCACCGGAGGTTGCCGACACGCTCGCTGCCGTTCGTCCAGTTCCTGCCCTGGGACCGCGACGAGCAACTGCGCGCCAGCCGCGTCGACCAGAACGTCATCGCGCACCGGCCGTCGCCCGTGCGGTTCGACGAGCAGCTCCACGACTTCATGGACTGGGACCATCTGCTCCAGCTCACCGACGCGGTCGACCCGCTGCCGCTGCCGGCACTCGCGGCCTACTACTACACCGACGAGCCCGATCGCATGACGACGCGCTTTCGCGACGAGGATGTGGTCTACCGCTATGTGCGAGACAAGACGATCGCGCGGCGGCGAGGCAACGCGTGAACGCTGCCGGCCGGCGGATCGTATGCACCATCGCGCACGGACCGCACCGGGAACTGCTCGACGTCACCGGCCCTGCCTTGACGCGCTACGCCGAGCGCCACGGCTACGAGCCGATGATCATCGATCGGCGCATCGCTCCGGCTCGCCCGGCGCCGTGGGAGAAGATCGCACTCCTCCATTCGCTCGCGGCCGAACCGGGCGTCGTGTGCTGGGTCGATGCCGACGCCCTCGTCCTCGACGACGCACCCGACATCGAGCTGAGCCTCGCCCCGGCGCGATTCCTGCATCTCGTCGAACATCGCATCCGCGGCGCTCGCGTTCCGAATGCGGGGGTCATGGTCATGCGCGGCGGCCCGCGCGCTGTGTCGTTCTTCGAGCGGGTGTGGCGGGCACGGGATGCGACGCACCATCCGTGGTGGGACAACGCTGCGATCATCCGGCTGCTCGGCTATCGGCTCGCGCCGTCGGTGCGGCCGGCTCGGCTCTCGCAATGGCGACCGGGCATCGGGTTCCTCGACAAGGCGTGGAACAGCATCCCGGCCGATGCGTCGCCGCACCCCAACATCGTGCACTTCCCGGGGTTGCCAGTCGGTGAGCGGTTGCGTGCGCTGGAGGAATGGAGCGCCGTGCCGGCGCACGCATGAACGCGCTCCTCGACGGGAAAGTCGCGATTGTCACCGGCGGTGGTGGTGGGATCGGCCGCGGTATTACCGAGCGGTTCGCGGCCGAGGGCGCCCGGGTCGTCATCGCCGAGATCGACGCCGATCGCGCCCGCGAGACACAAGTCGCGCTGGGCGAGGGTTCGGTCGCCGTCGTGTGCGACGTGCGCGAACCCGACGCCGGCCACGCGCTCGTGACTGCGGCGCTCGACGCGTTCGGTCACGTCGACATCTTGGTGAATAACGTCGGCCACTACGGCGGTGCCCGCAAGGCGTTCCACGAGCAGTCAGACGCCGACTGGGACGACCTCTACCGGGTGAACCTCGGCCACATCCTCACGTGCACGCGGGCCGTGCTGCCGGCCATGTTGGAGCGCGGCGCGGGGGGCACCATCGTCAACGTGTCGACCATCGAGGCGTTCCGCGCCATCCCGACCCGCGCCGTCTACTCGGCGTTCAAGGCCGCGATCACCGGACTCACGCGCAGTCTCGCGGTCGAATACGGGCGCGCCGGCATTCGCGTCAACGCGATCGCCCCCGATGTCACCGAGACGCTGCAAGTGCCGTACTCGCAGTGGGTGACACCCGAGCAGGAGCACCTGATTCCGAGTTGGGTGCCGGTCGGCCGCTTCGGCACGCCCGCCGACATCGCGGGCGTTGCGCTGTTCCTCGCGTCGGATCTCTCGGCGTTCGTCACCGGCACCACCGTGCACGCCGACGGCGGCACGCTCGCGTCGAGTGGCTGGTTTCCCACGGAGGAGGGTGGGTGGACCAACCGGCCGCGTCGACCCTGACCCTGCCCGCGCGCCTGTGGCGCGAATACGTCACCGACGTTCGCCGCGACGCCAACGCCCGCGCCGAGGTCTCGGTCGCGAACGACCGGCGCGCCGTCGCGGTGCTGCTCACCGTGGCGGTCAGTCTCACGATCTCCGAGTTCTACGGCTCGCGCGAACACGGGAGCATCGGCGGCCTCGCCCGGTGGGCCGCGGTCACGATCGCGTGTTACGTGATCCCACCCGTCCTCGTCATCAAGCTGCTGCTCCGCGAGCGGGTGCGCGACTTCGGCCTTCGCATCGACGGTATCGGGCCGCACGCCCGGGTCTACCTGCTGCTGTTCAGCCTGTCGTTCCCCGCGGTCGTGATCGCGTCGTTCAGCGAGAGCTTCCAGCACAAGTACCCGTTCCTCGAGATCGTGCCGGGCAACCCGCTCGGGCCCGACCTCTACGTGTGGTGGGCCCTGTACTGGCTGCAGTTCGTCGCGCTCGAGTTCTTCTTCCGCGGGTTCATCGTGCACGGACTCGCGCCGCGACTCGGCTGGGTGTCGATCTTCGTCATGGTCGTTCCGTACAACATGCTCCACTACGACAAGCCGATGCTCGAAGCGTTCGCCGCGATCATCGGCGGCGTCGTACTCGGAACCCTGAGCCTGAAAACTCGTTCGATTTGGTGGGGCGCGGCGTTGCACATCGCGATTGCTGCAACGATGGACATATGCGCGTTGTTGCACGCCGGTCGCATTCTCTCGTTCTAGAATCAGTACTTGTCGGCGCCGGCGGTGCGCTTCTCGGTGGTCTCGTGCTGCGACCTTTTGGGTGTGCGCCCGCCGGCGCCCTCGTCGGCGGTGCGAACGGCGTGTTGGCCGGGTGGCGCGGCATCTACGACTGGCATCACCCGAACGGGTGGGTCGCCGCCGCGCTCGACAGCACGTGGGGACTCGTCGGCGTCACCGCCGGACTCGCGTTGCACGCGGTCAACGCCGCGCAACGCGACGCCGGGTACGTCGACGACCTCAGCCGGCGCCAGAACCGGTTCGTGTACGAGCGCGGGTGGTCGCCGCGCCCGCGCTTCGCGTTCACCGCGGGCAACGTCGTGACGGGCGCGGGCGACCCGGCGAATCCGAGGCGCCGCCAACTCGTCGAGCGCCACGAGGATCTGCACGTGTGGCAGGGCCGCTGGTTCGGCCCCTTCTATCCCGCGCTCTACGCCGCGTGGATGGCCGGCGGCGCGGTGGCCGGGACGGTGGCGTGGGCGCGCGGCCGCGAGCCGTCGCTGTTCCAAGCGGTCGAACGCCGCGCGTACTACTACAACCCGTTCGAACGCTGGGCGTACGTCGCCGACGAGAACTGGCCGCCCCGTCGCCTGCAGTCAGTTGAGGGTGACGGGTAGGCGCGTCAAACCCCGGAGGACGATGCGTCCGTTCCACTCCGGCGTGTCCGTCGCGAGTTCGATGTTCGGGAACCGGCGCGCCAGGGTGCCCATCGCGACCTGACCTTCGAGACGCGCGAGGTGCGCGCCCAGGCACGAGTGGAAGCCGCCGCCGAACGACATGTGTTCACGTGCGTTTTCGCGGCGGAGGTCGAGTTCGTCGGCGTTCGGCCCCCACTTGGCCGGGTCGTGGTTGGCCGACCCGAGCGCGGTCATGAGCACCGAACCGGCCTCGATGTCCTTGTCGCCGATCGTGATCGGTGCGAGCGTCACCCGCCGCGACATCTGCACCGGGCTGTCGAAACGCAGGAGTTCCTCGACGGCGTTCACCGCGATGGCGGGGTCGGAACTGAGGAGCGCGAGTTGGTCGCGGTTGCGCAGGAGCGCGAGCGTGCCGTTGCCGATCAGGTTGACGGTCGTCTCGTGACCCGCGATGTAGAGCAGCATCGTCTGTGCGATCAGCTCCTCCTCGTCGAGGCGGTCGCCTTCGTCTTCGGCGGCGATGAGCGCGCTCAGGAGGTCGTCGTCCGCGTGGTCGCGTTTCCACGTGATCAGGCCGCGGATGAGTTCGTCGAGGTTGTCGGCCGCGTGGATGGCGGCCCGTTGCTCGTCTTCGCTCAGGATCGGGTCGAAGGTCTTGACGATCGCGCCCGACCACTCGCGCAGTTGGTCGCGGTCCTGCCCGGCGGGAATGCCGAGCATCTCGGAGATGACGACAAACGGAAGTGGGAACGCGACTTCGCCGATGACGTCGACTTCGCCGCCGTGCGCCGCGGCCGCGTCGAGGTGTTCGTCGACGAGTTGTTGGATGCGGGGCCGGAGTTCCTCGATCATCTTCGGTGTGAACACCTTCGACACCAACCGTCGTAACCGGTGGTGGTCGGGTGGGTCGAGGTTGAGCATGACCCGGGTGCCCCGGTTCTCCCGGTCGGCGACCAGCGCCGCGAGCTCGGGGTCGGCCGGCGGCGGGAACTGCAAGTTGGAGTGGCGCTCCTCGACGCTCATGCTCGTGTCGCGCAACACCCGGTGCACGTCTTCGTAGCGCAGGAGCGCGATCGCGCCGATCAGGGTCGTGTGCACCGGGTCTTGCTCGCGCACCGCCTTGTACCGCGAGTAGGGGTCGTCGAAGAACCCGGGCTCGAACGGGTTCAGCATCGCGGGCAGGTAACCGGTGGAGTCGCTCGTCGTCACGTGCGTGACGCTACGCCTGATTGTGGGGCTACGGCTGGGTGACGTCGGTCACAGCGGCAATGCGGAGTTGGTGCGCACCTTCGTGCACTGCCTCGCGCGCGATGTCGAGCGCGGTGACCGGGGTTCCCGCGCGCGACCCCGTTCGCTTCCAGTCGTCGCCCGTGGCGCGGTCGATGACCAGCGCCAGCCGTTCGGCCGCGGTGTCGAGCGCCGCGGGAACGTCGGAAGGGCGTGTGCGCAGGATCGGTTGGTCCTCGACGAGGACGCGATACAGGTCGTCGGCGGCGCGCAGCAGCGCCACGGCCGTGGCTCGCCCCGGCTTGGTGTCGGTCGCGCCCGCTTCGCGGAAACGGCGCGGGTAGCTGCGCACGGCGGCTGCCGCGTCGCGGGGCGTGAGCGCCGAGACATCTACTCCGCAGTCGGTGCACGCCCGGTCGGTAGTCACGCCCCCCAGACTATGGGGGCCCGCCGCCCGGTCCGGTTCGGCTCCGCACCGCTGGGCCGGAAATGGCCTGACGCGGCCCAACCATCGAGTCGGTTGTCTCACCCGAGTGACAAGCTGAGCGCATGGCCGAGGTGACGAGAACAACGGCGCGGTTTTTCGAGCGAGGTCTTGTCGCGACCCGTGCGCGAGTAAGCCAGGCCCTCGACAGTCTGCAGTTGCGACTGCGGGCTATCGACGTGTCTCGTGACCCCGAGGTGCGGCGCTGGGCCGCCGACATGCGCGAGCGCGCGGCGTCCGGCGATCTCGCTCGTCGATTGGCTGAACAGCCGGAAGACCCCAAGGAGTTCGTTGCGCGATTCCGTCGCCCCGAAGCTCCCTGACTCCGGTTGGAAGATTCTCTACGACGACGCGCTCACGCGCTTCCTCCGCACGGAGCGCAACCTGGAGTGGGCAGGAGCTGTCACCGACTGGATCGTCGCGTGCCGACGCGACGGCCCGCCGCGGGATGGCATCGACGCGGGAGCCGATGTCCATCTGTCTCAGATAGCGGGCTCCCGCGTCACCGCTGAATACCTTGTGATCGAAGCCGAGTTCCTGATCATCGTGAAGGACTTCCGATAGGAAGCGGCTACTGCGGTTTCATCACCCGCAGGTGCGCGGTCTGGGTGGCGATCGCGCAGAGGTTGCGGTCTTCGTCCCAGAGGCGGGCCGGACCCGTGGCGTAACCGTCGCCGACATGCCACGCCTCGATCTCCTGCAACACCCACGGCGTGACCGGCACCGCGATGAACCGGAT
>JANNHK010000447.1:0-3363 GCA_031404355.1 Actinomycetes bacterium
GGCAGCACGACGTTGCCCTCGACCGGCGCGAGCATCCCGATCCTCGCCTTCCAGAACCTGTTCACGACTTGGGAGGTCGTGGGCGGAACGTTCGTCGACGGCACCCAGGTGCAGACGGGTGACTACATCACCAACGGGAACGTCATCCCCGGCGCCGGCATCGTCGTCGACCCGACGCACGTCAAGTTCGGTGCACCGGGCCAGGCCCTCGTGCAGCCGCTGCCGGCCGGGTCGATCACGCCCGGGCCGTACACCACCGCCGCCTGGACGATCAACGTGCAGCCGACGGCCGGCGACGGTGGCGTCGTGCAGCTCAAGGCCAAGGTCGTCAACACGACCGCGTTCCTCAACTTCCTCGGCGGCACCCCAGCGGTGACGACGTGCACGCTGCCCGACAACACACCCGCCTCGACGAACCTCGTCCAGGGTCCCGACCCGACGACGACCACCACGGTCGAAGCGACGACAACGACGACGACGACACCGCCGCCGGCGGGACCGCTGTTCGACTGCGACGCGGCGACGCCGGGGACTGATGTCGGCGATGCGAAGTTCGCGCCCGGCCTCTCGACCGTCGAGAAGAAGAACACGATCACGGCGACGTTTGCGCTCAACGGCTGTACGGCCGACGAGGCGATGCTCGACGAGATCGCGTCGGAGTCGAAGTTCGGCGTCACCAAGACGATCGCGGGCGGCCGCGTCACCCCGATCGACAACGCCACCGTGAAGGGCAAGTTCACGATGTTCGCCGACTGCCTCGGCGTTGCCATCGCCAACGACGGCGACGACACGGGCGAGTACCCGGCGACGTACGGGACACTCACCGTACAGTGGCTCTCGGGCACCACGAAGGTCGTGAAGAGCACGATCTTCGGCATGCTCGACACGGGCGCGGCCGGTGGCACGCTCTCGGGCATCGTGACCAAGGGCGCCGGGATCGGCTACACGGCGAACGCCGTCGTGGGCTTCACGCCGCGCACGGACGGCACCGACGACTACAACGGGAACGCAACGCCCGACTTCGTCGACTGCGTGCTGGGTGGCGACCCGACGGCGAAGGCCGTGTACCTCGACGTCGTGACGCCCACGGGACTCACGATCGAACTGTAGGCAACCGGTAGTACGTAACGAGGGGGTGCGCCCGTGACGGGTGCACCCCCTCTCTTCGCGCTCTCGTCCTACTCGACCGCCACGCAGGTCCAGGGGAAGGTGAGCATCTCGGCGAGTGTCTCCTCGTCGAGTCCGGCAAGGTCGCCCGCGTCGGTGACGCTCCCGGGCGCGCACACGATCTCGGTGCCGTCGCCGAGCACGAGTTCGAGCACGCCCGGTGCCGGCTCGCCCGGGCCTACCCACACGGCGATGCCGGACGGGTCGACGAACACCGCCGGTGCCGTCGTGCCGTCGGTGAACCCGAACGTCGCCTCCGACAGGCCGAGCGGCGTCACGGCGACGAGCACCGAAGGATCCGTGGTTCCGTCGGTCGCGACCGGGAACTCGACGGTGAACTCGGGGGCAACCCCTTCGGGCGCCGGCGCACCGCACGCCGGTTCGGCGGCGATCTCCTCGACCGGCGGCGTGGTCACGAACGCCCAGCACGTTCCCCCGCTCGATGACGGCGCGCTCAGGAGCCGCCACGCCACTCCGCCGGAGTCACCCGCCGCAACCTCGGCGAGTTCCCCGGCCGGCGTTGACCCGGTCGACGCGATTCCCTCGGTCGTCGTGTCGTCGGCCGGAGGCACGTCGACCGCGACGTCGAGCCCGAACTCGGTCACCTCGTAGTCGGTGACCTCCGTCGCGGTGGTGGCCCGGACCCGCCGCAGCAGGAGGTCGTCGTCGACCCAGAATTCGAGTGTCTCGAGGCCGTACAGCTCGAACGTCGCGTGCGGTTCCACGACGTAGTGCGTCACGTCCACATCGCCGACGGTGTCGGCACCCTGGTCGTCGAGCGTGAGACCTCCGACGGCGACGAACTCGAGCAGCGGGTACGGGCCGTAGAGCGCGGGCGCAGACGCCAGCCGGGCCGCGCTCGCGGCCCGCTGCAACCAGATCACGTCCTCGGCCCGGCGCAGCGCGACCCGGTCGAGCACCGACAGTTCCGTCGACTCCAACACCGCGGCGTCGACTTCGTACCGTTCGATGTACATCACGTCCTCGACGAACCGGACCTCGACCGACACCGTCTCGCCGCCGGGGAGGAACACGCCGATGTCGGTCGCGCCGGCGAAGGGCTCGGCCTGGTACCGGCCGGAGAACGGCGCGGAACGGTCGCCGCGGACGACCGTGCCCTCGACCGCGAGCGACTCCTCGGCCTCGTTCGCCGCTCGGATCTCGGATGCGAGGCCGCTCGCGGCGGGCGTGGACGAGTTGGGTGACTCGGATGAACCGGAATCGTCGTCGTCGCCGCTACAGGCGGCCAGGGCCAGGACGGCCGCGAGCGCGACGGCAAGAAGCTTGCGATGAGACATCTGATCATCCTCGCGCGTGGGGCCGAAGCCGCGGGCGCGGCCCGGCGCGGGGGTGGGCACCGCTGCGGTGCCCACCCCGAATGCCTGGCGGTTAGTCGTTGTCGAGGATCGTGCCGATGCCCGTCCCGTCGAGGACCGCGGCGTTCACGATGTTCGTCAGGTTCGCGACGAACACCTCGTCCGACTCGGCGAGCGTGTCACCCTTCACGTACACGCCGATCACCTTCGTCGACTTGCCCGGGTAGATGCTGAAGTTCGTGGCCTTCGCCCGGTAGTCGCCGGGCTGGACCGCGGTGCCGTCCGCCGTCGAGAAGCGACCCGTCACCTTCTGCTCGGCCGGCTTCGACAGCGAGACCGTGAAGTTCACGAGCTTCGAGCCACCGTTGAGTTCGATGACCGATACGTCGTTGACGCTGATGCCCGGCGGGTCGTTGTCGACGATCGTGCCGACACCCGTGCCGTCGGCGATCCCCGCGTTCGCGGTCAGGACGCTCGTCAGCAGCACGTTGAAGGTCTCGTCGAGCTCACCGAGCGCGTCGCCCTTCACCCGGACCGTCACGGGCTTCGACGTCTGTCCGGCCGAGAACGACACCGTCGACGACTTCTTCACGTAGTCGACGCCCTCGGTCGCGGTGCCCGGCGCGGTGTTGTACTTCACCCGGACCGCCGAGGTGTGCGGCGACGACAACGTCACCGTGAACTGCGCGAGCACTGACTGGCCCGCGTCGGGCTCGCTGACGCTCACGTCGTTGATGCTGACCGTGCGCGCCGGTGGCGCGGCGGTCGTGGTCGTCGATGCCGCCGTCGTCGTGGTCGTCGGTGCCGCCGTCGTCGTGGTCGTCGGGCCGGCCGTCGTCGTGGTCGTCGGTTCGCCGGTCGTGCTGGTCCCGCCGTCCTC
>JANNHK010000448.1:0-14787 GCA_031404355.1 Actinomycetes bacterium
GGCGAGTACATCGACGTCCAGTACAACTGGATGATCGACCACGACGGTCGCATCTACGAGGGGCGTTGGGCCACCGACTACCCGGCCGGTGCCGCACACACCGGCGAGGTGCTCGGTGCCAACGTCCGCGGCGGGCATGCGCTCGCGCACAACTCGCGCACGATCGGTATCGCGTTCATGGGCACGTACACCGACGCCCGCCCGCCGGACGCCGCGATCGAAGCACTCGTGTCGCTCATCACGTGGAAATGCGCGCGCTGGGGCATCGACCCCGAAGGCGCAACGGCATACACGAATAGCGACGGCGGCACCGGTGCGCTCGCGAACATCTGCGGGCACCGCGACACGAAACCGACGACGTGTCCCGGCACGCCGATGTGGTCGATGCTGCCCGAGATCCGCGCGCGGGTCGCGGCGCGGTTGCGCGACGGAACGAACGGCTACTGGATCGCGTCCGCGACGGGGCAGCTGTTCGCGTTCGGTGCGATGCCCGACCACGGCGACACCCGCCGCCTCGGCATTTCGTCCAGCATCGTCGGCGTCACCGGTCACCCGACCGGGCAGGGGTACTGGATGTTCGGCCGCGACGGCGGCGTGTTCACGTTCGGCGCGGCCCAGTTCTACGGCTCGACCGGCGGTCTGCGCCTCAACGCCCCTGTCATCGGCATGGCCGGCGCCCCGGCCGGCGACGGCTACTGGCTGGTCGGTCGCGACGGGGGCGTGTTCACGTTCGGCCCGGGCGGCCGCTTCTACGGGTCCACCGGCGCGATGAAGCTCAACGCGCCGGTGATCGGTATGTGTCCCACCCCAACCGGCAACGGCTACTGGCTGTACGGCCGCGACGGCGGCATCTTCAGTTTCGGCGACGCGCTGTTCTTCGGTTCGACCGGCGGTATCCGCCTCAACAAGCCGATCGTCGCGATGGCGGCCCGCCCCCAGGGCGACGGCTACTGGCTCGTCGCCGAAGACGGTGGTGTGTTCGCGTTCGGCGCCGCCCCGTTCGTCGGCTCCGCCGCGCCGTTCAACCTGAAGAGCCCGATCGTCGCGATCATGCCGACCACCTCGGGCGGCGGCTACGTGCTCCTCGCGAGCGACGGCGGTGTGTTCGCGTTCGGCGACGCGCCGTTCTTCGGCAGCGCCGCGGGCCGCCTCACCGAAGCCGTCGGCCTCGCCGGCCGCTTGCTCCCGGGCTAGGCGCGCTCGACGGGCCGTTCATGTGCCCTTGAGTCGGCCCACGAGGGATTGAAGGGCACATGAATGCAGAAGGATGCTCGAAGACGCGCTAACTGAACGCGCGGTCGAGGAACGCGTTGATGCGTTCGTTGGCGCGCTTGGCGAGTTCCATCGGGAAGCCGGTGAACCCGTGGATGCCGTCGGGGTAGACCGCGAGTTCGGCGTCGTTGCCGTACGCCTGCCACCGGGCGGACATGAAGAGGCTGTCGTCGAGGAGGTGGTCGGCCGACCCGACCGTGAACAGTGCGGGCGGGAGACCGTGCAGGTGGGCGAAGAGCGGGGAGATGGCCGGGTCACGCGCGTCTTCGAGCGAACGCCCGGGAATGAAGCACTCGTTCACGAACCCTGGCCCCGAATCCGAACCCTTGTCTTCGAGGACGTCGGGGAGATCGGTAGGGCGAGTGCCGCGGCCGGTCGGAGTACCGCTCAGGTCGTAGACACCGAACACCAGGTTCGCACCCGTGATGCGGTCCGCGGCCTGCAGTTTGTCGCGTACGCGCAACAAGGTGACTGCGGCGTAGTAGCCGCCGGCCGACTCGCCACCCACGACGATCGGGCCGGGCTCGTCGGCGAGGACGGCCTTCGCGACCGCGAGGCAGTCGTCGGACCCGGCGGGGAACGGGTGCTCAGGTGCGAGGCGGTAGTCGACCGAGACCACGCGCACGCCGAGGCGTTCGCACAACCCCTCGTTGGCGACGTCGTTCATGCGGGGGCTGCCGAGCATCATGGCGCCGCCGTGGAAGTGCAGGTATGTGCCCCGGCGCGCACCGGCCGGGCGAAACACTCGGCACGGCACACCCGCGATCGTTTCGTCGGTTCCGGCCGCGGATGTGGTCTCGAACCCGGCGAGCAAGTCGCGCATGACCTTCACCCGGCCGTCGCGATCGGTCGGCATCGCCTGACCCGACCCTTCGGGCCGGTACATCGCCCCGATCGCGGTTGCCATGCCGCGGGCTTCTTCCCGCAGCCCCTCGTACTCGTCCGGCCACAGCGCCATCAGAAACCCCCTCGATTTGCGATGTCCGAACAGCTTCCCACGATCGCGCCGAGCGCCGGTGGGGCCAGAGGTACGCCTGGTCTTGACGTTGCGCGGGCTGAGCACCCACTCTTGTCCGCAATGGTCACGCACCGACATGAGTCGTCGCCGGCAATCAAAGCCCTTGCTCGCGTGATCGTGCTGTGACCTCAAAGCGTTGGTACGCCGTGCGCTCGGTCACTAGGCACCAGGGTGTCGCTTACGAAGAGCGCATCACCGTGTGGCGCGCAGTCGACGCGTCCCAGGCGATCGAACTCGCCGAGGCGGAAGCGAAGGAATACGCCGAAATGCTCGGTGACGCCAAGGATTGCGGCATCTACCAGTCGTATCTCTGCGATACCGGCGATCGCATCAAGCAGGGAGACGAGGTGTTCTCTCTGATCCGCGACTCGTCGTACTCACCGAAGCGATACGTCGATCGGTTCTTCGACACCGGCACCGAATGTCAGAACCACCTCTAATACCGCACGGGGTGTTGGGCCAGGGCGAGCATGGCGTCGTCGCCGCTCGAGTCGCCGTACGCCCACAACTCGACTTCGTCGGCGCCGAGGTACGAACGCAGGCGCGTGGCCTTGCCCTCGCCGCGGCAGTTGCCGCCGACCATGCGGCCCGTGCAGCGGCCCGCGTCGTCGACTTCGAGTTGGGTGCACAGCAACCCGTCGATGCCCAATCGTTCCCTCACGGTCGACAGGTAGACGTCGAGGGACGCGGACACGATGACGATCTCGTGGCCCTCTGCTCGATGCCACGCGAGTTTCTCGCGCATCTCGGGGAGGATGGCGTACGTCGCCAATCGCTGTCCGTAGATGCGGCCGTGGTCGGTGATTTCGGCCAGAGGGCGGCCCGCGAGCAACACCGTAAACAGTCGCTCCTTGAACGCGTCGCGGTCGCGTGCCGCCGGTGAGACACGCACCAATGCGAGACCCAATCGCCGCCAACCGACCAGCTCGGCGAGGAACGGGAGCAGCGAATCGCGCTTCGTCAGCGTGCCGTCGAAGTCGAACGCGGCGACGGTACGACGCACGTCAGATCTTCAGGCGCCGGAACACCATGCGGGGCATGTGCCGGAGACCCGACATCACCGCGCGCAGTTGCATCGGCACCCACACGATCTCGCTGCCGCTCTTCAGGCCCTTCACGATCGCGTCGGCGACCACGTCGGGCGTGACCGACATCGGTGCCGCTTCCATGCCCGCGGTCATCTTCGTGTGGACGAAGCCGGGCCGCACGATCATGACGTGCACGCCGGTGCCGACCAGGCTGTCGCCGAGTCCCTGGTAGAACGCGTCGGCGCCGGCCTTCGAGCTGCCGTAGACGTAGTTCGACTTGCGGGCCCGCTCGGCGGCGACGGTCGACAGGAGCACGAGCGACCCGTGGCCCTGGGCCTTCAGGCGCGCGACGACGGGCACCGTCACCGACACGACGCCGGTGAAGTTCGTCTGCACGACCTCGAGTGCCGCGGCCGCGTCGGCTTCGGACACGGCCTGGTCGCCGAGCACGCCGAACGCGACGAGCACGAGGTCGATGTCGCCGAACCGGTCCCACACCGAGGCGACGAACTGCTCGTGGGACGCGAAGTCGGTGGCGTCGAATGCGACGGCGTCGACTGCCGACGCCCCCGCGGCGCGCAGGTCGGCGGCCGCGGCGTCGAGCACCTCAGGTTTGCGCGCGGCCAGCACGACTCGCGCGCCGCGCTGCTTCACGATCTCGTGGCATGTCGCGAGCGCGATCTCCGACGTGCCTCCGAGCACGAGCACCGACTGCACCGCTCCGAGCGCGTCCTTCACTGCGTTCCTCCGCTGAGGTCGAGGCGGCGGTCCATGTCGGACCGCAGCGCGTGGTTCGGGTCGAGCGCGGCGCGCGTTTCGCGCCAGCGGTCGAGTTCCGGGTACATGGCGCGCAGCAGTTCGGGCCGCAGGCGCGAGTCCTTGGTGAGGTACACGCGGCCGCCGGCTTCGACGACGACGTCGTCGAGCCCGTCGAGGAGGCCGTCGAGGCCGCTCGATCCGACGGGGACGTCGAGGGCGAGTGTCCACCCGTGGATCGGGAATCCGAGCGGACCGCCGCTCGCGTGCTCGAACCGCTTCAGCACCGCGAGGAACGACGCGCACCGCGCCGCCGAGAGTCGTTCGAGTGTTTCGCGCACGACCGCTTCGGCGCCGTAGGGCACGACGTACTGGTACTGCACGAACCCGCGCGGTCCGTAGATGGAGTTCCACCCGAGGACGCCGTCGAGGGGATGGAAGAACTGGGTCAGCGTCTGGATCTCGTCGCGCTTCTCACGCGGTGCCTTGCGGAACCACATCTCGTTGAAGGCCCGCACCGAGAGCGGGTTGATGAGGCCCGGCGGCAGGGACGGCGGCAGCGCGGCCAGGGCGCGGGGCGCGAACTCGCGCGCCCGGAGCTTCTGCTTCGCGCCGAGTTCGTCGAGGCGCGTGTGGTTCCCGCGCGTGAGGACCGAACGACCGAGCGCCGCTCCCGTCGCGGTGCAGTCGATCCATGCGACCGAATAGCGGTAGCGATCGTCGGAGTCGAGCATGCGGGCCATGCAGTCGTCGACGTCGCGCGCCCGTTCGGTATCGGCTGTGACGAGCGCGGTCTCGACCGGGCTCAGCCGCATCGTGGCCTCGGTGACGACACCGGTCAGGCCCATGCCGCCGGCCGTGGCCCAGAACGCGTCGGCTTCCTGGTCGGGTCCGACGGTCATCACGCCGCGCGCGGGCGTGACCAGCTGCATGCGGTCCACGTAGTCGCAGAAGGAGCCGAGCCGGAACTTGCCGTGGATGTCGGACGCGATGCCGCCACCGACGGTCACGTAGCGAGTGCCGGGCACGACCGTCGGGAACCAGCCGAGTGGGATGAGCGCGCGCATCAGCGTGTCGAGCGACACGCCGGCTTCGACGGTGCAGACGCCCTTTTCGACGTCGAGATGCAGCACGCGATCCATGCTCGTGAGCCGTAGCACGGCGCCGCCTGCGTTCTGCGCGGCGTCGCCGTAACTGCGCCCGAGTCCGCGCGCGATCACGCCCCGTGGCCCCGCGTCGGTGACGACACGCACGACGTCGTCGAGCCGTTCCGGTTCGGTCACCGTCGCTCGCGTTGGCGCGGTGCGGCCCCACCCCGAAAGGAGTTCGGACTCAGTGCCCTCGTTCCTAGTGCCCTCGTTCTTAGTGCCCTCGTTCTTAGTGCCCTCGTTCTTAGGCATAGTGCACGGCGCCCGCGAACAGCGCGACCCACACCAGCCCGATCACGAGCAGCGTGCGGTCCTCCAGGACGAGTTCTTCGGGCGCGCCGCCGCGCCCTTGTTCGAGGAGCAGTGCGTACCGCAGGATCCCGAGTACGAACGGGACGATCGAGAGCTCGAACCACAGCGGTTCGCCCGCACCCTCCGACTCCTGGAATGCCCACAGACAGTACCCGAGGATCGCGATGCTCGACGAGACCGCGCGCACGTAGCCGAGGAACGAACGCGAGTACATGTCGAGCGCAGGCCGGTGCGCGGCCGCGTCGTCCCCCAGTTCGAGCAGTTCGGCATGACGCTTTCCGGTCACCATGAACAACGATCCGGCGCCGGCGACGATGAGGAACCACTCGGAAATCGGGACACCGACGGCGACGCCGCCGGCGATCGTCCGCAACACGAATCCGGCAGCCACCGCGGCGAGGTCGAGCACCGCTTGGTGCTTGAGCCAGAGGCTGTACGCAACTGTGAGTACGAGGTAGCCGCCGACAACCAATGCGAGTTGCGGTCGGGCCACGAACGACAGCGCGACCGCGGCCGTCAACAGGAGTACGCCACCGACGACCGCGGTACGGACCGATACCTCGCCCGACGCGATCGGGCGGTTGCGTTTGGTCGGGTGACCGCGGTCGGCCTCGACGTCGAGTGCGTCGTTCAGGTAGTACGTGCCGCTCGCGGCGAGGCAGAAACACACGAACGCGATGAACGTGTCGAGGAGCGCCGACGCCTCCGTGAGCACGCCCGCCGCGCCCGGAGCCGCGATGACGAGCACATTCTTGGTCCACTGTTTCGGTCGGGCCAGGCGCACCAGGGCGGGCACGCGGGACGACTGAGGTGGGGGGACGGCCTTCTCCGGCTCGGGCAGTTCGCGAGCCTCCACCGCTAGATCTCGAGCGGTTCGTGGCCGATGTGCTCGACCAGTTCGTTGACGGCGTCGTCCGGTACCCCGTGTCGCATACGCAGCACCAACGCGATGGCCATTACCGCCGACGCGACCGCGGACCCCGCGACGAACGCGAGCTCGACGCGCAGGAACAGGTCGTTGCCCGGCGCGCAGACGATGACGAACCCGACGATTCCGACCAGCCAGGCCATCGCGGCCGCTACGTAGCCGCGCAGGGCGATGAGGCCCTGGGCGAGTGTGAGGGCCAGGATGAAGAACGCGGTGCCCGCGGTCAGCAACGCGAGGTCGCGGTTGCCGAGCACGAAGTTCTCGGCGCCGAACAGCAGCTTGCCGACGAACGGTCCGGCCAGCGCGGCCGCGATCACGCCGATGATGCCGAGGCCGACGACGACCACGACGAGTTTGCGCATTCCCGAGCGAAAGTCGTCGTGCTGGCCCGTGCCCGCGAGGCCCGCCAGCTTCGGCAGCAATGCCGCCTGTACCGCCTGGAACAACAGGATGAGGATCCTGGCCATGAACAACCCGGTGATGAAGTTGCCGACCTCATCCTGTTGGCTCGGCTCCGCGAGCAAGATCGCTGCGAGGAAGCTGCCGTACGACAGGACCTGCGCGAGTACCGC
The DNA here is from genome assembly GCA_031404355.1 of Actinomycetes bacterium. Classification (GTDB taxonomy): domain Bacteria; phylum Actinomycetota; class Acidimicrobiia; order IMCC26256; family PALSA-610; genus JANNHK01. Next base: position 7,035 of record JANNHK010000448.1, read on the forward strand.
GCCGAGCAGAAGCCAGCCGAGCGCCGACGAGAGCTCCGAGTACGGAGCCTCGGGGCCGGGCGCCATCAAGCCGCGCTGGCCGCGTAGCGCGGCGCCGATGGCACCGATCGGCGGAAGCGCGAGCGCGAGTCCGTACAGCACCGGCTCCTCGACGCCGGCGACGAACAGCGCGAGGCACATCGCCATGCGGATGATGCCTTCGGCGCCGAGCATGGTGCCGTAGCCGCCGAACCGGCCGTTTCCGGAGAGGGTGCCGCGGGTGACGTGCGCGACGTAGTAGCTCCCGATCGCGACGAGTAGCGCGACGAGCAGCAGCGACTCGCCGTGGAACAGTTCGTCGATGAGCTTGGGTCCGGCGATCACCGAAGCGAGCGCGGCGGTTGCGGCGAGGATCCCGCCGAGCAGCGCGGCCCGGCGGACCAGCGGACCGCCGCCGATCCCGTTGGCGCTCCGGTGGGCGAGAGCGCGACTTACTTCCTGTTCGATCGGCTGGAAGAATCCCGGCGTGACGATGAACACCAGGACCCACAGGCCGTTCAGCGCCGCGTAGTCCTCGTCGCTCAGCCCGCGCCGGGCGAGGATCTGGAAGCCGTACGCGCTGACGCCGGCGATCATGAGGCCGGCGCCGATGGCATACGTGCCCTCGGGCAGCGGGGTGTTCTTGGCCGCGCCGATGAGTCGTTGCGCGCGCGTCTGCTCGGGCGCGTCCTGCGGTGGTGCTGGTTCAGTCACAGAGAGGCAATTCTACGACCCCGAGGGGTATCGCCTTGACTTGACTACGCTCAGTGGGCGTGAGCACCCGCACGCTGTTGATTCTCGCCGCGGTCACCGGGCTCATGATCCTCGTCGCCTTCACGGTGCAAGTGCTTTCGGCGTCCTGACCCCCTCCCGTGGGGAAGAATGGGGAAGCGTGCGGACGTAGCGGAGCCACGGACGGCGCAGTGAGGGAGCCATCGGCATGCCCGACCAATACGACGTCATCATCCTGGGCGGTGGCCCGGGTGGCTACGCAGCCGCGCTCTACGGAGCCGCGGCCGGGCTGAACATCGCCATGGTCGAAGAGCAGCGGGTCGGGGGTACCTGTCTTCACCGTGGGTGCATCCCGGCCAAGGAACTGCTCCAGAGCGCCGAGGTCGTGCGGACCGTGCAGGGCGCGGCCGAGTTCGGCGTGAACACGTCGCCGCCGACGATCGACCTCAAGGTGACGCAGGCGCGCAAGCAAGAGGTGATCGACAAGCTCACGGGCGGGCTCGAGTCGTTGTTGAAGGGCCGCAAGGTCACGGTTGTCCCCGGCACCGGAACGCTCGGCGCCGACGGTCACTCGATTCGCGTCGCGGACGGCACCGAGGTGCGGGGCCGCAACGTCGTGCTCGCGACCGGTTCGTCGCCGCGTGCGTTGCCGATCGAGGGCCTCGACTACGACGGCACGCGCGTCATGTCGAGTGACCATGTGTTGACGCTGGACAAGGTTCCCGCGCGCGTCGCCGTCATCGGTGGTGGTGCGATCGGATGTGAGTTCGCGTCGTTCCTCGTCGACGTCGGCGCCGAGGTCACCGTGCTCGAAGTGCTGCCGCAGATCCTCGCGGGGGTCGACCAGCAGGTCGCGCAAACCGTCACGCGCGCGTTCACGAAGCGCGGCATGAAGGTGCAGACCGGCGTGAAGGTCTTGGGCGTCGACAAGTCCGACGCGGGCGCGTCGATACGGTTCGAGGGGAAGTCGGGCGAGGAGAAGCTCGACGTCGACCTCGTCGTCGTGAGCGTCGGCCGCAAGCCGCGCAGTGAGAGTGTGGGGTTCGAGGGTGCGGGTGTGAAGGTCGACGAGCGCGGATTCGTCGTCGTCGACGCGAACCTGCGTACCTCGGTCGACGGTGTGTACGCGCTCGGCGACCTGGTGGCCACGCCGCAACTTGCGCACGTCGCGTTCGCGGAGGCGATCGTCGCGATCAAGACGATCCTCGGCGAAGCGCCGCTTCCGATCGAGTACGACAAGGTGCCGTGGGGCATCTACTGCCACCCCGAGGTCGCGTTCTGCGGGCTCACCGAGGTGCAGGCGAAGGAACGCGGGTACGACGTCGTCACGTCGGTGCACCGCTGGTTGGGCAACGGGCGGGCGCTGATCGTCGGCGAGACCGACGGCATGGTGAAGATCGTCGCCGAGAAAGACGGTCCGATCCTCGGCGTGCACATCGCGGGGCCGTGGGCGACGGAACTCATCGCCGAGGCGTACCTGTCGGTGAACTGGGAGGCGACAGCCGCCGACCTCGGCGCGTTGATCCACGCGCACCCGACGTTGTCAGAACTGTTCGGAGAGTCGGCGCTCGCGCTGACCGGTCGCAGCTTGCACGGCTGAAAAGCCTGTAGCGCTAAAGGAGTCGCCCGGTGGACGTCACGATGCCGCAACTCGGTGAAACGGTCACCGAGGGCACCATCACGCGTTGGTTCAAGCAGGTGGGCGAGACCGTCGCGGCCGACGAGCCCCTGTTCGAGGTGTCGACCGACAAGGTCGACTCCGAGGTTCCTGCGCCGCAGGCGGGTGTCGTGGCCGAGATCCTCGTGCCCGAAGGAGAGACGGTGCCGGTGGGTGCGCGGCTCGCGGTGATCTCGGATGCGGGCGGTGCGGCCGCGCCGGCTGTGGCACCCGCGGCCACCGCACCCGCACCCGCACCTGCGCCCGAGCCGGCGCCCGCACCTGCGCCCGTTCCCGTTCCCGTTCCGGAACCGGTGCGGGTCGCGGCCGCGCCGGTCGCGCCGACGGGTGGCGCGCCCAACGGTGGCGGCGGTGTCGTCGCGTCGCCGATCGTGCGTCGGCTCATCACCGAACAGGGTCTCGACCCGGGTTCGATCACCGGCACGGGCGAAGGTGGACGCATCACCCGCAACGACGTGTTGGCCGCGGCCAAGACTGCACCCGCGGCCCGCACGGCGCCTGCGCCCGGGCCCGCTGCGGCGCCCGCATCCGCACCGATCGCACCGGGTGTCGGAGATGTCGTCGTGCCGTTCGACAACATCCGGCGTCGCACGGCGGAGCACATGGTGCGGTCGAAGGCGACGAGCGCGCACGTCTACACGTCGGTGCGGGTCGACTTCGAGCGCATCGAACGGGTGCGGCGGGACCACAACGCCGAGTGGAAGGCCACAGAAGGCTTCGCGCTGACGTACCTCCCCTTCATCGTGCGCGCGTTCTCCGATGTCGTGCACGACTACCCGCACGTGAACGCGAGCATCGACGGCGACAGCCTCGTCGTGCACCGCGATGTCGGGCTCGGCATCGCGGTCGATCTCGAGTTCAAGGGGCTCATCGCGCCCGTTGTCAAGAACGCTGACGGCAAGCGTCTGCGGCTCATCGCTCGCGAGATCCGCGACCTTGCGACCCGCGCCCGCACCAAGCAACTCGGACCCGACGACGTCGTCGGCGGCACGTTTACGATCACGAACATGGGGCCGTTCGGCACGACGCTCACGCTGCCGATCATCAACCAGCCGCAGGTCGCGATCCTCGCGACCGACGCGGTCACCAAGCAGCCGGTCGTGGTCGAAGGACCCGACGGCGAGGACTCGATCGCGATCCACCACGTCGGCTTCCTCGCCCTTGCGTGGGACCACCGAGCGTTCGACGGCGCCTACGCGGCCTCGTTCCTGAACGAGATGCGCAACGTGCTCGAGACGCGCGACTGGGAACCCGAGTTAGCGTGAGCTCTCCTCTTCGCGCCCGCTGGCTCGGCTCGGTTCCGTACGCGGAGGCCGAGGTGCTGCAGCGCGCCGTGCACGCCCACGGCGTCGACGACTACCTGCTCCTGCAGGAGCACCCGCATGTGTACACGCTCGGGTCGAGCGCTCACCTGGAACACATCCTGTGTGAGCCCGCGTCGGTCGGCGCCGACCTGGTGGAGGCCGACCGGGGTGGCGATGTCACGTACCACGGCCCCGGCCAGCTCGTCGGCTACCCGATCATCTCGCTCGCCGAATGGCGGGCGGGGCAGCGCGACGTCGTCGCGTACGTACGTCATCTCGAAGATGTCCTCATCGCGGTGCTCGCCGACTTCGACATCAAGGCCGAACGGATCCCGCGCTACACGGGCGTGTGGGTCGACGACGAGAAGATCGCCGCGATCGGCGTGCGGGTCGCGCGCGGCCGCACCCGGCACGGCTTCGCGCTGAATGTCGACCCGGACATGACGATGTTCTCCAACATCGTCCCGTGCGGCATCGCCGACCGCGGCGTCACATCGATGGCGCGGGTCCTGGGTGAGACTCCCGACATGAAGTCGGTGGTCGGCGAGGTGGTCGACCGGTTCGCCGAGGTCTTCGGGCACCGCGCAGTCGAGCGCCAGGACGTTGCCTGGCGGCGGGGCATCGGTGGCGGTCTGCCGAGCACCGAGGCGCGGCCCGAGTGGATGCGCGTGCGCGCCAAGTTCGACGAGGGGTACATCGAAACCAAGCGTCTGGTGAAGGGGCTCGAGCTGCACACGGTGTGCGAAGAGGCGGGCTGCCCGAACATCTACGAATGCTGGGCCGACCGCACCGCCACGTTCATGATCCTCGGCGACCGCTGCACGCGTGCGTGCGGGTTCTGTCAGGTCGACACCCGTAAGCCGTTGGTTGCCGACGAGGATGAGCCCCGCCGGGTGGCGGAGGGCGTGCGCACGATGGGACTCGCGCATGCGGTCATCACCTGCGTGGCGCGCGACGACATGCCCGACGGTGGCGCCCACATCTTCGCCGAGACGGTGCACGCGATTCGTGCCGCGAGTCCGCAGACGCGCGTCGAGTTGCTCATCGCCGACTGCAAGGGCGACGCCGCGTCGTTGCAGACGATCTTTGATGCGCGCCCCGACGTGCTCAACCACAACCTTGAAACCGTCGCCCGCTTGCAACGGGTGGCGCGGCCGTCGGCCGGGTACGCGCGGTCGCTGGCCGTGCTGGCGCGTGCGAAGGACGCGGGGCTGACGACGAAGTCCGGTCTCATCCTCGGTATGGGGGAGACGGTCGACGAGTTGCGCGCCGCGATCACCGACCTGCGCGCGGTCGGCGTCGACATCTTGACGATCGGTCAGTACCTCCGGCCGTCGGCGCAGCATCTGCCGGTCGTGAAGTGGTGGCACCCCGACGAGTTCGACGGGCTCGGCGAGTTCGCGCGTGCGCTCGGTTTCCGCCACGTCGAGGCGGGTCCGTTGGTGCGCTCGAGCTACCACGCCCGGGCGGCCGCCGAACCGGTAGTCGTCAGCGCGCCCTAGCATCGCCCGTCGTGCAGGGCCGGATGCTCGGGTGGGTGTTTGTCGCGATCGTCGCGTTCGCCGCGCTCGCGCCCGCCCTCGCTGGTGCGCGCGCCGTCGCCGACGATTGGGTACCGGTCGGTGACGACGCCGCCATCGCCGTGCTCGCCGACGACGTGTTCTCCGGCGACTCACCGTTGGTCGGGGTGCGCACCACCCTGGGTGGCACCGACAGCGAGTACAACGCGCGCCACCTCGGGCCGCTGGAGTTCTGGGCGCTCGCGCTCCCGGTCCGGCTCTCGGGCGGCGCGCCGTGGGGGCTCGTGCTCGGAACCGTGCTCGTCGGGATCATTTCGATCCTCGCGGTCGTGTGGGCCGCGCAACGGATCGGAGGAACCGGCGCCGCCGTATGGGCGGCGGCACTCACTGCGGTCGGGTGTTGGTCGCTCGGTCGCCAACTTCTCGCCGACCCGTGGAACCCATACATCGCGCTCCTCCCGATTCTGGCGGCATTGTTCCTCGCGTGGGCCGCGGGCGCGGGGGAGGCGTGGGCGTTGCCGCCGCTCGCGTTCGCCGTCAGCTTCGCGGCGCAGGCGCACCTCCTGTACGCGCCGTTGGCGCTCGTGTTGTTCGCCGGCGCGGTTGTCGCGGTCGTCGTCACCCGCCCGGCCGTGCGGGAGCTCGTCGCCACGGCCGCGGTGCTGGCGGTCTCATGGCTGTTTCCGGCCTGGGAGCAGATCCGCCACGACCCCGGCAACCTCGTGGAACTCTCCCGCAACTTCCGAGACGACCAACAAGTGGGCGTCGGTTGGGAATACGCGCTGCGTGCGACGGCGCGCGCCATCGGCGTCGTCCCACTCTTCGGCCGGTCGGGTGGCGACCTCGGGCATTTCGGTGCGCCACTTTCGATCCTGACGATGTTGAGCGCAATCGCGGTCGTGGTCGCCCTGCTCGGCGGCACGATGTACGCGATCATTCGGCGCGACCGTCCGGCCGCGAGCGCCGGCGTCGTCGCGTTCGTCGCGATCGCCGCGGTTGTGACGACGACCGCGCAGGTTCCGCGCGCGTTTCCCGACTTGCCGTTCTACCGGCTCCTGCAGTTGTGGCCGGCGGGCATCTTCACCTGGTTCGCGCTCGGGTTCATGGTCGTCCGGCTGTTCTCGCTGCCCGGGTTGGCCCGGCGCATCGGTATCGCATTCGGCGTGGTGCTGCTCGTCGTTGCGGCTCCCTCGACTGCGTTCTCGGATTCGGCGTTCCCCGAAGACGAACGGTACGGCGAGGCGGTGCTCGCGGTTGCCCGAGCCGTCGAACCGGAGCTGGACGACATCGGTCCCGTGCGTATCCGGGCCACGGGCGAGGCGTACGGCCAGATCCTCTACGGGCTCGTCGCGGAACTGCGCGACCGCGGTGTCGACGCGCGCGTCGACCGGGGCGACGAGTACCTCAGTGAGACCCACTCGGGTCCCGCGGACTCGCCGGTGCTCCTCGTCGTCGGCGGCTCCTCCCCGATACCCGAAGGAGGGCGCGCGGTCGCAACGTACGAGGCGGTGACCGGCGCGGACGCCGACCTGCTCGCCGAGATGGATGCCGAGATCCGCGAGTTGTTGACCGCAACCGGCGTGCCGGAGTTCCAGGGTCGCGATCCGTACCACTTGTACCGCGATGCGACGCTGCTGCGGCTCGAAATCGACGGAGCCTGGGACCCGACGGACGAACAGAAGGCGTTGATCGAGCGCTACCGCCGATTGCGCTTCGTGGCTGAAGAGTTGCACCTGACTGCGTATCTCCTGCCCGGCGGCTGACAAAATGGCCGCATGGCCGACCTCTACGCCGAGATCGCACCCACCCTTGCCGAGTGGATCGCGGCGCAGCCGATGTTCTTCGTCGCGACTGCGCCGAGCACCGGCGGCCACGTCAACGTGTCACCCAAGGGTCTCGACACGCTGCGTGTACTCGGGCCCCGTCGGGTCGCGTACCTCGACCTCACCGGCAGCGGCGTGGAAACGATCGCGCACGTACGCGAGAACGGGCGTATCACCCTCATGTGGTGCGCGTTCAACGGCAACCCGAGCATCTGCCGCGTGTACGGAAACGCGATCGTGCACGAGCTGGGGTCCGCTGTGTTCGAGAAGTTGGCGGCGGGGTTTCCGTCGTTGCCCGGGCGGCGCTCCGTCATCGACATCGACGTGACGCGGGTGACCACCTCGTGCGGGTACGCGGTGCCGCTCATGGATCTCGTCGAAGACCGCGATCGACTCCTCCGCTGGGCGGAGGCAAAGGGCGACGACGGCCTCGTCGACTACCGCGCCAAGAAGAACGCGTCGAGCATCGACGGCCTCGCCGGGTTCCCGACATGACGTACGCGGCGCGGGTCGCCCGGGCGCGCGCCCGGATGGACGAACTCGACGTCGACGTGCTTCTGCTCTCGGTCGGCGCCCACAGCGAGCCCGTCGGCGTCACGGACCGGCGTGTCGTCGGCGTTGCGCGTAATGCGTGGCGCCGACGGCGGCACCGTGCCGGTCAGGAGGTACTGACGGGTG
>JANNHK010000449.1:0-11100 GCA_031404355.1 Actinomycetes bacterium
CGCCTTCACCGTCTGCTTGTCCATCTCTACGACCGAGACGTCGTCGATCGACAGGGTTGGTTCGGTCGGCGGCGCGGTGACCGTGAAGAACGCGGGACCGAACGTGCGGATCGCACACTTCTTGTCGTAGCCGTCGTAGCCCTCGTAGCCGTTGTACCCGTCACAGCCGTTGTAGCCGTTGTAGCCGTCGTAGCCGTCGTAGCCGCTGTAGCCGCCGTAACTCGCGCAGACGCCGACGACCTTGAGTTCCCCTGCGGGCTGGTCAGCCGGGACCGGGACCGTGAAGCTCACCGCGCACTTCGAGTGCGAGGCCGCGTGCGTCGATCGTCAGCGCGAACGCGAAGAACCGGCAGCAGTCCTGCTCGGCCCCGGCCAATCGAGCGATCTCGGATGCGTCGACACCGAGGTCGAACACCAACCGTACGTCTCCGTCGACCGGCTCGCGGGTGCGCACTCCGGCCAGGAGTCGATGCCATTCGTCGACCCGCTCCGGCCACTCACGCGCATCCAGTGTGCAGGCGATCGGTTCGGTGTCCTGCGAGCGGCCGAGGGTGACCGGTACCGCCAGAAATGGGTCACCCGGTGCCTCCGCCATGCAGGAACAGTCGTCGCCGCACGGCTCGTCCCGAGGCGCACCCGCGAGTGTCGCGGCGGCGTCTTGCAGTTGCACAGCAAAGCCGGCCAGTTCCGCGATGCTGGCCGCGGTCTCGGCCCGTTTCGCTGCGACAAGGCCGGCCAACCTCGCCGCAACCGGCGCGCACCGGTCGCCGTCGCGCGCCCGCAACAGCTCGGCAATCTCGTCGAGCGTGCACCCGAGTTGCTTGGCTCGGGCGACGAACCGCAACCGGGCGACATTCGCGGTCGTCGTACCGGCGATATCCCGCGTCGGTCCGGTCGGGCGCCGGCAACAAGCCGATCTCCTCGTAGTAGCGCAGCGTGCTCGCCTTGAAGCCGGTCCGCCGGGCGACGTCGGCAATGCGATATTCCGTGTCCACGCTCCCACGATAAAGCTTCAACCCGGCTCGAAGGTCAAGCGAATTCCTCGCCCGTAGGCTCCCGTCCGTGTCAGTTGTCCGTTCCATTGCATTGTTCGTCGTAGCCGCGCTCGCCGAGATCGGCGGCGCCTGGTTGGTCTGGCAGGGAGTGCGCGAACACCGGGGGCTCGTCTTCGTCGGCCTTGGCGTCCTCGCGCTCGGTACCTACGGATTCGTTGCGACCTTCCAACCCGACGCACCGTTCGGGCGCATCCTCGCGGCGTACGGAGGCGTCTTCGTGGTCGGGTCGCTCGCGTGGGCCCGAGTGGTCGATGGCTACCGGCCCGACCGCTTCGACCTCGTCGGGGCGGCAATCTGCCTCGTCGGGGTGAGCGTGATCATGTACTCCCCGCGGTAGAGACGACGAACCTGGTCGGCGGCTCTTCCGACGGCCCGGCGCGCCGATCAGTCTGGATGCGGATGCACGGAGGATGAGGCGTGCCTCGACGGCCTGACGCCGCCCGGGCGTTTCTGAGACAAAACCCTTCGCTCGACGAGTTGTGCGCGGCCTACCCGGCCGAGTGGGAGGCGGTGGAGCGAGAACTCGGGCAGATCGTGGCGCGCGGCGATGTCAAGGAGCTCCAAGCAGTCATCGCAGCTGTGTCCCGATCGCCGTCATCGGCGCGGCGGCGAGCGCGCTCGAAGCCCGAACAAGACGAGCAGATCGCGGCCGAGATCCGCCGGCAGATGGCGGCCGCCGCGCTCCGCCGCCAGCGCGTTGCGCTCGCCACGGGCGTCGACGACGGAACGGTTCGGTTCGGTTTCGTCAACGGCTGGGTGTTGCAGAAGTTACTCTTTGCACGCGCGCTGGATCGCAAGCCGGTTTCGATGTTCTGGTTTCGCATTATCTGGCCGCTCTGCCGGCAGCGACGCTTCCTGATGTCGCTCGTCCAGCCGAAGGGCATCTATTGCTTCTATTCGAAACGGCTCGTGCACGCGCTCGCCGAACTGATCGGCGACGCGTCGTGTGTCGAAATCGCGGCCGGCGACGGGACCCTGACACGCTTTCTGGCCGACGAAGGGGTCCAGATCACCGCGACCGATGACTACAGCTGGAAGGAACGAATCCAGTTCCCCGACTTTGTCCGCCGCCAAGACGCGCGCACGGCACTGCGCGTGCACCAACCGCGGGTCGTGATTTGCTCGTGGCCTCCCGCCGGGAATCCGTTCGAGCGCGAAGTTTTCAAGACGCGCAGTGTCGAGATGTATGTGGTCATCAGTAGCCGGCACGAGTTCGGCGCGGGAAACTGGGCTGCGTACCGTGCGCAGACCGGTTTCGACTTCGCCGAGGTTCCGGCGCTAAGCCGGCTGGTCCTCCCGCCCGAACTCGAGGCGGCTGTGTACGTCTTCCGCCGACTTACCTAGGGCCGACGATCCTGGATGCGTCGCCAGCGACTGTGACCACGGGGCGCACGACCGAACCTCCGGGTCCCGCCCAGGTGAAGCTGACGCTCAGCAACTACACGATCGTCGCTGATGTCAACACGGTGACGGCCACCGCAGTCGCGTTGACAGTCACGAATGAGGACGACGCTCCGCACAACGTCGTACTACTCCGTTCCCTACTGCCACCCGATCAGCTCCCGACGACGGGCATTCGTCTCGACGAAGCGAGCCCCGACATCGTGGTACTCGCCGGCACACCGCCGCTTTCGTCCGGAGCGACCGAGACCCTCAGCGTCGTCGCCGATCCCGGTACCTACGTGCTCGTTTGTACGATCCCTCATCATTACGTGAGAAGCAGAATGTTCGCGACGTTCTCGGTTCGGTGAGTCGTGTTGCACTGCTAGAGCGTGAGCCGGCCGTGATCCGGGTCACACGCACGCTCTTCACCGGACTTGATCTGACCGGCACCGACGCCTTGTAGTGCTGCAAACGGTCCGCACGAGTTCTGACGGATCCAGACGTGAATCATCGGGTTCGGGTTCAGCTTGACCGTGGGCGGACGGCACGACCCGTCCCCCGTCGTCAATCCGGCGACAGTCGGTGCCGCCTCGTCGGTAAAGCACAGGTTGTCGTGAATGTGGAACTGGGTCAGTGCCCCGCCCAGGTCCGGCAAGTTCTCCCAGTTGTATTCGTCAGGCAGGATGAACATCGCCGCGTCCAAGGTTCGGGACCCGTCGGGTTCGACGCGATACACCAACGCCTCCGGAAAGTTGGGATCGAGGACCTTGTCGTCGCCGTTGATCCAATCCCATTGCAGAAGGTGTTCTTCGCCGGTCAGCCCGTCTCCAATCGACGTGAACCCGTCGGCTTCGGCCGTCGCGACGTCGGCCCATCTCGGCAGGGTTTCGACACTGCGACGCAGCAAGTCCTCGGCGCGGCTCTGTTGTTCGGGTGTAACACCGTCGATTCCACCGAGATCGATGCGCTCGGGATCGATGATGCCGTCAGGACGCGTCGCAAGCGGTGCGGCGACGGCAGATATCGGCATGTCTTGCGCGTCGTCGGCGGTGTCGGCCGGGTCGTGACCCATGGCTTCGTGGTCCATTTCGGTCGTCGGCGACGCGGTCGGCGACGATGTTCCAGCCGGGTCGGCACTATCGGCAGCGTCACTCGAGCCGCCGCACGCGGCGGCGAGCGCGATCAGGGCGAGCGATAAAACGAACAGACGGGAACGCACGTAGGCCCTCTCGGTCCGGCCAACAGGGCGCTGAGTGCGCCTACGACGGAGCGTAGTGCAACAAGGGCGCTCGCCATCGGGCCTCGATTCCGGCTCACAATCGCCGATCGAGTCCACGTTGAGCGCGAAACGAGGATCCATGCATTGGCGGCAGCTGCGCTTCGGCAACTGCGCGTCGCGCTCGCTACCGGCGTCGACGGCGGGACGGTCAGGTTCAACCGCGTCAACGGATTGGTCCTGCAGCGGCTGCTCTTCAAGCGCGCCTTGGAGCGCAAACCCGTGTCGATGTTCTGGTTCCGCGTGTTGTGGCCGCTTGTCTGGCAGCGGCCGTTCGTGATGTCCGTCGTACAACCAAGCGGTATCTACTGCTTCTATTCGAAACGGCTGATCGAACGGCTCGCGATCAGCGTGCATCAGCCGGAGGTCGTGATTTGCTCGTGGCCGCCCGCGGGCAACCCGTTCGAACGAGATGTGTTCAAGACGCGCAGCGTCCAGCTCTACGTCCTCATCGGCAGCCGACACGAGTTCAGCTCGGGGAACTGGACCGCGTATCGCGCCGAGTCGGGATTCGAGTTTGTCGAGGACCCGGCGCTGAGCCGGCTCGTGCTACCCCCGGAGCTCGAAGCCGCGGTGTACGTCTTTCGACGGAAGCCCGCCAAGACAAGGTCGTCAGATGGCGCATGAGACGTTCTCGGGGCCGCGCTTCCTGTAGACGCGCGCGAACTCGAGCAGGTCAGCACCGGGGTCGGGGTACCGCTTCAGTCGGTTCCACGCCGTAGCGACGATCGGTTCCGCGATCCCGTCGTTGGGGCTGACGATGACGTGCGAGTCGAACTGGCCGAGCAGTTCCTCGAGCGCGGGCAGCAGTTCATCGGCGCGGGCAGTTTGGTACCAGATCACGACGGTGCCGTGCTCGAGCGCGTGTACGGCGAGCTCGGGTGCGAGTGGGCTGCTGTAGCGGCCGCACCGGGGCGCCTCCGCCGAGTGCTTTCCGCTCGTCGGCGTCGCCGTGTCGTAGTCGACGGCGCCGACGTGTCCACGTCCCTGGTTGCGCGGTCGCTCCACACCACGCAGCTCCGGATCGGGGCGCAGCAAGAAGAACGCGCCCGCGGCTGCAAGCGCGCCAGTCACGACAGCGATCGCGGCGTTCCGAAGGCGCCGGCGACGAAGTGCTCGGCGTCGGAGCGTGGCCTCGAGATGTTTGCGCTCCTCGCGGCGCTCGCGTTGTGCCGCTTTGGCGGCATCCTTCGGCCGCTTCGTCGGCGCCTTGTCCTGCTTCCGCCCGGAACGAGCCATGATCGGCGGGATTCTACTACTAAGAGATGTAGTAGCGCGATCAGGGCATGACACTGGACGCGCGCAAAGGCCCAAGACGAACGAGCGTGCACTCGACGCGTTGCTCGGGACAACCCAGCCCGGATGCGATCGGCACACCGGAACGCTCACGCGCTCTCCACAGCCCCAGACGGCCGCAATCCCGCCATGACGAGTGCGACGAGACCCTCACGCGACCTTCGGCGCGACCAGCCGTGTGCGGCACGAAGGTGCACGTAGGTCCAACCGACGAGGTTGAAGAGTATCTGTGCGGTCTCGTCGGGATCGTCGCATTCGAGTGTGCCGTCGACCGCGCCGTCGCGCAGGAGTCGGGCGAACGGCTCGACGAAGTCCGACCGAACCGGTCGCCCTGCCCCTCGGGAACGGCGCTCGTGGAAGATGGTGACCTCGACTGCGTATGTCCCTGCGAGTAGCGCGAGGTTCTGATCGGCGACGTCGCACAGCGCGTCGAGCGCCAAGTCCATGCGCTGCCGCGCGGTGCCCGCGCTCGCGAGCGCAGGCCACAACGCCGCGCGCATTTCGTCGGCAGCCGCCGCGACGAGAGCATGCACGAGTGCATCGCGCGTCACGCCCCGCCGGTGGAAGGTGACGCGTGAGAGTCCGGCGTGCGCAGCAACTCGCTCGATGGTCATACCGGCGAGCCCGTATTCCTCCACGGCGGCACGCGCTGCCGGCAGCAGTTCCTCCACCTCGGCTGTTTTCACGCGTCCCCTCGTGCGTCCTTCGATCTCGCTTGCCGAGATGCAACTCTACCGTTACGTTAATGCAACATGTGTGTATCATCGGACACTCGACCCGTTGCCGTTCCTGCCGGCCTCGCCACGTTGGCTTTCGTGGCCGGCTTGGTGTCAGTCGTCGGCACCTACTGGGACGACTCGTGGCACACGGATCGCGGGAGGGACGACTTCTTCATTGCCCCGCACGTCGCGATTTACGGGGGCGTGGTCGTGGCCGCCGGTGTCGTCGCGTCGTGGTGGTGGCGATCCGGGCGTCGCCTCGGATGGAGGGATCCGGGACTCCGTCCCGTGACGCTCGCGGTCTGCGCCGTGGTTGCAGCGTTTGCCTCCGGCCCGATCGACGACGCCTGGCACCGTGCCTTCGGGCGCGACGCCGTGCTGTGGAGTCCACCGCATCTTCTCGCGCTGACCGCCACGATGGCGCTCGTCGTCAGCCTCGTCGCCGGGCTCGGAACGGCTGCTCCGCGGGCGGCACGAATACTCGGTTCGACATTGGTTCTCGCGGTGCTGCTCGTACCCGTCATGGAATACGAGGCCGACGTGCCGCAATTCTCGCCCGCGTGGTACCTGCCTCTCGTCGCCGCCGCTCTTCTCGCGACCAGGGTCCTGGTCGGTCCAATCGTCGGCGGTCGGTGGCCACTGACCACAGTCGCGGTCACCTACACCGTGCTTCGCCTCGGGATCTCGGCGTTGCTCGCGACAGCCGGGTTCTCCACGCCGGCGGTACCGTTGGTAGTCGCGGTCGCCGTCGTCATCGACGCGGTCGCGACATCGAACGCCTTCGTTCGCGTCGGTCTTGCTGTGTTCGTCGTACACCTCGTCTACGTGCCGTGGAGCCGGATCGCTCCCCACGCGACGCCCGTGCTCTCCGGCGAGCTCCTGCTGAGCATCGCCGCCGCAAGCGTCGCGGCGGTCGCGGTGCTCGCCGTGAGTCGCGAGTTCCGACTGCGGCCGTTGCCGATAGCCGCAGCGGTCGCGGTCGTGCTCTTCCTCGCCATGATGCCGCCGGCGGTGGCGCACGACCCAGGCCAGGGCCCGTCGGCGGGCAAGGCCACGCTGATCGCTCAGGTCTCCGACCGACGCATCATGCTCACGGTCGAGATGGAGGAGTGCCCGGGGCTGCGCCCAGCCGCTGTCGTCGCCCGTCGGGCCGGCATCACAGTCAGCCAACGATTGGAACCCCTCGGAGCAGCCTGCGGTTTCGGAGGCACCGTCGCGGTGCCTCGAGACGGCCGTTGGTTCGTGTACGCCACCTTCGACCGTGTCGACGGCGAGGCTGAGGCGTGGCTCCCGGTCGAGGCCGGTACGAATCGCACGACGCGTATCGAGCGCGAGTTGTACGAGCCTCCCGACGTCGAGAGGTCGGGTGTCAAGACGTTCGGCGGTGCGGTTCTGTTGGTGGTCTCTGCTGCACTCGTCGCGTCCGCGCTTTCGCTACGCCCGAATACGCGTGCGGTGCGGGAGTGACGTTGCGCGTCCGCCGGGCCTAGAAGGGCGGCCCTCACGGTGTTGTTGATTACGGTCGTTGCGCTCGGTCACTACCTTGCGATTCGCACCGGCGGGTCGAGCGTTCTGACACACGCACCGACGTCGCCTGTGGTCGCGTGGAGTCGTCCGCGGGACGCGCAGGATCGGCCGGCGGAGTGTTGAGCGCACGCGAGCGCGCTACTGCGTTGTTCAGCCCCTGGAGCGCGTCCGCAGTCGTCGGCCGCGACACCACCCGCCGCCAGGCAACCAGGGCGACAACAAGCACTGTGATCGTCACGATCACGGCGATCGCCATTGCATCCTCCAACGCCTGGTCAGGTGCCCGGCACAGCAAGTACACCGCATGAGTCTGACTCCGACAAGGTGTCGTTGCTAAGGTTTCTCTCATTCGTCCCTTCGTCAGCTTCCGACGACGCGCCCGCGGGTGGATAGCAGTCACGGTCGTCGTCGTGCTCTCGGCTCTCGCCGCCTCGCCCGTCGGCGCGGACACGCGAGACGCGCTCGAACGCGCTCGCGAAGCCGTCGAGCGAACACAAGCGGCTGCAGACGAATTAGCTGCTCGTCAGGAGGAAGCAGTTTCACGGCACGCCGAGATGTCAAACGAAGCGGATCTCACGCGCGCACGCATTGAAGATACCGAACGACGAATGACCGAGCTGCAAGCCGTCGTCCAGGAGTATGCCGTCGAGGCGTACACCGGTGGTGCAACTCCTGCGCAAGGACCCGACTGGCTGGCCAGCGACGACCTGCTCGAAATCCAACGCCGGTCCCAGCTCCTCGGCCTCGCGACGGCGCCGCAGAATCTCAGTCTCGACCAGTACGACGCATTGCGAGAGGACCTGGACCTGGACCAAACGCGGCTCGAGCAGGCGACCAAGGAGGCCGAGCAACTCCTGACCGAGCTCGAACGCGACAGCGAGTTGCTTCAGGCGCAGATGCTCGACGCGCAACAGGCCCAGATCGAGCTCGAGCAACAGTTGGCCCGTGAAGAGGACACGCGGCGGCGCGCCGAAGCCGAACGGCAACTCGTCGCCGACGCTCAGCGTCGTGCCGAGCAGCAGCGACGCAGCGCGACGACGACGTCTCGCCCGCCGACGACGACAACGACGTCTCCCCCGCCGACGACGACGCCAGACGATGGCGCATCCACCGCCGAACCCGCGTCCGATGCGGTGCCAAGCGGCGCGGCGATCGTGTGTCCGATACGCGGTACGGTGTCGTTCGTCGACAGCTGGGGCGCGCCACGCTCAGGTGGGCGCAGCCATCAAGGTGTCGATCTGATGTCGCCCGCGGGGACACCGAACGTCGCGGTCGTGTCCGGAGAAGTACGCCAGAAGGACGGCGATCTCTCGGGTCTCGGCGTGTACCTCTACGGCGACGACGGGAACTCCTACTGGTACTTCCACCTGTCGGGCTACGAAGGGCCGCCCCGCCGGGTCCAACAGGGCGAGGTCGTCGGCTACGTAGGATCGAGCGGGAACGCCGACGTCTCGGCACCGCACACCCATTTCGAGTACCACCCCGGCGGGGGACGCGCCGTGAACCCCTACCCGCTGACGCGATCCGCCTGCTGAGGACGCGACAGAATCTCCGGCAACACGTCGTAGCTAAGTCGGAGTTGTGTCGGACCTCACTAGCGGGTGCGGAAATCGGTCGGTATCGTCCGACCTATCGCACACGGCGCTTGCCGCGGCCGAGATGCAAGGACAAGAGGCATGCATCGTCACGAAGATGACGGCCGGTCGGCGACGGTGGTCTTGGAAGTCTCGGGGCTTCGGTTCGCGACGGAAACGGCCGTCGTCGAGGCAGTTCTGAGCCGGCGGCCCGGAGTTCACAGCGTCGTCGCGAACGCGGTCGCACAGACGGCCACCGTCACGTTCGATTCCTCGGTCACGTCGGTCGCGGACCTCCGCCAGTGGGTCGACGAGTGCGGCTACCACTGTGCCGGCCAGTCGGTACCCGCACACATATGCGACCCGCGTGCCGAACCGGGCGCGGCGCCGGCGGTCCCGACGCCGCACGAGGTAATGGGCCATGGCGGTCACGGCGAGATGTCGATGGAAGCGATGGTCGCCGACATGCGCAACCGCTTCCTCGTCGCCGCCATCTTCTCGCTGCCCATCCTGCTGTGGTCGCCGATCGGCCGCGACGTGCTGAACTTCTCGGCAGACGCGCCGTTCGGAATGCGCGACGACGTCTGGCAGCTCCTGCTGAGCCTGCCCGTCATTTTCTGGTCGGCGGCGATCTTCTTCGACGGCGCGGTACGCGCGCTGCGGGCGCGCACCCTCGACATGATGGTGTTGGTCGCGGTCGCAATCGGCGCCGGCTGGTTGTACTCGCTCGGCGTGACACTCACGGGCGGCGGCGAGGTGTTCTACGAGGCCGCCACTGTGCTGACCGCGTTCGTTCTCCTCGGCCACTGGTTCGAGATGCGCGCCCGCGGCGGCGCCAACGACGCGATCCGCAAACTGCTCGACCTCGCACCACCGATGGCCGTCGTGGTCCGCGACGGTGAGCCGGTCGAGGTGCCGACAGCCGAGGTCGTCGTCGGAGATCTCCTACTGGTGCGGCCCGGCGCCAAGATCGCGGTCGACGGCGTCGTCGAGGAGGGTGAGAGCGAGGTCGACGAGTCAATGGTCACGGGTGAGAGCCTTCCGGTGCACAAGGAGCCGGGCTCGACCGTGATCGGGGCGACGATCAACAAGAACGGGACGCTGCGCGTTCGCGCGACGAAGGTGGGCGCGGACACCGCCCTCGCCCAGATCGTCAAGCTGGTACAGGAGGCGCAGAACTCGAAGGCACCGGGTCAGCGTCTGGCCGACCGCGCCGCCTTCTGGCTCGTGCTCGTCGCGCTGATCGGTGGTGCGCTCACGTTCGCGGCGTGGATGCTGTTCAGCGACCGGCCCGCGACCGACGCGCTCCTGTTCGCGATCACGGTGGTTGTCATCACCTGCCCCGATGCCTTGGGGTTGGCGACCCCCACCGCGATCATGGTGGGTACCGGCCTCGGCGCGACTCGCGGCGTGCTGTTCAAGAACGCGACGGCCCTCGAGACCGCCGCCGCGATCGACGTCGTCGTCATGGACAAGACGGGGACGTTGACCAAGGGCGAGCCCGAGGTCACCGACCTCGTCCTGGTACCGAGTGTCGACCGCGTCGAGGTCCTCGGCCTCGTCGCCGGCGTCGAGCGAGAGTCGGAACATCCGCTCGCCGAGGCCATCGTGCAGTATGCGGAAAAAGCCGGCGCAACCCGTTCGCAGGCAAGCAACTTCGAGAACGTCCCCGGCCACGGTGCGATCGCAACCGTCGACGGCCGACGCGTCGTGGTCGGCAACGCGCGCTTGCTCGCACGCGAGAGCATCGACCTCGGCGACCTCGCCCAACGTCGCGAAGAGCTCGCGGCGGGCGGCCGCACCGTGGTCTGCGTCGCCATTGACGGCGCCCCGGCCGCACTTGTCGCGATCGCCGACGCCGCGCGCCCGACCGCGGCAGCCGCGGTCGCGGCGCTGCACGAGGCGGGTGCCCGCGTCGTGATGTTGACCGGCGACAACCAGGCCACCGCATCACGCATCGCGGAACAGCTCGGCATCGACACCGTCATCGCCGAGGTGCTCCCGGGCGACAAGTCTGCCAAGGTCGCAGAACTCCAGGATGGTGGCGCGAAGGTGGCGATGGTCGGCGACGGCGTCAATGACGCCCCCGCGCTCGCGCAAGCCGACGTCGGTATCGCGATCGGCGCGGGGACCGATGTCGCGATCGAAACTGCCGATGTCGTGCTCATGCGCTCGGACCCGCTCGACGTCGCGATTGCGCTTCGGATCGGCCGCGG
Organism: Actinomycetes bacterium; assembly: GCA_031404355.1. Lineage (GTDB taxonomy): Bacteria > Actinomycetota > Acidimicrobiia > IMCC26256 > PALSA-610 > JANNHK01. The sequence goes on from JANNHK010000449.1 coordinate 11,047, forward strand.
GACGTTGCGCAAGATGCGGCAGAACCTCGGGTGGGCGATCGGCTACAACGCGAT
>JANNHK010000450.1:0-19740 GCA_031404355.1 Actinomycetes bacterium
GCTGCGCGGGTTCTTCGTCGGCGCTCGGCCCGATTTGACGGTCGGCGAAGCTGGCCTTGGGCGCGCCGACGTTAGCGACAGATCTGGTCCGTGGCGTTCCCGGAGGACCGCCACCGACCATCCTCCCCCCTGGCGGGAAGACATTCCGGTTTCGAAAGAAGCGAGCACCGAAGAGGGAGGGTGGAAAAGGGGATAACCACCCTCCCTCCGGGGCGACGTCGCAGTTACCCGCGACGACGACCTCAATCCCGCGTGCGGCCTACGCACTCGGTGGATGTTGGCGCATCCCCCCTGCAACCTGTCGAATACCGAGGTCCACGTCCATCTGGCTTCTGGCGAGCTGACATGGATATGGGCCTTGAGCTGGATAACGTTCGAACACCCAGGAACTGATATAGGCCGTGCGCACTATTCCGCGCCGTTCCAACCAGCTCACTCCCGGCGCGCGAAGCTGCCGCCTCGTGAAGGACGACGACGTGGACGACGCAGCCGAAGGCGACGAGGCGCCTGACGGCGACGAAGAGGCGGCCGAGACAGCCGCGACCGCCCGAGCCCACCTCGCCCGGCTGGCCAAAGCCCTGGCCGCCATGGACGACGTATCGACCCGGCGTGCGCTCGCGACGATGAGCGAGACCAACCGCCTCGAAGTCGCCGTCGACCTCCAACTGCCCAAGGCGGCCATCCACCTGGGCGATGCCCTGGTCGGACTGGTGCGGCGCAAGGTCCGGTCCGTCCCGCCCGCGCGCCAGCTCACGGTCGCGTTCGCCCTGTGCGAAGCGGTGAACGACGAGACGATCGCCGCGCTGGGCGACCGGTCCGAGAACCCGTCACGCGAAGACATGCTCGCCGTGCTCCCCGGCGTGATCGAACACCATGGACTCCCGACCGCGCGACTGATGCTCGCGAGTTACGGCGCCAGCGACGCCCCCTGCCAAGCCGTGTTTTCCGAAATCCTCGAGACCGACGAGCGCTTCGCGGGCGCCGTCGAACCGACACCGCTGGAGGACGAGCCGGCCGGGCTCGCACCGGCACCGGCGGGCCGCGACGACGAGGCCCAGGCCGAGAAGCGCGTCCAGCGCAAGGCGGCCAAGGAGGCCCGCCGGGCCGCCGAAGCCAAGAAGAAGGAAGCCGCGGTGACGGCCGCGGCGAAGCAGAAGGAAGCCCGCCGGGCGGCCAAGAAGGCAGGCGGGTAACGCGGGTGTTGCGGCAGGGCGGCTGAGACCCCAGACTAGAACGCGTTCTATTTCACCGGCGCCCGCTGGGAGGCCCCATGCTCGACTGCGTGATCCGAGGCGGCACGGTCGTCGACGGCACCGGCGCGCCGGGCCGGCGGGCCGACGTCGGCGTTCGGGACGGTCGCATCGTGACCGTCGGCGAGATCACCGAGGACGCGACCGACGTCCTCGACGCAACCGGCCTCGTCGTCGCGCCCGGGTTCGTCGACCCGCACACGCACTACGACGCGCAACTCTTCTGGGATCCGGCGGCGAGTCCGTCGAACCTGCACGGCGTCACGAGCATGATCGCGGGCAACTGCGGTTTCACCCTCGCTCCGCTGCTGGCCGAAGACGCCGACTACATCCGCAAAATGATGGCCAAGGTCGAGGGTATGCCGTTGCCCGCATTGGAATCGGGTGTGCCGTGGACGTGGGAGACGTTCGGCGAGTACCTCGCCGCGCTCGACGGACGCGTCGGCCTCAACGTCGGCTTCCTCGTCGGGCACTGCGCCATCCGCCGCCACGTCATGGGTGCGCGCAGCGTCGGCAACGAGGCGACGCCCGCCGAGTTGGCGGCGATGGTCGCGTTGCTCGAAGAGTCGATCAGTGCGGGCGGACTCGGTTTCTCGACGACGCTCTCGTTCACGCACTCCGACGGTGACGGGCAGCCGGTCGCGTCGCGGTGGGCGACGAAGGAAGAAGTGCTCGCGCTGTGCGCGGCGGTGAAGGACCACGAAGGCACCACGCTCGAGTACGTGACGGACGGCTGCCTGCGCGGGTTCACCGAGGACGAGGCCGACATGATGGCCGAGATGTCGCTGGCCGGCCGCCGGCCGCTCAACTGGAACGTGCTCACCATCGACTCGCGCGAGCCGCAGCGTTACCACGACCAGGTCGCGGTGTGCGAGCGTGCGTTCGAGCGCGGCGGGCGTGCCGTCGCGCTGACGATGCCGATCCTCGTCGAGATGAACATGTCGTTCCGCAACTACTGCGCGCTGTTCATGCTCCCGGGTTGGAACGAGGTCATGAACCTCCCCGTGCCCGAGCGCATCGAGAAGCTGAAGGACCCCGAGGTCCGCCGGTGGATGAACGAGCGGGCCCGCTCGCCCGAGGCGGGCGTGTTCTCGCGGCTCGCGTCGTGGGGCCGCTACATGATCGGCGACACGTACTCGGCCGCGAACGAGGGCCTCAAGGGCGAGACCATCGCCAACATCGCCGAGCGCGAGAACCGCGGCACCTTCGACGTGCTCCTCGACACGGTGATCAACGACGAACTGAAGACCGTGCTCTGGCCGTTACCTTCCGACGGCGACCTGAAGTCGTGGCAGATGCGGGCCGAGGCCTGGGACCACCCGCAGGTGATGGTCGGCGGGTCCGACGCGGGCGCGCACCTCGACCGCATGTGCGGCGCGCCGTACACGACGACGTTCCTGGCCGACTGCATACGCGGCCGCCAGCTCGTCTCGCTCGAACGCTGCGTGCAACTGATGACGCAGATACCGGCCGAGTTGTTCGGGCTCCGCGAGCGCGGCGAGCTGCGCGAGGGCTACCACGCCGACATCGTCGTGTTCGACCCCGGCACGGTCGCGACGGGCGAGGTCCGCCTGGTCGACGACCTCCCCGGCGGCACCAACCGCCTCTATGCCGACGCAATCGGCGTGCACCGCGTGATGGTGAACGGCACCACGATCGTCGTCGACGGCGAGAGCACCGACGCCCGCCCCGGCACCGTCCTCAGAAGCGGCCGCGACACCTACACCGTCAAAATCCCCGCCGACCAATAACCCTCCTGAGGGAGGCGGCGGCAGGCCTCTCGCGCGTCCATGGGCGCGCGACGGGGATCTCGTAGAACAGTGCGAATCTCACGCGCGCACGTTATGCAAGGTCGACACCCGTGAGCGAGACGGTGAGGTCCCAGAGGCGGCGGGCGTCGTCGTCGTTTGTCGCGGCGAGTTGGAGCTCGGGCTGCTTCATGCCGTCCCAGTACATGCCGGTCTGGCCTTCGACCGAGGGACTGCTGCACAGGTGGATGATCGGGAGCGCGCCCTTCTGCGGCGACAGCGCGAACGGCCGCCACACGGTGAGCGCGACCTTCGCCAAGAAGTGCACGTTGTGCGCGAACCCGGTACCCGTCAGCCGGTTCGGAGTACCGGCATTCGCGGTGATACCCGACCCGTCGAGCCGGCGCGCGAGTTCACGCGTGAACAGGATATTGGCGAGCTTCGACAGGCTGTACTGCCGTAGGGGCGAATACTTGCGCTCGGCGTTGTAGTCGTCGAAGTCGAAACAGCCCTTCAGATCCTTGTACGCGCCCGACGCGACGTTCACGATGCGCGCCGGCGTGTCGTCGCGCAGCCGGGGCAGAAGGAGCATCGTCATCGTGTGGTACGCAAGATGGTTCAGCGCCATCGTCACTTTCGGCCGCGATCTCGGCGCGGGTCTGGTGGGCACGCTGCTCGTTCCGCGCGACGAGGTAGAGCTTCGGCCCCATGCGCGCCAGCACGCGTGCCGTCTCCTTGCCGAGCCCGTTGGTCGCCCCCGTGATGAGCACGACGGTGCCCGCCAACCTGCCCTCGCCCATGGGGACAGCGTGACAGACGGGCGAGGCGCCGGTCTCGGCCCCGGAGGAGTGGCGCGGTGCTCCGGGGGAACGACGGGTCTCGCTCACATCCGGGCGCCGGCATCCGATTGAGGTACGAATGGTCCACATCGAACAGCTCGCGGGGTATGCGAGCGGGCCGTTCCTGGCGGCCTGCCTCCTGCTCGTCGGCGCGGGCATTTCCAAGTGCCGGAACGGATCCCTGCCGCTGGGCCTGGTCGAGATCGCGGTCGGCACCGCGGGGATCGTCGCGGGCCGCGGCGCCGCGCTCGTGGTCGCCGCGACCTACCTCGTCCTCGCCGCGTACTCGCTGCGCCTCCTGATCGTCGCCCCGACCAAGCCGTGCAACTGCCTCGGCGCGTCGTCGGCCCCGGTCACGCGCGGCCACGTCGCGCTGAACGCGGGCGCCGCAGTCGTGGCGCTCATGGCCGCCGGGGGCCTGTCGCCATTCGCGCAACTGAGCGACCTGCCGCTCGCGGGCGTTCCGTATCTCGTGCTCGTTGCCTGCTGCACGTGGCTCGGGGTCCTGATGCTCACCGCGTATCCAGCCCTACGAGTCGAACAACGAAGAGGAGCGTCGTAATGGGGGTACTCGTCGCAGTCGAGGCAGTCGTTCTCGTCCTGCTCACCTTGCTCGTCGCCGGGCTACTCCGCAGTCACGCCGACATCCTGCGGCAACTGCACGCGCTCGGAGCGGGGCTCGATCCCGAAGTGGTTATCGAGTCGCCGGTCGCACTGCGCCCGCGCGGCGACGTCGCCCGCGCCAATGAGTTCGGCCCCGCCCACGACATCGCCGGTGCCGGATTGCGCGACGACGCGCTGCTCGTGCCGGTCGTCGGGGTACGGCACCGCACGCTCCTCGCATTCCTGTCGAGCGGGTGCCTCACCTGCCGTGCGTTCTGGGACGCGCTCGCCGACGAAGCCGCGCTCGGACTCCCCGACGACGTGCGCGTGCTCGCGGTCACGATGGACGCCGCCGAGGAGAGCATGCCCGGACTGCGCGAACTGGCACCGCCCGACCTGCCCGTCGTCATGTCGAGCGACGCGTGGCGCACGTACGACGTGCCGGGCTCGCCGTACTTCATCCTCGTCGACGGCGTCTCCGGCCGCGTGCAGGGTGAAGGCACCGGGGTGACCTGGGACCAGGTGCGCAACCTCATCATGCAGGCCGGCGACGACATGGTCGACATGGCGCGCGAGGCGCAGGTCGACCGGGAGTTGCTCGCGCACGGCGTGGCTCCGGGAGACCCGAGCCTGTATCGCCGCCTCGACGAACCAGAACCCATGACAGTCGAAGGGGCAACCCGCCCGTGAACCGGTTGGCCGCGCACGGCCTCGCGGTGGCGTTGCGAACCGGCTGGGAAGGTCGGATTCTTCGCCGCGCCACGACGGTCGAGCACGAGGAGACGTACGGGGTGCTGCACCTCGCGACGTTCCCGTTGCCGGAGGCACGCGGCGACTTCGGCGCGGGCGTCACCGAACTCATGCGTTCACCCGACGTCTTCGTCGTGTTGTTCGAGTACGGCCCCGAGTCACTCGACTCGCCCATGTTCGCCCCGCGCGGCGTGCCGCGGCTGCGCGCCGACATGTTCAGTTCGAAGCGGCTCCAGCGCCCGCTGCCCGGCCAGCTCGGTTGCCAGCTGTTCTTCACCGAAGGCAACCGCCCGTTCTGTCTGTACGTGGTGGCGGGAAGCCGCGCGTACCTACCCCGCATCGTGGCCGAAGTGAACCTCGTGCTCGCGCAGTTGGAGATCGTGCTGTGAAGCTCGCCGACCGTGCCGTCGCGATCGTCTCGGAACGGCTCGGGAGCCGGTTCGGGCGGCGCAGCTTCCTCGTGAAAACGGCGATCGTCGGGTCGGCGCTGGCAGTGAACCCGCTGCGTTACCTGTTGCGGCCGGGCACGGCGTACGCGTCGGTGTGCGGCCCCGACGCGGCGTGCGACGCGGGCTGGACCGTGTTCTGCTGTTCGGTGAACGAGGGCAGCAACACCTGCCCGCCCGGGACGATCGCGGCCGGCTGGTGGAAGGCCGACAACTCGCCGTTCTGCGACCGCGGGCCCCGGTACATCCTCGACTGCAACGCGATGTGCGGTTCGTGCGGTTGCGGCGGCGACGGTATCTGCGCGCCGGGTTGTTACGACTGCTCGTGCCGCTGCGGTACCGGGTCGTGCGACGAGCGCCGCCACTGCTGCAACGAGTTCCGCTACGGGCAGTGCCACCAGGAACTCGCATGTGTGGGACCGGTGGTGTGTCGCGTCGCGACGTGCATGTTGCCGTGGGATTGGGATCCGACGTGCACGACGACGAGCGCGACCGCGAACCGCACCGGCTTACACCATGCGCCGTGCCTCGAAGGCAATGTCGCGGGCCTCGACGCGTTCGGTGCCGCGCTCGACGCGGGCGCGCCCGACGACGCGGTCGTCACGCGGGTCGTCGGTATCGAAGCGACACCGACGGGCAACGGGTACTGGATGGTCGCCGATGACGGTGGCGTGTTCAGCTTCGGCGACGCCACGTTCCTCGGGTCGACCGGCGGGTTGGATCTGAACCGCCCGATCGTCGACCTGGCGAGCACACCGACCGCGCACGGTTACTGGCTGGTCGCGACGGACGGCGGCATCTTCGCCTTCGGCGACGCACAGTTCTACGGGTCGACCGGTGCAATCAAGCTGAACCGACCGATCGTCGGCATGGCCGCAACCGCGACGGGCCGCGGCTACTGGCTCGTCGCGACCGACGGCGGCATCTTCTGCTTCGGCGACGCGGTTTTCCTCGGATCGACCGGCGACGTCCGGCTCGTCTCGCCGATTGTCGCGATGGCATCGACGCCCACCGGGAACGGCTATTGGCTCGTCGCGGCCGACGGCGGCGTCTTCTGCTTCGGCGACGCGGTCTTTCACGGTTCGCTCGGCGGGCAACGCCTGGCCGCGCCGATCACCGCCATCGCGGGGACCGCTACCGGCAACGGCTACTGGCTCGTCGGTGAAGACGGCGGAGTGTTCGCCATGGGCGACGCCCGGTTCTTCGGCAGCCTCGGCCAGGACGGTTCGACGCGCGGCCGCGCCGTCGACTTCGACGCCCGCCCCGGCAACGACGGCTACTGGATCGCGTCGACGTAACCGCTCCTACCGAAATTGCGAAATGCGGCGCCGACATTCGACGTCCTATTTCGCAATTTCGGCTGGGTTAGCGGCGGTCTTGGAGGAAGGGGTACTTCTTCCGGACTTCCTGCACACGTTGGGGGTCGACGTCGGCGGTGATGACGTCCTCTCCGGGCGCGGCGACGGCGAGCGCCTCTCCGAGCGGGTCGATGATCACCGAGTCGCCCGCGTAGGGGGTGCCGTTGCCGTCGCCGACACGATTCACGCCGATGACATACGCCTGGTTCTCGATCGCGCGCGCCGGCAGCAGCGCCTGCCAGTGGGAGCGGCGCGACTGCGGCCAGTTCGCGACCACCACGTACAGGTCGGTGTCGAGTGCACGCGCCCAGAACTCGTCGGCGAAACGGAGGTCGTAGCAGACGAAGAAACTGGTGCGGACCCCTTCGACGTCGACGGTGAGGAACCGGTTCCCCACGCCGAAGTGCTCGTGCTCGCCGCTGTAGCTGAACGGGTGGATCTTGTCGTACGTGTGCGTGGTTCCGTCGGGCGCGGCGAGCACGAGCCGGTTGAACGGCTTGTCCGCGCCCTCGGGCCGCACCGCGACCGACCCCGCGAGCCACACGCCGTGACCGCGGGCCTGGTCGACGATGAACTGCGTACTGCGTCCACCGACGGATTCGGCAATGCGCTCGGCCGCCATCGAGAACCCCGACGCGTACATCTCGGTGAGCACGACCAGTCGCGCACCGTCGGCGACCGCCGCCGCGATCATCGGAGCGACGCGCTCGTGGGTCTCGGCGGGCGACTCCCACACGATGTCGTGCTGAACTCCCGCGACCCTCACGGTGCGAGCACCTTCAAGCGGGCGACCGCGTCGTCGAGTACGTCGGTGCGCTTGCAGCACGCCCAGCGCACCAGTGGCGTTCCGGCTTCGACGTTGTCGTAGAACACGACGTTCGGGACCGCGACGACGCCGCACCGATCGGGAAGCGCCCGGCAGAACGCGAGCCCGTCGGTCTCACCCAGCGGGCGGATGTCCGTCGTCACGAAGTACGTCCCTTGGGGCACGAACACGTCGAAGCCCGCGCCGGCCAGGCCCGCGCACAGCCGGTCGCGCCGGTCGCGCATCCCGGCGGCGAACCCGTCGTAGTAGTCGTCACCGAGCCGCAGCCCCGTCGCGATCGCGTACTGGAACGGCCCACTCGCCACGTAGGTGAGGAACTGCTTCACTGTTGTCACCGCGGTGGTGAGCGCAGGCGAGGCGCACACCCACCCGACTTTCCAGCCCGTGAACGAGAAGGTCTTGCCGCCCGACGAGATCGTGACCGTGCGGTCGCGCATGCCGGGCAGCGTGGCGATCGGTACGTGCTCGCCGTCATATACGAGGTGTTCGTACACCTCGTCGGTGACGGCGATCAGGTCGTGTTCGATGCACAGGTCGGCGACGAGTTGCAGCTCGTCACGCGAGAACACCTTGCCGGTCGGGTTGTGCGGCGAGTTCAGCAGGATCAGCTTCGTGCGGTCGGTGACCGCGGCGCGCAACTCGTCGGGGTCGAACGCATAGTCCCCCTCGGTTCCGGAAGTTGGGCGCAGCGTCACCACCCGGCGCCGCGCGCCCGCCATCGCGATCGTGGCCGCGTACGAGTCGTAGTACGGCTCGAACGTGACGACTTCGTCCCCCGCGTCGCACAACGCGAGTATCGTCGCCGCGATCGCCTCGGTCGCACCCGCGGTGACGAGCACTTCGGTGTCGGGGTCGTACGTGAGGCCGTAGAACCGCTGTTGGTGCTCGGCGATCGCGGTGCGGAGTTCGGGGACACCCCGCCCGGGGGGGTATTGGTTGTGCCCGGCGGCGATCGCCTCGACCGCGGCCTGCTTCACGACGTCGGGCCCGTCGGTGTCGGGGAACCCCTGGCCGAGGTTGATCGAGTTCGTCGCGACCGCGAGCGCCGACATCTCGGCGAAGATCGTCGTGCCGAACCCCTGCAGCCGCTCGACGAGGTACGGATTCACGTTTCCGGGCTGGGGTAGAGGGCGGTGAGGATCGCGTCGGGGCCGAGGGGTGTGCGGTCGATGTGCACGCCGACCAGCGCGAGCGCGTCGGCGACCGCGTTGAACACGCAGGGCGGGGCGCCGATCGCGCCGCCTTCGCCCATGCCCTTGTGGCCGCCGGGCGTGTCGGAGGCGGTCTCGATGTGGCCGTACTCGATGACGGGTACGTCGGTAGCGGTGGGCACGAGGTAGTCCATGAACGTCGTCGTGAGCGGATTGCCGTCGGCGTCGTACACGACGTGCTCGAGGAGCGTGCCGCCGATGCCCTGCACCACACCACCCGCGACCTGACCTTCGACGACCATCGGGTTGATCATCACGCCGCAGTCTTCCGACACGACGTAGCGCAGGATCTCGACGAGGCCGGTGTCGCGGTCGACTTCGACGGTGCATACGTGGCACGCGTTCGACCACGTGAACGGCGGCGCCTTGTATGTGAACGTCGCTTCGATACCCGGCGCCATGCCCGGAGGAAGCCGGGCCGTCTCCATGTGCGCGATGCGCGCGACTTCGGCCCACGCGACGTTGCGGGTCGGTGTGCCCCTCACCGCGACGACGCCGTCGACGATGTCGAGGTCGTCGGGCGCGGCTTCCATGAGATGCGCGGCGATCTCGATCACCTGCGCGCGCACCTCGGCCGACGCACCCCGGCACGCGCTCCCGGCGATGACCGCGGTGCCGCTGCCACCGGTGCCGCGGCCGTACGGTGTCGAGGCCGTGTCGCCCTGCACGACGGCGACATCGTCGTAGTCGATGCCGAGTTCCTCGGCGACGACCTGCGCCATCGTCGTCTCGATGCCCTGCCCGTGCGCGCCGGTCGCGAGCAGCACCGTGACCATCCCGGTCGGCGCGACCCGCACGAGCGCGGTGTCGGTACCCAACGGGTCCATGGCGCCCATCGCCGTCGGCTCGACGTACAGGCCGATGCCGATGCCGAGCAGCCGGCCCTCGGTGTCGAACGCGCGCCGCTGTTCGGCTCGGAACGCGTCGTAGCCGATGATCTCCGCGGCCTGATCGAGCGTTTCGGCCGCGGTGACGTTCTCGATCGGGAGCCCGGTCGGCATGGTGTAGGGCTGATCCTCGGCCCGCAACACGTTTCGCCGCCGCCACTCGAGCGGGTCGATGCCGATCGCCCGGGCGGTGGCGTCGACCAGCTGCTCACGGGCGACGGTCTCGAACATCCACGGACCGCGGTACGCGCCACGCGCGCACGTGTTCGTCCATACCGCGCGCGACCGGAATGCCGCCGCGCCCGCTTTGTACGGGCCCGTGAACAGCATGCCGACGAGCGCGCCGGCGCCGCCGGTGGCGCCGGTCGGGTACGCACCCGAATCCTCGATGTGGTCGATGTACGAGCCGAGCAAGACTCCGTCGGCGTCGCACGCGAACGTGCACGTCGCGATGTCGACACGGGCGTGGTTCGCGGCGATGAGATTCTCGCGCCGGTCCTCTATCCACTTGATCGGGCGTCCGAGCCGGCGCGCCGCGAGCGCGATCGTCAGCTCGTCGCGAAACGTGAAGAACTTCTGGCCGAAGCCGCCGCCGACATCGCGGCCGGTCACCTGCACGAGGTGCGACGGGACACCGGTCACCCGTGAAATCGCGAGGCGCGCTTCGTGCGGATTCTGCGTCGACATGTGTGCGTGCAACTCGCCCGTCGACGCGACGTACGACGCCACGATGCCGCGCGTTTCCATGGGGACGTTCGTCTGGCGGTGCTGGCGGAACGTCTCGGTGACGACGTGCGCGGAATCGGTGAGGATCGCTTCGAGCTCGGCGCTGCGCGGGAAGGGCATGTCGGTGCCGACGTTCGACCCCAGCTCCGGGTGCACGATGTGCTCGGAATCGGCCGCGGTCTCCGGGTCGACGACCGGCGGGAGCGGGTCGATGTCGACTTCGACGAGTTCGGCGCCGTCCTCGGCGAGGTAGCGGCTCTCGGCGACCACGACGGCGATCGGGTCGCCGACGAACCGGACGTCGCCCGCGGCGAGGGGCCGTAACGGCGCGCCGGGCGCGTCGAGCAGCAACGTCGGTTGCATCGAACCGGCGTGGGCGTTCAGGTCGGCCGCGGTGAGCACGGCGACGACGCCGTCGAGCGTCCGGGCCGCGTCGACGTCGAGCCGGGTGATCGTGCCGCGCGCGATCTCGCTGCGCACGAACGCGCAGTGCAACATGCCCGGCAGTTGCACGTCGTCGACGAACTGCCCTTGCCCAGTGAGGAGGCGCGGGTCTTCGCGGCGTAACACCGACTGCCCGACGAACCGGCCCGCGGTCGCATTCATGCGGCTACGACCTCGTCTACGCGGCTCCGACCGCAGACCCTCGATCGACCGTGCGAAGTCTTCGGACTGTCCGGGCCTGCGGCCTGCGCCTGGCTCGGCCCTCGATCGCCCGTGCGGACTGGGAAACTGACCGGGCCTGCGGATCTGCGCCTGGAACTCACGATGCTTCTCCGGCCGCACGCTGCACCGCTTTCACGATGCCCTGGTATCCGGTGCACCGGCAGATGTTCCCCGAGAGCGCTTCGCGGATCTCGGTCTCGCTCGGGTTCGGCGTGTCGCGGAGGAACGCGGTGACCGTCACCACGAAGCCCGGCGTGCAGAATCCGCACTGGAGCCCGTGCTCGGCGCGGAATGCGTCCTGTACCGGCGACAGCGCGCCGTCGGGTCCGCCGAGGCCTTCGACCGTGGTGACCTCGGCGCCGTCGACTTGTACCGCGAACATGAGGCACGCCCGCACCGCCTCGCCGTCGACGAGCACCGTGCACGCGCCGCATACGCCGTGCTCGCACCCGAGGTGGGTCCCGGTGAGCGCGCAGTCTTCGCGCACGAAGTCGGCGAGTGTCTTGCGGGCGTCGACCCGGCGCTTCGTCCGATCGCCGTTGACGACGACCTCGATGTCATGCACGCGCGTCCTCCCGCGCTTTCGTGACCGCGCGCGCGACCACCGTGTGCGCGAGGCGGATCCGCGTCGCACTCGACGCGTGGATGTCGTCAGCCGGTGCGAGGTCGCGCACGGCTTCCGCGGCGACGTCCGCGGGCGGCGCGCCCGCGAGCAGGGCGCCTTCGGCGTCCGTGCACCGAAGCGGTGTCGACGCCACGCCGAAGAGACTCAGCGCAGCCCGGTCCGGCGCAACCGCGCACACCGCACCTGCGATGGCGAAATCGCCGTGGCGGCGGGCGACCTCGACGACGGCGAACCCGCTCTCGGCGCCCCACACCGGGAACCGGGCCGCGACCAGCAGCTCGTCGGGTTCGGCCGCGGTCGTCCACGTGCCCAGGAAGAAGTCGGCCGCGGCGACCCTCCGGGTCGTGTGCGCGCTCGCGAGGTCGAACTCCGCGTCGAGCGCGAGCGCGACGGCGGGGTACTCCGAAGCCGGATCGGCATGGGCGAGGGAGCCGCCGACCGTGCCGCGATTGCGGATCTGGAAGTGGCCAATGAGGGGCGTGGCCCGGACCAGCAACGGCACGTCGTCGGCTCGTTCCATGGCCCGCTGGCGAGTCATCGCGCCCACCACCAGGGTGCCGTTCTCGCGTGTGACCCCCCGCAGGTCGTCGACACGGTTGAGGTCGACCAGGTGGGCGAAGCGGGTGAGGCGCATCGCGAGGATCGGCACGAGGCTCTGCCCGCCGGCCAGGGCCTTGGCCTCGTCGCCGTGTTCGGCCAACAGCCCGAGAGCGTCGGCGCGAGTCCCCGGAGCGTGATACTCGAACGGCGCCGGCTTCACGCGCCGGACGGTACCAGTTCCTCCGGTGCCGGGACCGACGACGCGGCGGCGTCGGTTCGCTTGCGCGTCGCGATCAATAGCGCGATCGCGAGCCCGGTCCCCGCGCTCAGCGAGACCACGTTGCCGATCTGGTCGGCGGTGTCGTAGTGCTCGAGGTGACGGAAGTGGTAGAGCGCATGCGGGATCGAGAACACCAGCCACGCGCCGGCAGCGACGCGCGCAACGGTACGCGACGACAGCACGATCGCCGCGAACGTCAGGAACGTCAGCGCGAGGTTCATCGCTCCGAAATCGCGCACGAGGTGCTCGTTGTACGGCCCGTCCATCGCGACCCACTGCCGGTTGAAAGGGAAGTCGTCGTAGAACGCGCGCGGGAAGAACTGCGCGTACACGCCGAGGGTCAGCCCGGTCAGGGCCAGACCCCAGAGCAACAGCCGGGGCACGAGCCCGAGCGCGGGTTCGATCCCGGCTTCGCGTGCCGCCTTCGTCGCGATCTTCGGCCCGGTCGGCGTCACCGGCGCCCACCCCGTCGCGAGGCGGAACTTCTCGTTGCTGACGCGCTGTGACCACGCCAGATGCGGAGCCGTCTTGCTCGCCACCGCCGGCGGACGGGTCAGGCGTCGGCGACCGACTGCCCGGGCGAGTGCGCGCGTGACCTCGCGCCGCGGACGCGGATCGCTGTCGACGATGTCGTAGGTGCCCGCGGGCGCGTCGAGCGCGGCGACAACCGCAGCCGCCGCGTCGTCGGCGTCGATCATCGGGAAGTACCCGTCGGGAGCGACCGGGTCGGCTACGACACCCTTGCGCGCGGCCGAAAGGAAAATCTGTGTGTGGGAACCTTCGGCCGCCCAGAAGATCCCGAACCGGAGCACGACCCCGCGCTCCCCCGCGTCGGTCACGCGCGCCGCGTTGGCTTCCGCCACTTGCACCGACCCGGTGAACCGCGAGTCGACCATCGGCGTCGAGTCCGCGTCGACGAAGTCGGCGCGGTGGTCGCCGTAGAGAAACGCGATCGACTCCTGCACGTACACCGACGCCCCCGCGTGCAGCGCGGCGTCGACGAGGTTGCGTGACCCTTCGATGCGGATGCGCTCGTTCTCGTCCCAGGACGACTTCCGGGCCGCCTGCGTCATCGTCGGAATGTGCGTCGCGAGGTTGATCACCGCGTCGTGGCCCACCACCGCGCTCGACAACGCGTCGGGGTCGAACAACGACACGGTGACCGGCTGCGCGCCCGCCGCCCGGAGTTGTGCGGCCTTGGCGGGTGTGCGGGCGATGCCGGTCACGTCGTGCCCGGCGGCCACCAGCCTCGGTACCGTCCGCCGGCCCAGCACGCCGGTCGCACCGGCAACGAAGACCTTCATGATCCAGTTCTCATATCTCGGATACTAAATATCCGGATATGTGAAGTCAATGCTTTGGGTCTACCTCCCACCGCACGCCGACGGCCGGATCGGGTACGTAGGCGCAGAACATCCCCGTACGCAGCGCCGCGTCCAGGTGCCCGCCTGCGACCGGGTCAACCGCCGCGACGCGCTGCACGGTCTGGCGCAGGAGCTTCGTCACGTTGACCCGCGCTCGCTCGGCGGCCGACGTCGCGACCCGGGCCCGGCCGCCGAGCCCGAGCGCTCGGGCCAGTTCGTCGACGACCACGTCGCGTTCGGCGGTGAGGCGTGCCGCCCGCTCCGAGTCGCCGTCGCGCTCAGCGTCGTCGAGGTCGTCCTGGAGCTCTCGCACCCGTTCGCGGTACGCGCGCCGGGCGGCGGTGTCGGCGACCTCGTCTCCCGCGCCGGTGTCGGCGCCGTCGACGAGGTCGAGGACGTGGACCTCAACCCCCGGCCGGGCGAGCAGGAGCGCGAGATAGCGCACCCCCTTCGAGTCGCGCAGTCGAGCGGGCTGCGAGCCCGGGAACGTGATTGCCCACGTCTCGCCGTCGCAGCGCAACGACGCGACCCCGGCGGGCGGGCGCGCGCTCGGGCGCGCACCGCCCAACGCGGCGAGCTCGCGATCGATCAACGACACGAACGGATCGTCCGGCCGGCACCGCCCGCGCGCGTTCTCCAGGTAGAAGCGCGCCTCGACGTTGTCGCCGCGCGCGGCCGCGAGCAAGCCGAGCACTCGCCCGACCGGCCCGTAGTAGGCGTATCCGGAACCGACGAACGCGAGCAGGTCCGCGTACGGCTGCAGCGCGCGCTCGATCGTACCGACGGCTGCGGCGTCGCCCAGCTCGGCGGCGACGGCGCCGAGGAGCACCGTCGACGACAGCCAGTTGAGATCGCGCGGCACGGCGCGGAGATCGTCGGCGACGAGCACGCCGAGTTCGGCCCGGGCCGTGTCGTAGTCGCCGGTCTGCGCGGCGATGAACGCGAGACCGCACCGGTACGCGGGGACCGCCGGGTTGTCGCGGGCATTGGCCCGGGCCGCGTCGAACAGCTCACCCACTCGCGACTGGAGAAACCGGATGTTCCCGAGCAGCACGGCGTAGAACTGGAAGGCCGCGGCCGGTTCCAGCGCCTGGACACCGACGTCGAGCGCGCGCGTTCCCAGCTCCTCGGCCGTGTCGAGCCGATTGTCCATGAGCGCCCGCGTCGCCCGCCAGCGCAGCACCGTCCACTCGTGCACCGGATTGCGGCCGATGCGGGCCGTACGCTCGAAGACGGCGATCTCGCGGTCGGCGTCGTCGACCGCGCCGCGTTCGAGGAGTGACAGCACGCGGAACGTGCGCGCCTGGAGGATGCGGTCGACATCGTCGACCGCCGTGCCGACGGCGACGAGTTCGTCGACGAGCGCGTCTCGTTCGCGCATCCGGTCGGGCTCCCAGCACGCGAACAGGCGGGCGGCGAGAGCGGCCGCCAGCACCTCGTCGTCCTGCAGCCGGCGCGCCGACTCGAGTGCACCGGCAGTGAGGTCCGACCGCCGGCGGCTCGTCGACTCCCAGTCGCGCGCGCGGTCGCCGCTCCCGACCGCCCAGTACAACGACAGGGCGGTCGCGGCGGCGAGACGCGCGTGCAACGCCGACTCCGCCGACGGAAGCCCGGCCAACGCTTCCTCACGCAAGCGCACCTGGGTCGGGTCCTCGAGCGGCGCGACCTCGATCCCCTCGATGTCGGGCGGGTACGCGAGGGCGACACGGGCCAGGAGGGCGGGGTTCTCGAGTGCGCGCGCGATACCGGCTGCGTCTTGCAACACCGCACGCGCGCCGTCGCGGTCACGGGCGCGGGCCCGCGCGTCGCCGAGCGCGAGGAGTCGTTCCGCGCGCCGCTCCGGACGAACGTCGGGGAGATGGTCGAGCGCGCGCAACGCGCGTTCGAGGTGCACCGCGGCGTCCTCGTAGGCGAGCTGGCGCGCCGACCGTTCGGCCGCGCGTTCGGCAGTCTCCAACGCCCGGTTGGCGTCGCCCAGCGGGAGTGCTTCCGCCAAGTGGTACGCGGCCCGGGCCGCGTACGCATCGGACGTCCCGAGGGCGTGTCCCACGGCGAGGTGAGCCTGCGCACGCGCGCCGGGCGAGAGTTGCCCGTACAGGGCCTCGCGCACGAGGGCGTGCCGAAACGCGTACGTCGCACCGCCCGTCGTTCGCAGGAGCCCCTCGCGCTCGGCGACGGCGAGGGTTTCGCGCACGGTGCTCTCGTCGAGCGCGGCCGCGGCCGCGACGATTTCCGGCTCGAACTCCTCGCCTACGACCGCCGCGACACCCAGCACCGCCGGAGCGGGCTCACCCATCCGTGCGACGCGCAGCACGACGCGATCGCTCGCGGTACGCGCCGATGCGCCGCGCGGCAGGTCTTCGGCCACGAGTGCCACGTAGAACGGGTTCCCGGCGGTATCGCGATGGACGTCGTGCACGACCGCGTCGGACAGGTCCGTGCCCCCCGGGAGAGCCGCGGCCAACATGCCGCGGACGGCGTCCTCGTCGAGTCCTTCGAGCACCAGGACGACGGCGTCGGTCGGGAGATCGTCGACAATCGGCGTGCGCACCGTCGCGACCACCAGCACCGGCGCGGTGACGACGTCGCGAGCCACGAACTGGAGCAGGCGCAGCGAGCCCGCGTCGGCCCATTGCATGTCGTCGAGAACAACCACGACCGGCTGCTCGGCGCCCGCCGCGCGCAGGCCGCGTGCGACCGCGTCGAACAGCAGGAATCGTTCGCGTTCGAGGCGGGCCCGACCGCCGCGCGCGCTTTCACCCTTCGCCAATCGGCCGACCCGGGCGCGTGCGTCGTCGTCGAGGACGGCAATCAGTTCGTGCTCCGGAAGCGCGCGAGCGATCTGCGCCCAGGGCCAGAACGGGGGCGCACCGCCGCCGTCCCAGCAGCGGGCGTTCACGACGAGGCATCCGGAATCGGCCGCCCGGCGCGCGATCTCGTTCGCGAGCGCGGTCTTGCCGATTCCGGCTTCGCCCGTGACCATGACGACGCTGCCGCGCCCGGCGCGCGCGTCGCCCAGCGCGGCCGCGAGGGCGTCGAGTTCCCGGACGCGGCCGACGACGCGCTGCGACCCCGTCCCCGCCGGCATCGGCGCGGACGCTACTCGCGCCGGTACAACCGAGTCCCGACGGCCGCGAACCGACCCTCACCGGCGCCCACGCCCGTGTCACGCCACTCGTCGTGCAGGGCGTCGTGGGCGAACCACCGGCCGAGCGGCGCGATGAGGAACAGCCGGAACGTTCCGAGCGAGAACTCCCACTCCTCGGGCGCACCTGGCACCTGCGACTCGGCCCCCCGCCCGACCTCCCACTCCCGGTACCGAGCCTCGATTGCATCTTGTTCGGTGTCGCCGTCGCCGTCTCCGTCACGAGAGGCGGCTACCACGGTGCCCGCCCCCAGCTCGTGATCCACGTCTCGGCCTCGGCCGAGGCGCCGTTGTCGCCCATCCAGTCGCGGAACATGTCCGTTCCCTCCTCGGGTCCGTGGGCGCGCACCAGGCGGGCCAGCTCGTCCTCCTCGAAGGTACGGCGCACGACCGCGTCAACTCCGGGTGCGGCACCGTCGACCTTCGCCGTCCACCGTTGTGTCCACTCCGCCTCGGGTATCAAGCGGCGCTCCCCCGTGCCGCCCTTGGTCCAGTACTCGTCGCCGGTGCCCATCGCCTGCCAGTAGTCCGCGACGAAGCGCCGGCCGTCGGGCAAGACGATGCGCGTCGCCCGGTGGTTCACCTCGAACACAGAGTCGATCCAGTCGTGCGGGCGGTCGCTCGTCGACGACGGCTCTTCGACGTAGATGTCGGTCACGATCGCCCGGTCACCGAACCGATCGCGTACGAATCCGCTCGTCCACTCCTTGCCCCACTCCGCGAACTCGCCGCACTGGCCGCCTTTCGGGTCGTTGTACGCCGGGTTCAGCGACCAGCCGAAGTTGTCGACGACCTTGATCAGCTTCGTGCGGTTGCGGACGAAGTACCCGTCGGCCAGCTTCGCGTCGATCGCGGAACTGAAGTCGGCCGCCAACGCGTCGATCACCTCGGGCGTAACCACCGGCGCATCCGGGTCGATCTCCCACGATTCGGTGACCCCCGTCGGTGTCTTCGGTACGCCGAGACGTTCGAGGAGTTCGGCGGCCATCGGTACGATCACGACGTCTTCGCCGACTTGTTCGAACGCATCCATGATCTCGTTGCCAGTGTCGGAGTCGCGGTAGCCGTCGAGGATCTCCTGAGGAGTCGGCTCGCGCACCGGAAGCGGTTCGGGTGGCGGGTCCGGCGCTGCCGGATCGGGGTCGGCGACCGGATCGGGGTCGGCGACCGGGTCGGCGGCCGCGACCTCGGGGTCGTACGCGTCGACGTCGACGAGCACGACGATCTCGTCGGCGGTCTCGATCGTTCCGCTGACCCGCACGATCGTTCCCATCGCACCGAGGCGGTCGTCTGTGATCCGTATGCCGTCGCCCTCGACGACGGTCCCGAACTGCTGGTCGTCCGGTATCGCCACCTCGGCGCCGGGTGGGAGCCCGAGCACGGCCCGCGCGTCGTCGCCGGTCAGCGCGATGGTCGTGCGCCGGCGCCCGCGCCCGGGCCCCGAGCCGCTCTCGGTCAGCACGGTCGCCGCGACCGCCCCGACCCCGGCCACGCCGACGACACCCGCCGCGGCCG
Source organism: Actinomycetes bacterium (assembly GCA_031404355.1). Lineage (GTDB taxonomy): Bacteria > Actinomycetota > Acidimicrobiia > IMCC26256 > PALSA-610 > JANNHK01. Next base: position 18,780 of record JANNHK010000450.1, read on the forward strand.
CGTCGCCCGCGTCAATGTCGCCGTCGGAGTCGCTGCCGTCAGGCCCGTCCCCTTCCGGACCGGCCGCCGCGGCCGTGGTCTCGTCCGTGTCGCCGCCGCCGTCGCCGTCGTCCGATGCGCCGGTGAGGAGACCCGCCTCCTCTGGCTCCGACTCCCCCGAACACGATCGGGCGAGGGGTGCGATGGCGGCGAGGTACGCCTCGGCTTCGGCCGTGACCGCCGCCGAACTCTCGACCCACGCGTCGGTGTCGGCACTCGTGAAGTACCGCCGGTCGGGATCGCGCGTCGGGGTCCTACCGCACTCCGGTCGCCCGTCGGCACTTGTGTACCAGTCGGCGTTGATGAAATCGCCGTTCACTACGGGCGCGCGCGGCGGCTCGTACCCGCACGACACACTGGATCCGAGTTCACCCACGCTGACGAACGAAGTCACCCGCACGAGCCCGCCGGCCGCCTCCGGACACGGCGGCACGTCGCCTTCCTGCATCGGCGCGGGTGTCGTACACGGCACCGCGAGCGCTTCCGCCTCGGCGAGGAACTGTGCCGCAACCGCTTCGACACTCGCCCGGCTGATGTTGTCGTGCTGGTACACGGAGTACGCGACCCAGGCCCGCATGTCGTCGCTGTAGAGGTACCCGCTGATGAGCGGCGGGTCCTCGGGCGGGTTCGGGAACATCTCCGGGCACTGCACGAACTCCTCGGCGTCGCTCCAGTGCGCGACGACCTGGCCGTAGCCGCCGTAGGCCGGCGTGTTCTGGTACGAGCACAGCAGCGACCCGTACACGGATCCGGAGGGTTCCTTGCGCACGGTGGCGTCCGCCTGCACCGCGACGCCGTCGATGGCGGGCGGGCACGCCGCGAGTTCCTGCGCCTGCGCTCGTCCGGTCCCGCCGCCGACGGGCAGCGCGACGACGAGCACGAACACGGCCGCGGGGACCGCGACGAGCCGCGCCTGACTCAG
>JANNHK010000451.1:0-7638 GCA_031404355.1 Actinomycetes bacterium
CGCCGAGGTGGCCGACAACGCCGACCGCCTTGCCGCGGCCCTCGCCAAGCTCGGCGTGCAACCCGGCGATCGGGTCGGCACGTTCATGTGGAACGACCAGGAGCACCTCGAGGCGTACTTCGCCATCCCGTGCATGGGCGCCGTGTTGCACACGCTCAACATCCGGTTGTTCCCCGAACAACTCGCCTACGTGATCAACCACGCGCAGGACAAGGTGATCATCGTCGACGACTCGGTCGTGCCCCTGCTGGCACGCGTCGCCGGCGACCTGTCCACGGTCGAAGCGTTCATCGTCGTCGGCGACGGCGACGCGTCGGCGCTCGCTTCCGCTCTGGAGGGCCGCTCGGGCCCAGGCAGCACGGTGCTGCGCTACTCGGAGCTGCTCGCGGCCGAGAAGCCGGGGTACGCGTACCCCGAGATCGACGAACGCCAGGCCGCGGCGATGTGTTACACGTCGGGAACCACCGGCAACCCGAAGGGTGTGGCGTACTCGCACCGGTCGTCGTACCTGCATTCGCTCGCGGCGACGGCCGCGCTGCGGCTCACCGAACGCGACCGTGTACTCGCGATCGTGCCGATGTTCCACGCCAACGCGTGGGGCCTGCCGTACACCGCGTTCATGTGCGGCTCGGCGCTCGTCAATCCCGGCCGGTTCCTGCAGGGCGAACCGATCACGCAGATTGTGAAGGCCGAACAGGTTACGTTCTCGGGCGCGGTGCCCACGGTCTGGGCCGACGTGCTGCGTTTCGGCGAGACCAACGAGATCGACCTGTCGACGTTGAAGACGATCGTCTGCGGCGGTTCGGCAGTTCCGCGCTCGCTCATGGAAGCGTTCCAGGACCGCTACGACGTCTGCGTCCTGCAAGGGTGGGGAATGACGGAGACGTCGCCGCTCGCGGCCGTCGGGCACCCACCGGCCGAGGTCGAAACGGGTTCCGTTGAAGAGATGGACTGGCGCGCGATGACCGGGCGCATTATCTCCGGCGTCGAGATGCGCATCGTCGACGACGAAGGCACCCCGCTCCCGTGGGACGGTGAAGCGGTCGGCGAGATCGAAGTGCGCGGCCCGTGGATCACCGCGTCGTACTACGAGGTCGACTCGCCCGAGAAGTTCGACGACGGCTGGCTGCGCACCGGCGACGTCGGCTCGGTCAGCGCGCGCGGCTACATCCAGATCACCGACCGGGCCAAGGATGTCATCAAGTCTGGTGGCGAGTGGATCAGCTCGGTCGAACTCGAGAACCACCTCATGGCGCACCCCGACGTCATCGAGGCCAGCGTCATCGGCGTACCCGACCCGCGATGGGACGAGCGCCCGCTCGCGTGCGTGGTCCGCAAGGAAGGCTCGACCACGGGCCCGGCCGAGTTCGCCGCGTTCCTCGGTGAACGGGTCGCCAAGTGGCAGGTGCCCGAACGCTGGAGCTTCATCGACGAAGTGCCGAAGACAAGCGTGGGCAAGTTCGACAAGAAGGTGCTCCGCGCCTCGCACGAGAAGGGCGACCTGGTCGTTGAACAAGTGGATTGAAGAACGCAAAGGCGCGGGCGGACACCCGAGCGGGGCCGACGCGGCGCCCGCGGCGACGGTCGTGTTGCTGCGCGACGGTGAGTCGGGCCTCGAAGTGTTGCTCGGCAAGCGGTCGTCGAAGCTCGCGTTTCACGGTGGCGCGTGGGTGTTCCCGGGCGGCCGTATCGACCCCGAGGACTACGCCGACGATTCCGACGACGTGGTCGCCGCGGCCCGGCGCGCCGCGGTGCGCGAAGCGAAAGAAGAAGCGGGCGTCGACGTCGACGGCGACACGCTCGTCCACCTCTCCAACTGGACGACACCGGAGATCTCGCCGAAACGATTCGCGACGTGGTTCTTCGTCGGCCCCGTCGCGGGTGGCAACGAGATCGCCGACGGCGCCGAGACCGACGAGATCCAGTGGTTCGGCCCCCAGGAAGCGCTCGACGCGCGGGCCGTTGGCGAGATCGAACTCGCGCCGCCGCAGTACGTGACGCTGCTCGAACTCGTGGCGCACGCGACGGTCGCCGACGCGATGGTTGCGATCGCAGCCGCCGACCCGGTCGACTTCACACCCCGCTTCCACTTCCTCGAAGACGGTGGCGCGGTCTGCGTGTACGTCGAAGACGTCGCGTACCTCGATCTCGGCAAGCTCGACAAACCCGGGCCGCGCCATCGCCTGATCTTGCAGGACACCGGCTGGGAGTACGTGCGCGAGTGAGCCTTCGGGTTTGCAGCCAAGTGGCCGCTCAGCGGCCACTCAGCTGCAAACACCGCGCTACTTGTTGGGCTGAGGTGTGACCCGGAGGTAGGGCTTGATCGCCTTCCAACCCTTCGGGAACTTCTTGTCCGCGTCCTCGTTGCTGACGGCCGCGGTGATGACGACGTCCTCGCCGTCCTTCCAGTTCACCGGCGTCGCAACCTGGTACTTCGCGGTGAGCTGGAGCGAGTCGACGACGCGCAGGACCTCGTCGAAGTTGCGGCCCGTTGTCATCGGGTAGACGAGGATGAGCTTGATCTTCTTGTCGGGACCGATGACGAACACGTTGCGCACCGTCTGGTTGTCGGCCGGCGTGCGCTTCGTCGGGTCGCCCGACGTGCTCGCGGGCAGCATCCCGTACGCCTTCGAGATCTCGAAGTCGGCGTCGCTGATGAGCGGGTAGTTGACCGCGGTGCCCTGCGTCTCTTCGATGTCGCTGAGCCAACCCTCGTGCTTGTCGAGCGGGTCGACGGACAGCCCGAGGATCTTCACGCCGCGCTTGTCGAACTCGGGCTTGATCTTGGCCATGTAGCCGAGTTCGGTCGTGCACACCGGCGTGTAGTCCTTCGGGTGCGAGAACAAGATGCCCCAGCTGTCGCCGAGGTAGTCGTGCAGTTTGATCGGGCCTTCGGTTGATTCTGCGGTGAAGTTCGGGGCTTCGTCGCCCAAGCTCAACGCCATGCGCGTTCCTCCGTCTCGATGGGCCGGTTGTGCAGCGGGGGCAAGGCTACGGGCCCCGCGTATATTCCCCAAATGCCGTCTGCGGGTTCCGAGCGCCGTGGGTGGTCCGGCCCGGTGCGGCGGCTGGCCGTCGACATCACGCCGCTGCGCAAGTCGCGCGACTTCCGTCTGCTCTGGTTCGGCGAGCTGGTCAGCCAGACGGGTCACCAGATCACGACGGTCGCGCTGTTCATCCAGATCGACCGCATGACCGGGTCGGCGGCCGCGGTCGGCGCAGTTGGCCTCGTGCAACTTGTCCCGATGATCGTCACGTCGTTCGCGATCGGCCCGGTCATCGACTCGCGCGACCGGCGGCGCGTCCTGCTCGCGGCCCAGGTCGGATTGACATTCGTGTCGACGGTCTTGCTGCTCGGCGCGCTCTCCGGCAGTCCGCCGCTCGCGCTGCTGTACCTCGCGGCCGCGTGCAACGCGGGGCTGACGTCGATCGTGATGCCCACCCGTGCGGCGATGACCCCGAACCTCGTGGGCAACGACCTGCTCTCGACCGCGGCCGCGCTCAACCAGGTCATGTGGACGACGGCCGCGGTGATCGGCCCCGCGCTCGGCGGCATCATCGTCGGGAGCGCCGGGCTCGCCTGGGCCTACGGGATCGACGTCGCGACCTATGTCGTCGCTCTCGGGTTCACGTTCTTCCTGCGCCCGCAGATGCCGCACATCGACCCCAACGCGATCGTCGAACGGGGGTGGTCGGCGGCGATGGCGGGGCTGCGGTTCCTGAAGGGCCGGCGCATCCTGCAGTCGACGTTCACGATCGACATCGTCGCGATGGTGTTCGGCATGCCCCGTGCCCTGTTCCCGATCCTCGCGCGCGAACGGTTCGGTGGCGGCGAGGAGGTCGTCGGGTACCTGTTCGCCGCGGTCGCGTTCGGCGCGCTCGTCGGCGCCCTGTCGTCGGGCTGGGTGAGCCGGGTGCAGCGGGCCGGGTTCGCGATCTTGGTGTCGGTCACCGTGTGGGGCGGCGCGATCACCATGTTCGGGCTCTCGGGCGACCGGCTCGGGCTCGCGCTGTTGCTGCTGGCCGTCGCAGGCGCCGCCGATGTCGTGTCGGCCGTATTCCGCGCCACCATCCAGCAGCGGGTCACGCCCGATGCGCTGCGGGGCCGGCTCGCGTCGCTCAACATCCTCGTCGTCGCGGGCGGACCCCGCGTCGGCGATCTCGAAGCCGGCCTCGCCGCCGCCGCGTTCTCGCCGGCGGCATCGGTCGTGTCGGGCGGGCTGCTGTGCATCGCGGGTGTCGGTTTCATCGCGGCGCGGGTTCCGCGCCTGGTCACATGGCGCCTCGGCGATCCGCCGTGATTCTGGGTCGGCTTGCGCTCCGCGGTTCTGGGCCGGCTGTCGCGCTCCCTGCGATTGACCGCAGCTCGCCACCGCGATTGACTCCGCTCGTGGCGGGTTACTCCGGGACACCGTTGCCCCAGAAGCTCGGCATCAAGGCCGGAGCCCGCGTGGCACTGGTCCGCGCGCCCGAAGGCTTCGAGAAGACGCTCGATCCGTTGCCCGACGGCGTGTCGTTGCGGGCACAGGCGCGCGGTGCGCACGAGGTCGTCGTGTTCTTCGCGACCCGTCGCGCCGAGCTCGAACGGCGCTTCGATTCGCTCTCGCGCTCGATCTGCCCCGCGGGCGGTTTGTGGATCGCGTGGCCGAAACGCACGGCCAACGTCGCGACTGACCTCTCGGAGAACCTCGTACGCGAGGTCGGCCTCGCGCACGGCCTCGTCGACAACAAGGTGTGCGCGGTCGACGACGTGTGGTCGGGCCTCCGCTTCGTCTACCGCGTCAAGGATCGACCGCAGAAGCCGAAGAAGAAAGCGCGCTAACTCGCTTGTTCGAGCGGGGCCACGGCCGCGCACGTGCCGCCGTCGAAGCGCACCGACGCGGCGGGCGACAGGTTGCGCAGCAGCGCGAGCGCGGCGCGGTTCTCCGGGAGCATGGTGGCGACGAAGTGGTCGATGCCGTGCGTGACTGCCTCGGTCGCGAGGCGCCGGGCGAGGCGGCGGCCGAGCCCGCGGTGTTGCCAGGCGTCCTCGACCGTCACCGCGATCTCGGCCTCGTGCTCGTCCGCAGTGGTGTCGTAGCGGGCGACCGCGACGATCTCGTCGCCGTACAGCGCGACCAGGGCTTCTCGGGCGTGGTGGTCGACGTTGGCGAGGCGTTCGAGGGTCTTGTGCGGCGGCCGCTGCACGGGAGAGAAGAACCGGCGGTACACGGTCTCGGGGGACAGGCGGTGGAACATGCGCTCCAGGCGGTCGACGTCGTCGGGTTCGATGGCGCGCACCGTGAGGATCGCGCCGTCGGCGAGAACCAGAGGCTTCATTTGGGAACCGCCTTGCGCATCACGAGGCACGTCGACGTCGCGTGCGCGTACAGCGTGCCCGCGTCGTCGACGACCTGCGCCTCGGTCGTGGCAACGCGGCCACCCATGTGCACGACCTTGCCTTCCGCGCGCACGCGTCCCGTCGTCTGCACGATCGGGCGCACGAAGTTCGTCTTCAGTTCGAGGGTGGTGTAGCCCGCGCCGGCAGGCAACGCCGACGCGACCGCGCAACCCATCGCACTGTCGACGAGCGTCGCGATGATGCCGCCGTGCATCGCGCCCATCGGGTTCTCGTGCAGTTCGTCGGCAACGAGTGAGAACACGACGCGGCCGCGCGCGACCTCGGTGATCTCCATGCCGAGGAGCGCGGCCGCCGGCGGGGGAGCGGCGTCGCCGCGCATGATGGCGCGTATGCGTTCGTAGCCGTCGAGGTCGCGCAGTTGGAAGCGGGCGCGCGCCGGGTCGGTCCACGAGACGGTGCGCGTGCGCACGCCTTCTTCGGAGATGGGGAGTGCGGCCATGTCAGGCCTCCTTGGCCTCGTTCTGAGGAGCAGGTTGGAGTGTCTGCAGGTGGTCGAGCAGGTGCGTGACGACGCGGTCCATGTGCGTCGGGTCGTCGAAGAGCCGGGTGAGCATCAGCGCACCTTCGAGCGACGACGTGAAGACCGATGCGAGTTGGTACGGGTCGGTGCCGGGGGCGATCGTGCCGTCGGCGATGCCGTCTTTCACACGCCGTCCGATGAGCCGGTGCCAGTTGTTCATCGAGCGCCGGGCACGGTCGCGCAGTTCGGGGTGGGTGTCGTCGGCTTCGATCGCGGTGTTCATGATCGGGCAGCCGCCCTCGACCACCGGTGTGCGGGCGCTGGCGGCGAACGCGTGCACGAGCGCGACCAGACGCTCGTAGGCGGTCGTGTCGCCGAGCTGCGAGCGGGCCAGCGCGCCTTCGACCAGGTTCATCGAGTGGTCGTAGGCCTCGAGCGCAAGCTGTTCCTTGGAGCCGAAGTGGTTGTAGATCCCGCCTTTTTCGAGCCCGGTGGCGTCGATGAGGTCGCGCATCGAGGAGCCGACGTAGCCGAGCCGGTTGAACACCGGTGCCGACACCTCGACGATGCGCTGGCGGGTCTGCTGGCCCTTCGTGGGACTCACCGGGTTCCTTTCGAAAAAACCGACCGGTCGGTCTGACTATAAGGACTGCCATGGGAACAATGCAGGACGTGTCGAAAGAGGGTGCTGTACCGTGACCAAGGCGGAGAGCCACGAAGGGTCGGGTGCACACTTGAGCGGCGCTGCAGCGGAGCGACGCATGGATGGCGAAACGCCATCGATGGACGAGTTCTTCCGCGACCTGTACCTCGACGTGCAGGCGTGGGCGGAAGAGACTGCAGAGCGGGCTCGGCATGCCGAGGCCCTGCGCCAGCGAATAGCTCTTCGGCTGTTTGCGCTCGCCGAAGCCACCACCGTGGACCAGGAGGCGGACGAGGTTTTCCGCGAGCGAGCGGGTCGAGCCGAGACCTTCATTTCCGGTGCCGAGATGGCTGGTCGCTTACAGGAAAAGGCCGCGTCTCAGGCGTAGGCGTCCCCATGGCCTGGGACCTCGACATCGACAGCACCGAGCCGCTGTTTGAGTACTACGAGACGGCGTCGCCACTGGAGAAGCATGCCTGGTTCCTGCCGGACTCGAACGCACAGCGGATACTCATCCGTCGTGTCCGCCCGATTGCGGACCTCTTCAAGGACGGCTTGTAGAGAATGTGCGGCCGCTATGTCCAGGCTTCGTCGCCGACCCTGCTGGCGGCCCACTTCGGGATCGAGGAGATCCGCATCCCCGAAACCGAGCCCGACGACGCGTACCCCCGCTACAACGTGGCGCCCCGGGCCGAGATGCCGATCGTCGCCGTCAGTAAGGACGTGCGGGTGCTCGACCGGGTCCGGTGGGGGCTGGTGCCGTTCTGGGCCAAGGACGCCAAGATCGGCGACCGCCAGATCAACGCACGCGCGGAGTCGGTCGCGACCAAGCCTGCGTTCCGGCGGGCGTTCGAGAAGCGCCGCTGCATTGTGCCCGCCGACGGGTTCTACGAATGGCAGGCGATCGACCGTGCGGACGCAGCGGAGCCACGGACGCAGCGAGGGAGCCAGGCAAGGGGCGCCAAGCAGAAGCAGCCGTGGTTCATCCATCGCACCGACGGCGAACCGTTCGCGTTCGCGGGGCTGTGGGAACGGTGGGGCGACGACGACCTCCGCACGTTCGCCATCATCACCACCGACGCGAACGACGCGCTGACGCCGATCCACCACCGCATGCCGGTCGTACTGCCCGAG
>JANNHK010000452.1:0-4005 GCA_031404355.1 Actinomycetes bacterium
CCTTCGGCGGCCTGCTTGATCGAGAGCGAGATGCGCCGCCGTTCGAGGTCGATGTCGATGATCTTCACCCACAGCTCTTCGCCGGGGGTCACGACCTGCTCGGGGGCGTCGACGTGGTGCGCCGCCATCTCCGAGATGTGGACGAGACCCTCGATACCTTCGCCGACCTGCACGAACGCGCCGAACGGCACGAGTTTCGTGACCCGCCCGTAGACCAGTTCGCCAACCTGGTGCCCGGTGGCGAATTCCTGCCACGGGTCCTGCTGGGTTGCCTTGAGCGAGAGTGAGATGCGCTCCCGCGAGAGGTCGACGTCGAGGACCTGGACCGTGACCTCGTCGCCCACTTGGACGACCGACGACGGGTGGTCGACGTGCTTCCAGGACAGCTCGGACACGTGGACGAGGCCGTCCATGCCGCCGAGGTCGACGAAGGCGCCGAAGTTGACGACCGAGGAGATCACACCGCTGCGGACTTCGCCCGGCTTGAGGTTCGTGAGGAACTCGTCGCGCTGTTCCCGCTGGGTTTCTTCGAGGTACGCACGGCGGGAGAGGACAACGTTGTTCCGGTTCTTGTCGAGCTCGATGATCTTGCACTCGAGCACCCGGCCCACGAAGGGGTGCAGGTCACGGACCCGGCGGAGGTCGACGAGGGAGGCGGGCAGGAAGCCCCGCAGGCCGATGTCGATGATGAGTCCGCCCTTGACCACTTCGATGACCGGCCCGGATACCACGCCCTCGGCGGCCTTGATCGATTCGATCGTGCCCCACGCGCGCTCGTACTGCGCGCGCTTCTTGGAGAGGATGAGGCGGCCGTCCTTGTCTTCCTTCTGGAGGACAAGGGCTTCGATGTGTTCGCCGAGGGTCACGACCTCGTGGGGGTCGACGTCGTTGCGAATCGAGAGCTCTTTCGAGGGAATGACGCCCTCGGACTTGTATCCGATGTCGAGGAGTACCTCGTCGGAGTCGATCTTGACGACCTGACCGCTGACGAGGTCTCCGTCGTCGAATGCGATGATCGTGCCGTCGATCGCATCGGCGAGCGACATCCCGTCCAGGTCGTCGAAGACGACCACGGTGTCCTCTTCTTCCTCTTCTTCCGCGTCTTGCGCCTCTTCCGGCTGCGGCGAGTCGCCGTCCTCAGGCTGGGATGACTCGGCGCCGGTGGCCTCCTCTGGTTCGCCTTCCTCGGGCGTAGGGGCTACGGCGGTCTCAGTTTGCTGGTCCAACAGATTGCCTTCGTCGTTGGGGAGGGCGGCGTGGGCTCGGGATTGCGGAGCGCGCCAACCGGCCGCCCCGGCGGGACAGCCTGTCAAGGGTACAGCGCCGGGCAACCGCCCGAAAGTTCGCACCCGACGGGCGCTAGATGCGCGTCGCGAGGAGCAGATGCTCGGGATGGTCGACGCTTGGTGCACGCGCCGCGTAGTCGCCCGGCGTGACCGCGGATATGGCGTCGACCCTCAGCCCCGCGGCCTCCGCGAGCATCCGGAGCTCACGCGGCGTGAAGCACGTCGTCCAGAGATCGAAGGCGCGCTCGATGCCGTTGTCGTCACGAAGTGTCGCGAGTTCGTGGTTGACGCCGGTGCCGGCGTCGAAGGACTCGCCCGGCTCCAGGTGCCGGACGACGAAGTAGGGGTTGAACGCCGACAGCGCGAGCCGGCCGGAAGGCTTCAGGCACAACGCGAGTCCCGCCAAGGTCTTCGCCTCGTCGGGCCCGCCGCCGAGCAATCCAAACCCGCCCTGACACAGGCAGAGCACTGCATCACACTCTGCCGAGAACGGCAGAGCGCGCACGTCGTGCACGTCGAACCGGACGTTGGTGAGGTGCTCGGTCGCGGCCGCGGCACGCGCGAGTTCGACGAAGTCGGGCGACAGGTCGACGCCGACGACTTCGATGCCGCGCCGCGCCAGCGCGAGCGAATGGCGACCGGGACCGCAGCCCGCGTCGAGGACGCGTGTCGACGCGTCGAGTTGGAGTGCGCCAACGAGGAACTCGATTTCCTGCTCGGTGCCCATCGTGAACGCGTTGCGCAGGTAGGCCGGCCCGAGGAACTCGGCGAGTGGGTTGAACCAGGCATCCGGCGGTGGGTCCACTGGCGGAGATTAGGTCCTGAGCAGTAGCACGGCGCTCGGTTCGCGTACCGCGATCGTCCAGCCTTCCGTCTCGAGTGCCGCGACGATCGGCCGGTCCGGACGGACGAGAACGCAATCGACATCGTGGTCGTCGATCCATTCGAGCCAGGCGCCCTCAGCATTGACGACGAGGCTCTGCTCCAAGAGTCGCTCTGTGCCGTAGAGGTCGTTGCGACCGTCCTGCGACACAAGGATGTCCGGCCATCGCGTGTGGGTGATGTAGCCACCGTGGTCGTACTCGTTCAGAACACGGCATCCTGTCGGCAACGCGGCAACGCCTCGGACCGGATACTTCTGTTCGTTGACCGGGCGGAGATCGCCGCCGCCGAGCACGCCCAGTACGACTATCGCGACCGCGAGTCCCACCCCAATAGGCGCGCGTCGCGAGTGCAGGTACGCGGCTATCCGCGGCAATCTGATGCGCGATCCAGCGACTGCAAGTTCTCGCGCGACGAGCACCATCGCGAACGGGAGCAACCGGCGGCTGTCGACAGCCAGGACGGCGAATACGCAGAGCGGCGTGACGATCTCAAGTCGACGCCAGCGCCCGGTACGAATCATGCCGAGCAGCGCCAGTTCGATTGCGCACGACGCGACGAAGAGAGAGAAAACCCTCGGGTCGATCGGCAACCACTCTTGGATTTCGACCGCGTGCGACGCGCCGCGCACTTCGAGAGCCGCTGTGTACGCGCCGATTCCGTAGGGCGTACACAAGCCGGCGACCAGAACAGCAGCACAGACGATCGCCGGCCGAAGAAGCTGACGGTGCGAAACGGCTGTCCCGCCTGCGATGAGCGCTACAACGAGCACTCCTGACATGAACGCGAAATGAAGATTCGCCCAGAAAACAAAGAGTGCTATGAGTCCGATCAGCGCACGATTCGAACCAGCAAGTGCCCGCTCGACAACGATCACTGTCACGGCGAACAGGACGAAGCTCAAGGCTTGCGGGCGTTCAGCCAGAAACGGTGTCGCAATGAAGCCGGCAAGTAACGCGCTCAGCGCCGACGGCAGGGGGCGGCCGCCCGCCCCGCAACACAGGTGATATACGGTCCCGACGAACGCAGCCAGCGCCGCAAGCATGAGCATGCTCACGATCGCCCGCCCGCCGATGGATTCCAAGGTTGCTGCGACTACGTCGTATAACCACGAATTGAGGCGCCACTGATCGCCCTGCGCCGTCCACGAGAACATGTCGCTGCGGGGCAAGCGATGTTCGTCCAACATCCACTCGCCGACACGAAGATGCCACCATGCGTCGCTGTCAAAGGCCACTCTGGCCGTCTGCAGCACCAGGACGAGCGTGCCCGCGACAAGGAGCCCGATCGCGCCGCGACTGTCGGGCGGCGTGTCGGCAGTCTCGGAGTCGACGGTGGCGGCCGCTTCTTCTCGCATCGATCGGTTATGCCATGCGGAGGACCAGGAGCGGAATGGGCCTCATAGCACTACTTCGCGTCGGCCCAGGTCGAGCCGAAGCCGATGTCGACGGTGAGGGGCACGTTGAGCACCGCCGCGCTCTCCATGACCTCGCGCACGAGTGCTTCCGTGGTGCCGCGCTCGGCGAGCGGCACCTCGAGCACGAGTTCGTCGTGCACGGTGAGCAACATGCGGGACTCGGTCGTGGCGGCGTGTAACGCACGACTCAGGTTGATCATCGCGATCTTGAAGATGTCGGCCGCCGAGCCCTGCACCGGCGCGTTCTGCGCCATGCGCTCCCCCATCTGGCGGATGCGGAAGTTGTCGGACGACAACTCGGGCAGCTGACGGCGCCTGCCGAACAGTGTCGTGGTGTAGCCGCACGCCGTCGCCTCGCGGATGGTCTCCTTCATATACGTGCGCACGCCCGGGAACGCCTCCCAGTACGCGTCGAGGATC
>JANNHK010000453.1:0-9045 GCA_031404355.1 Actinomycetes bacterium
GTGCCGCGCAACGCGAGCGACTTCCGGCTGGTGAGCAAGCAGGCGTACGAGGCGTTCAACCAGCTCGACGAACGCAACCGCATGGTGCGCGCCATGTGGGGGTGGCTCGGCTTCAAGTCGATCGGTGTCGAGTACGAACGGCTCGAACGGGCGGGCGGCAACTCGAAGTTCCGCCCGTTCGCCACCGCGGGCTTCGCGGTGCGGGGCATCCTCGGCAGCTCGTACACGCCCCTCAAGCTGATCCCCATCCTCGGGGCGTCGCTCTCGCTGCTCTCCTTCGCGGCCCTCGGCGGCATCGTCATCCGGGCGTTGTTCTTCGGCGTGCCCTTCCCGGGTTTCGGCACGATCATGTCGGTGACGCTGCTGATGTTCGGCTTCCTCTTCCTGTTGCTGGGCGTCGTCAGCGAATACATCGGGATGATCTTCGAGGAATCACGCCGCCGCCCTGGTTTCCTCGTCCGCGAGGTTCACGGCCTCGACAACGAGAACTGATTGACCGTTCTGACTGAGGGGCGAGGTCGTTGATCGAAACTGCCAAGCAGGTCCTGCTCGCACACCCACAGCTGCTCGCCGCCACGGCGAGCGTTGTCTGCGTGCGTAGCGGAGCGCGGGTCTGGTGGGCGCGCAAAGACGAGCGGTTCGTCGTCCGCAAGGGTGACTCTGACGTACTTCTCGCGCGGCGGCATGGCGCGTACGTGCCCGATCTGATGAAGAACTTCGAGATGATGACCGAGGGCATTCACCCCGTCGTGCGCAATGGCCGACGCGTCTACGACTTCACGGCACCGGCAATGCATGACCTCGCCGATGGGACGCGATGGTCGTTTCCCGGGCTCCCCGAGGTCGACGCGACGAGCGACCACTACATCGAGATGCTCGGTGTCGGCCCCGGTCATGTCGTGTGGGACATCGGCGCGTACTCGGGTCGGTCGACGAAGGCGTTTGCGGATGCAGTCGGCGAAACGGGCCGGGTCATAGCCGTTGAAGCCGACCCTGGGTGTTTCGCGTGCTTGTGTGAAAACCTTGGGCCCGTCGACTTTCCCACGGTCGAACTCGTGAACGCGGCGCTGTGGGCTGACGACGGCACTGTCGAGTTTCAGGCGGAGGCCAATCAAGGCTCGACCGTCGCGAGCGCCTCGAGGCGCGACAGCAATGTCATCGAGGTCCAGGCGCTCACTCCGGAGAGTCTCTTCAAACAGACTGAATGCGACCGTGTGGATGCGGTGAAGATCGACATCGAAGGCGCTGAGTACAGCGTCGTACCCGCGTTCGCGTCGTTGCTCGGCTCCGTGCGCCCCGCGTTTGTGCTCGAGGTGCACAAGGATGTCGACGGGAAGATCAACGTCGACAAGCTCATCGATTTCTTCCGGGCCCAAGATTACGACGCGTACGCGATCTCGCAGCCCGAGCAGAGCCCGTTCCCGCTCCTGCTGGCAAAGCCTCGTTAGGGGCGCGGGATCCGCACGAGGCGGTTCGTGAGGCCCAGCGCCGCGCACGAGTTGAGAATCGACGCTTCGTGGTGGATCGACGTGATCACGATCGGTTCCGACGAGCCGACGATCTTGGCCGGGTCGACGATCGGCGCGCCGCGCAAGTGCAAGCCGTGCTTCTGCGGTGAACCGTCGACGATGGCGACGACTGGTACCCGCTCCAACACAGTCGAGCTCAGCAGTTTCATCGAAAGCTGACCCGCACCCCACACGATGACGCCGTCGGCGTCGCCGACTTCTGCGGTCAGGTGCGCGTCGATCTTCGCCATCAGCGCGGCCGACGCGTCGATGTAGCGGGCGATGCCGGCGTCGAGCGCCTTGTCGAACTCGAGGTCGTCGGTGTTGCCGACCGTTTCGACCCGGCGCCACAGGCCTCGGACGACGGGATACGGGTCGTTGGCCGAACACATCACGGTGTTGTGCTCGGCGACGATCTTCTCGAATCCCTGGGTCGCCATGAACCGGTCGAGCAGCCCGAGCGAAAAATGGTTGATGTGCTCGGTGTTGAAGTCGTGGTACGGGGCGACGAGGTGGTCGACGTAGTGCTCGGCATCGGGCACTTCGAGGTAGACGTACCCGCCCGGTTTCGTCAGTGCCCGCATGGAGACGACGGCGGCGCGCACTTCTCCCAAGTGTTCAAGCACATGAGAAAGTGCGACGACTGCGAACTGCCCGACACCGTCGGGTGGGGTAATGAACGAACCTGTGATCGCCTCGACACCGTGCACGCGGGTGGTGGTCGCGGTCGCGACCGGCGACGGGTCGAGCCCGACGAGTTCGTTCCATCCGAGCTTCTTGAGGTAGCCGAGGAGCGACCCGGTCGCGCAGCCGGCGTCGAGCACCCGCAACGATCGGTCACCGAGCTTCGCGTCGAGCCAGGCTGCGGTTGCCTGCAACCGGTCGAGGTCCCATTGCGCTTCGGGGGGCGTCTCGTCCTCGGCGTCGCCCGAACCGTAGAGCGTCGTGTCCGCGTACTTCGAGTGCTCCTCGTACGACTTGTCGAGCTCCTCTTGGTTCGTGGGAATGTCGCTGAACACGAATCCGCACCGGTCGCAGGACACGATGTCGACCACGTCTTCGACGCCCAGCTCGTCGACCGCGGCGAAGGTCTGTGTGTGCAACACACGCCCGTGGGGGGCGGTGCACAGCGGGCACGGACGGAGCAGGGTCTTGGCAGGCATGCAGTGGTCCTAGTGAGATCGGGTATGGAACGAAAGCGTACGGGTGATCGCGTCGTCGAGGCCGACTCGGTTGGCGAGGCCCAGTTCACCCTGGGCCCGTTTCACGCTGGGCACGTAGCGCTCCGGGAGGCGGTCCGGGCCGGGTGTGCCCCGCACCTCGACCGGAACCGGTGGCGACGCGAGCACCCCGATCCGTGCCGCGAGGTTGCGGATGTCGACTTCCTCGTCGGAGCCGACGTTGTACGCCCGCCCGGGGGCGCCTCGCACCAACAACGCGAGCATCCACACCACGAGATCGGTTGGGTACTGGTACGAGCGGAACGGAGTGCCGTCTCCACCCACGACGATGGGACCGCCGGCGAGCGCGTCGCGCACGAAGTTGCCGGCGGCGAAGTGCGCATCGAGCGGGAGGTACGGACCGAGAAACGCGAACAGACGACCGTTCACGACGTCGAGCCGTTCCGCCGCGGTGCTGATCGCACCGAGCAGCTCGGCCAGTCGTTTGGCTTCGTGGTACGCGTTGGCCGGGGCCAACGGGTCGGGCGCTCCGGTGAAGTCCTCGGGCACGTGCGAGAGCTCGGGTGGCTGGCGGCCGTACACCGCGCCGGAACTGGTGAACAGCATGCGTACACGCCCCCACGACTCCGCGCGCTCGATCACAGCGCGCATGCCGTCGACGACCGTGTCGATCATCGTCAGCGGTGTCGCGTTGTTGAGGGCGGCACTGGCCGGTGTGGCTGCGTGCACGACGAAGTCGGCCGTGGGGGTGGCGGGCAGTGGTTCGAGCATGTCACCTACGACGAACGTGAACCGTTCGTGCGCCGCGACCGCCGGCATGCGCGCCCCAGCGGCCTGCGGATCGCGCGTCACCACGTCGACCGCGAGTCCGAGCTGGAGATGGTCGTCGGCCCACGCGAGCGCTTCCATAAGCCAGGTCCCGACGAACCCGGTCCCACCCGTGACGAACAGTCGCGTGGCGCGCAGGGCTTCGAGGTCGTCGCGCGCGACTTCGATGATCTCGTCGAGGTCGTGGGCGAGCGGGTGACTCACGGCAGCTCCCGATACTCAGGGTTCACGCGTTCGGCCGTTGGTTCGAACACGCGGAATCGGAGGTCGCGCGGATCCGTCGGTATTTCTGCGCGCGGCGCGTCGCTGGTCAGCGTGATGTCGACCTCGTCGTCGGGGACTGCGACCTCGAACTCGACGACGGTCCCGTCGGTGGTGATCGTCTCGGTCTGCTCCATGCCCGGTCCGGTGATCACGAGGTCGTACTCGCCGCCCTCGACCGCGGCACCGGCCGAGAACCGCACGCGCACCTTCTCGCCGTCGGCGCCGAACGATTGCACCCGCAACACGGCCGAGTCGCCGTCGGCCCACGCGTAGGTACCTTCGGGGATTTGCTCGGGCCCGTAGAAGCCGGGGCCGAATCGCACCCGGCTCGGGTCGGTGATCGCGGCCGCTTCGTTCTCGACCTTCTCGGTACCGAGCCGGTCGACGAGTTCGTCTCGCAGCGGTCGGGCGTCGAACAGTGCGAGCCGACCCGTTCCGTCGGTGAGTACCGGCGGCCCGAACACGGCCACGAGCCCCGCCTCCACGTCGGCCAGTTCCGGTCCGTAGCCGTACCGGTCGAGCCAGACGCCGTCGAAACCGGCGGCGGCGATCGCTTCGGCCTGCTTTTCGGCGGTGAGCTTCGCCAGCCGCTGCTGCCAGTAGTCCTGGCGGCCCTTCACGCCGCCGTAGCTCCACGTCAGCGTGTCGGAGTGGAGATACCCGCGCAGATGGTCGTAGTCGGTCATGCGGTTCACGGGTGGATTCTCCGGGAACGGCACGAACGGAAGTTGGAAGATCGACGCGTCGGCGCCGAGTTCGGCCTCGATCCCTTCGACGAAGTCGCGATCGTTGCCCCACTGGTCGGCCGTCGCGTCGTACGACGGAAAGACCTGCGCCGGGGTCATGTCGAGCAGTCCGACGACGACGATCGCCGCGGCGGCGCCGACGACGGCCAGTTGTGGCATCGACACGCGCTCGCGCGCCCGGTCGAACGTCATGCCGAACGCAGCCAGCGCGCAGAACGCGATCACGACCGAGATGCGGCTCCACGCGCGGATCTCGGTCAGGTCGCCGACGACGCCGAGCACGAACGCCAGGCCGCCAGTTGTGCCCAGGAGAAACGCGATGCCGGCGATGACCGCGAGCGGCCCGAGGCGGCCGGCCGGCTTGCCGCGCAGCGCGCGCACGACCACCGTTCCGAACAACAGGATCAGACCGACGACCGCGATGATGCCGAGTGCTTCGGTGCGCTCGCCGGTCAGCGCGACCTGTTGCGCATCGGCCTGCCACTGCGAGAGTGCGTCGATGCGGTGCCCGCGTACGGGCAACAACATGTCGGAGAGCTTCAGCGAATAGAACTCGACGCTGTACAGCCCGCGCGTGACGATGTCGTTTTCCCCGTGCCGGCGCTGAAACATGACGACGGGGAGGTACTGCGCAACGAGCACCGCGAAGCCGAGCCCGATGAACACGCCGAACGACAGGGCCGGTCGCAGCTTGCCGGCTTTCAACGCGATCACGATCGCGACGAGACCACCGATCAAACAGAAGAAGATGGCGTAGTAGAGGCCCGTCGTCACCGCGAGCACGGTGATCGCCAGCGCGGCGAGCACCGGCGGCTGCTTCAGCCAGTCCCACCAAGGTCGCCAGGCGCGGCCGGCCGGCAGCGGGGGAACGAGCGGGCGGTCGCCGAGTTGGCGCGCGAAGAACGCGACCCACAACGGTACGGCGAAGTACGAGGCGAGGAACAGGTGCCCGGGCCCGTGCTGGAAGTGGTACGGCAGGAACGCGTACAGCAGCGAGATCATCACGGCCGCGACGCGCCCGATCGCGAGCATGCGGCCGGCGATGTAGGCGCCCACGAACACCGTCAGGTACGAACCGAAGAAGAAGAGGTTGAGCACCAGCCCGGGATCGCGGAACAGCGAGCCGAGTCCGAACAGCTCGAGCACGTGGCCCGCGTCGCCCACCGGCGGGTAGTCGTGCAGATCCTGGCCCCACGGCGCACCGAGCTGTGGGGTCTCGACGAACCACCCGCGCAGCTGAATGTTGCGCGTGGCCGCCATGGCCAGGTTGGAGTCCCCGGAGTACAGCATCGGGACCCGGGGATGCAGACTGAGCAGGTCGTAGAACACGACCAGCACCAGCACGGCGACGGTCAGCCCGATCCCGATGGCAACGGCGTCGGGCCCGAACTGGCGGCGGAGCTTCGTGCGGCGCCGCGGTGGCCGTTCGTCGGCTTCGGGTGCGGGATCCTCGCGGAGGGTGCCCCCGACTACCGCCACGGGTGCGCGAGCCTGGTCTTCGGAGGCCACGGCGTCACCCACGCGGCGCGATCGTACTGCCGCCAGCAATAATGAACGGAAGGGAGGGGCAGGTGTCGCCGACAACTCCAGATTCGTCGACGACCGACGCGCGCCCGGGCGTTCCGACCCTGGACGAATCGGATATCACGGTCGCCGAATCGGCGGTGGAGCCGCCTTCGACTCGGCATGGCCCGATCGCCGCTGTCCGCCGCTTCGTACACACCGATGCCGCGTTGTGGCTGCTTGTGCCATCGGCCCTCATGTTCGTGGTGTGGGTGGGTCGGGCGTTGCCCATCGGCAATGGTGACTCCAGTGCTCTCGTGCAGAGCTCACGGGCGCTCGTGACGTGCGTCGAGCAGGACCAATGGAACGGCTGCGCCGGTGCCGCGCAGTACGGCGTGCTCCAACACCTTCCGGCCGGGTTCCTGACCTGGAAGGGGCTCGACGACTACAGCGCGTTGGTCGGGCTCGGACTCATGAGCCTGGCGGCGTTTGTCGGGGTGCTCGTGATCGCGGCGCGTTTTCCTTCGTGCGGCCCGAGGCGTCGGTTGCTGCTCGTCGCGACAGTAGTGCTGGGCCCGCTGATTGCGTACGCGGGCTCGACGATGGGCGAGATGCTCACGACGTTCGTGTTCGTTGCCCTCGCGGCCGCGCTCGTCGCCCGGCGACCGGTGTTCGTCTTTGTCCTCGCGTTGCTTGCGGCCGGAACGCGTGAGCCGGCGATCGCCAGCCTGCTGCCGTTTGCGATCGCCGCACTCGTCGGCACACCGTCCGCGGACCGGGCCCGCACCGTGCGCGTCGCGATTGCCGCGTGCGCCGGATTGCTCGCGGGCACCGCGAGCGTTCTGTTGTTGAACGAGTGGCGCTACGACACATGGAAGAACCTCATCCACAGCGACCCCGCACTGCAGGTACCGGGCCTCTCACTGCGCGCCAACCTCGCGGCCGGAGTCTGGGTCGCACCGGGTGGTGGCGTCGCGGTCTACTGGCTGCTCGGCGCCGCGGTCGCGTTGGTGCTTCCGTTGACGGCGCTCGTGCTCCGCCGCCACGACTGGCGCGCGTGGTTCGGTCCGGGACTCCTCGTTGTCGGGCTCGGCTTCCAGACCGCCGGACTCGCGTCGTGGTACGCCCCGTACGGGTGGGTCTCGTGGGGACCGCGGCTTATGATCCCGGTCGTCGCGATGGCGGCGTGCCTGGCTGTTGTCGTGTGCGATGACGCGGTGCGGTGGTGGTGGGCCATCGCCCGACGCTTCTGGGTCCTCGGGGTCGCGTTCGCGGCGCTGTGCACGGTCTCCGCACTCGCGTCGTACGGATACGTGAACTCGCCGGGCACGCTGTCCAACTTCTTCGTGCTCGACGCGGAGTGCCCGACGGGTGCCGTGATCCAGACCGAGCGGGGGTACTACTTCCATTGCCTGCTGTACGGGTCGTGGCGGAAGTGGCCGACGATGTGGTGGTACGGCGTCCGCGAAATATGGCAGTCGTTCGAAGGCCTCGTGATCGCCGGCGGCCTCGTGCTCTTTGCCGTTGGTGTGTTGCTGCGGCTCGATGCATCGGCTCGTGAGGAGCCTGAGCCCGCGGTGCCGGCGAGCTTGTGACGGCGCTGGCTCCGACTGCCGAAATCACGACGCCACCCGAATCGAGGGCCGGTTCGACGCGCCTGGTCGATTGGTGCGGCCGCGTCCCGCTCGGTGTCTACATCGCCGTCGTCGTGGTCGTGCTGTACTTGCCGTTCGCGCGGCTCGGCGTCGACCCGCACCACGACGGCATCATGCTGAAACCGGCGCTCGTCGTGTCGAAGGGCGGCGTGATCCACCGCGACGTGTTCAGCCAGTACGGGCCCATGCCCGCATGGGTCCAGGGCGTCGGCGCGTTGGTCTTCGGCCACACCCTGTTCGCGATTCGCATCACGACCGTGCTCGCCCTCGGCGTGGCGGCTGCTGCGTTTGGCACCGCCTGGTCACGGATCTTCGGCCGGGGGGTCGCGTTATGGGCAGTCGGCATGTGGGCTGCGCTGGCGTACTTCTTCACGCCGACGACACCGATGCATCCATGGGCGTCTGATGTCGCGCTGATGTTCCAAGCGCTCGCGCTGCTCGGCCTCACCGAGGGCCTGCGCCGGCGCACCGGCCGCGCCGCGATCGCGTGGCTCGTGTTTGCCGGTGCGGCGAGCGCAGCCGTGGCGATGTCGCGCCTGACGGTGGGTGCGCTGATGTGCGTCGGTATCGGCGTCTGCCTGCTCGCCTTCCGGCGCTGGATTGCACTGGCGGCCGTGGTCGCCGGAGCGGTCGGTGCCGCAGCCGCCGCCGCGCTGTATCTCGGAGTCAACGGCGCGCTCGACGATTGGTACGACCAGTCGATCTTGCTTCCGGCGCGCTGGCACAACAACTTCACTGGCGACGGCGGCCGCCAGTTCGTTCGCGACCGCTTCGTCCACAGCGGGCTGCCGGGCTTCGCGATCGCGGCGCTCGTGTCGATCGTCATCGTCGTCGCACTGGCTCGAACTCGCGGCCGAGCGCATCGTGCGATCTCGATCGGAACAGTTGTGTTGGCGGCAGTCGCGGCACTCGCGTTCGCGACCGGTGACGACACGATTCCATACTGGAATCGCGCCGCCGCGTTCTGGACGATCGCCGTGGCCGGGATCGTCGTGCCGCTCCTCGGGCTCATCCGACGCCGCCCGCAACGCGAAGTCGCGCATGTGCTCGCGTGGTCAATCGGGTTGGTTTCCCTCAGCCAGTTCTATCCGATATCCGACAACCGCCACCTCTGGTGGTCGATTCTCCCGATCCTCGGACCCCTCGGCGGCGCGGTCGTTGCGCTTACCCGCGGTGTCGGTGTCCGCACGCTCGCGGTCGCGTCGCTCGTGCTCCTTGTCCCGTTTGCCTTCGTGGAGTACCGCGACACCGTTCGCGTCGAGCGCGTCAGCATTCCGGAGGCGCCGGTGCTCGATCACATGCTGATGGACGCCGGGTACTCGAAATTCTTCCGATCGAACCTGCAGGCGGTCGAGCGGTA
>JANNHK010000454.1:0-7936 GCA_031404355.1 Actinomycetes bacterium
CTTGTCAGCAAAGGCATTTCTTCTTCTCGCATCACAGCAACCGGCTATGGCGCAGAAAGACCGAAAGTATCCAACGATACCGAAAGTGGTCGTCAGGCAAACAGAAGAGTGGAAATCCGATTGATTCGTCCTTACTGATGCTCTCCAAAATCAGGCAGCACCTTTCGAAGGTGAAGTTGATTCATCTTCTTATCCTCAATATAGTCATCACAGCGGCATCCACGGGCGCACCGTGCCGCAGGGCAGCATCATGTTGTTGCTCAACTCGTCAGGGAACCGCGACGAACGGCACTTCGTCGACCCTGACCGGTTCGACATCCACCGCAAGATCGACCACCACCTCGCGTTCGGGTACGGGCTGCACTTCTGTCTCGGCGCCGCGCTCGCGCGCATGGAAGGTCGTGTCGTGCTCGACGAAGTCCTCAACCGGTGGACCGACTGGGAAGTCGACTACGACAACGCGGTGCTCGACCACACCTCGACGACGAGAGGGTGGCTGAAGCTCCCGATCATCACCTAGACCGGCGGGCGCGGCGTCGCGATCACCGTCGGGATCGTGGCGCCGCAGGAAACCACGGTGTCGACGACGCGCAGGAGTTCGGCGACGTCCATGAGGCCGCCGTTCATGTAGCCCCGTTCGACCCACGTCGGCGCGAACCGCATCGCGTAGTCCGAGTTCCACTCCTTCGGGAACTCCGTCATCGAGTCGCCCTCGCCGCCGGCGCAGTCGCCGACGACAATGCGGGTGAACCCGACCGTCGGGTGCTCGGCGCGGAATGCCTCGACGAGTTTGTCGAGGGCGGCCTTGCTCACCGTGTACGCGCTGAGCCCGGGCCACGGCGGCGTGAGCGAGGCGCTCACCGACGACAGGTAGGCCGCGCCGCCCCGCGCTTCCGCAAGAAACGGGAGGGCGGCGGCCGTTGCGACTGCGGCACCGACGACGTTGGTGTCGAAGGCGCGGCGCCACGTGTCCGCGTCGACGCGCTCCACCGGCGCAAGGGGACCGATGCCGGTCGCGTAGACGAGCGCGTCGATGCCACCGAGCCCGGCCGCGGCTTCCTCGATCGCCGCCTTGCACGCGGCTTCGTCGGTGACGTCACACGCGATCGCGAGCGTGCCTGGTCCGGCTTCCTTGGCCGCACCGACCAGCCGGTCGTGCCGCCGCGCGAGCAACGCGACGCTGTCGCCGCGCTTTCCGCGGTCGATGCCGATGCACCGGCCCAGTCCGCTCGACGCGCCAACTACCACGGTTCTCATCGGGTTGGTAACGTAGTTCTCGTACTGGGAGTGCGCCACTCTCAGACGTCTCTGGGGGCGTTGTGACCGACGATGCGCAGCGGATCGCGGACCTCGTCGAGCTGCACGCGCTGTGTTCTCGGTACATGTCGTACACGAGCCAGTTTGTCGAGAACCGATGGCTCGACGTGTTCACTCCCGATGCCGAATACACCGCGTTCGGCACCGCGTACTCGCTCGAACGCTTCCCCGCGCTGCTTGCGGCGGCGCCGCGCGGTCAATTCATCGGCAACATGCCGGTGGTCGAGTTCGACGGCGACCGCGCGACCGGCATGCAGCACTTCGTGTTCATTGACCAGTCGACGCACGCGATGCGCCTCGGTTGGTACAACGACGAGTACCGCCGTACCGCCGACGGCTGGCGCATCGATCGCCGGTCCACCACGTTCATGCGCAAACACGGTGGCTTCGACTCCGGCGTGCAACATGACCCGCTCGTGGAAGGCACCGAAACGTGAGTGATTTCCCGAACATCATCAGCGTCGACGACCACGTGGTCGAGCCCGCCCACCTGTGGCAGGACCGGCTCCCGGCCCGCATGCGTGAGAAGGGACCGCGCGTCGAGCGGGCGCGATGGGGCGACATGTCGCTCTCCACCGGCGCGTCCTACAACCAGGAGATGACTGACGACGGGCAGTGGGGCGACTACTGGCTCTACGAAGACCGCCTCATCTACGTACACAAGCGGCACGTCACGATTCCGCTCGATGCCACCCCCGACGGCGACATCAGCCGTTTCGACCGTTCGAAGATGACCGTCACCGCGATCACCTACGACGAAATGCGGCCCGGCTGCTACGAGCCGAAAGCGCGCGTCGAAGACCTCATGCTCTGCGGTGTCGACGGTTCCATCGCGTTCCCGACGTTCCCCCGGTTCTGCGGCCAGACGTTCATGGAGGGCAACGACCTCGAACTCGGGTTGGAATGCGTGCGCGCGTACAACGACTTCATGATCGAGGAATGGTGCGCCGACTCCGACGGGCACCTCGTTCCCCTCTGCATCATTCCCATGTGGGACGCCGACCTCGCGGCCACCGAGGTCGCCCGCAACGCAGCGCGCGGCGCGCGCGCGGTGTGCTTCAGCGAGATCCCGCCCCACCTCGGCCTGCCCAGCATCCACACCGGATACTGGGACCCGCTGTTCGCCGTGTGCGAGGAAACGCGCACGACACTGTGCATGCACATCGGATCGTCGTCGAAGATGCCGGCCGCGTCGCCCGACGCGCCGCCCTCGACTGCGATCATGCTGTCGTGCAACAACTCGATGGCGTCGCTCGCCGACTTCCTATTCTCCGGCGTGCTCGTGCGGTACCCGACGCTGAAACTGGCGTACTCCGAAGGCCAGATCGGATGGATCCCGTACGCGCTCGAACGGGCCGACAACACGTGGCAGTACCACTCGAGTTGGACCGACGCGAAGGCGACGATTCCCGAACGGCCGTCGAGCTACTACCAGGGCCGGATCTTCGGGTGCTTCACCAACGACGTCCACGGCATGGAGTCGATCGCGGCGGTGGGTGAAGACAACATCTGTTTCGAGACCGACTACCCGCACACCGACACGACGTGGCCGTTTGTGCGGGAGGAGGTCGAACGGATGACAGCGGGCCTCACCGAAGCGCAGCGCTACAAGGTGCTCCGGGGGAACGCGATCCGGATGCTCGACCTCGATCGGGCCTAGCCCGTTAGCCGTCGAGGCCGCGCAGGCAGAACTCCCACGTTTGCTCGGCAGTAACACGCATGCGCGGGTTCTCGATCAGACGGTTCCCGAACCAGCTGTACATGACGGTCTGCTGAATCAGCGCTGCGGTGCGCCGCGCATCGGTCACGGTGATCGCCTTGGCCGCGACCGCGTCGTCGATGAGCTCGAGCAACGCCTGCGACACCGGCGCCATCGCGGCCTTGACGCGCTCCGGATGGTTGACCGTGAGCTGCACCGAGAACTCCGAAATCGGCCGCCGATTGTGGGCGCCGCGTTTGCGCGGGGTGCCGTCGGGCTCGCACCACTCGTGCAGCCGGATCGTGAACGCGCGCAGGCGATCGATCGGTGTCGACTCGGCGTCGACCACCCGCCGGAGGTCTTCGACTGCTTCGCGGACGGACTCCTCGAAGAGCGCGAGGAGCAGCTCGTCCTTTCCGTCGAAGTATTGGTAGAAGCCGCGGAGCGACTGCTCCGACCTATCGATGACCTCTTGGATCGTGAAGTCGGTCGTACCCTTTTCGTCGATCAGCTCGAATGCGGCATCCATGAAGCGCTGGACGCGCTTCTCGGCGCGCGATCGGGCCGCGGTGAGGCTCTTGGAAACGGCGCGTTCGCGCCACTCCAGTTGCTCGCTCTGCTCTTCAGCCATCTCGGTGCCCATCCTTGTACACGCGGCCGCCCTTCATCACGAACCGAACGTCTTGGGTTGTCGTGATGTCTTCTGACGGATCTCCGGGCACCGCGATGATGTCGGCCAGCAGTCCGGGCGCGAGCCGGCCGCGGTCGTCGACGCCGATCAACTCCGCGCTCATCACCGTTGCTGCGTGCAACGCCTGCATCGGAGTCATGCCGCGGTCGACCATCGCCCACAATTCCTTGGCGTTCTCGCCGTGCGGGATCGCGGGTGCGTCGGTACCGCACGCGATCTTGACGCCCGCCTTGA
The DNA here is from genome assembly GCA_031404355.1 of Actinomycetes bacterium. Taxonomy (GTDB): domain Bacteria; phylum Actinomycetota; class Acidimicrobiia; order IMCC26256; family PALSA-610; genus JANNHK01. The sequence continues at coordinate 3,942 of JANNHK010000454.1, forward strand.
TCGCCTTCCCCAGCATGGCCCGGGCCTTCGGAAAGACCTCGGCGGCCTTGGCTTGCAGTTCCGGCGCCGCTCGGGAGACGTCGAGGCCTTCGGAGAGGTAGCTGGTGGGAACGAGGAATGTGCCGTGCTCGACCATCAACTGAATCGTCTCGTCGCTGGCCAACGACCCGTGCTCGATGCAGTCGACTCCCGCCCGGATGCACGCGCGGATGCCCGCGTCGCCGTGGGCGTGGGCGGCGACCTTGATGCCGGCGCGGTGGGCCTCGTCGACAATCGCGACGAGTTCCTCATCCGAGTACTGCTGCGCGCCCGCCTCGCCGCTGTGCGACATCACGCCGCCCGACGCCGAGATCTTGATGACGCCCGCGCCGTACTTGAGTTGGTAGCGCACCGCCTTGCGCACCTCGGGTACGCCGTTGGCGATACCTTCCTCGACGCTCAGCTGCATGATGTCGGGACTGAACCGCTGGAACATCGTCGGGTCGAGATGCCCGCCGGTCGGTGTGATCGCGTGCCCCGCGGGCACGATACGCGGCCCGTCGACCCAACCGTTGTCGACCGCGCGCGAGAGCGCGACGTCGAGCAGGTAGCCGCCCGTCTTCACGAAGAGCCCGAGGTTGCGGACGGTCGTGAACCCGGCGAGCAGGGTGTCGCGACAGTTGACGATCGCCCGCAACGTACGGAACGCGGGATCGTCCTGGACATCGCCGCGCTTGTTCCCGCCGTGGGGACCGCCGAGCAGCATGTTGAGTTCCATGTCCATCAGACCGGGCAACAACGTGACGTCGCCGAGATCGATGTCGGTCGCGCCGTCGGGCACCGTCGCCGGGTTCACCGCGGCAATGCGCTCACCCTCGACGACGATCACCGCGGGCGACTTCACCTGCCCGGCGTCGATGTCGACCCACCGGTCAGCCCGGAGAATGAGGGGGCTGGTCACGGGATCGGTTCGATCAGAAGGTCGAGGTAGGCGGCGCCGGAGTCGGGAACGTTCGGCTGGCGCCACGACTCGACCGGGAACGACGCCATGACGAGCGAGTACAGCAACTGGAGCAGTCGTTCGGCGTCGGCGGGCATGTCGTCGAGCGGGAACGTGTCGCAGTACGCAATGGCTTCCTCGGCGCGCGGGTAGAACGCGTCGTAGAACGCCTGCATGTCGTCCATCGTGCTCGCCATGCGTTGCGCGAACCGCTCGCGCTCGGTCGGCAGGCACCACGTTGCGGCGTAAGGCTCCAGATCGGCGAACTCCTGCGGGAGCATCAGACCCTCGCTCTCTCACGCTGGTAGTCGGCGACCCAGTCGGCGGCGACCTTGTGCAGGTGCCGGCACAGGATCTCCTGGTCGTTGAGCGGGAACGACGTGATCACACGCGTCTCGAGCATCATCTGGCTCGCTTCGAGCGTGTTGGCGTCCTGCAAGCCGTACTCCTTGAACGTGACCGCTGCCATCTCGTGCGCGAGACGCTCGCGCGCGTTCCTCGCGGGAACGAAGTACAGGTTCCCTTCGAACACGTGCGTGTTATGCGACGTCGGCCAGTAGTGGTACGTGAGATACCAACCGCGCTCCCAAATCAGGATCACGAAGTTCGGCCAGATCTGGAACGAGTCGAGCCCCCACGACCGCTTGCCCGCGGGGTTGACACCCTTCGGCAGCGCGTCGATGCCGAGATCGGGTGCGTCCCACGGCCCGAACAAACCGCTGCGCGTCACCGTTTCCATCGGCTTCAACATGTCGGGCGGCATTTCCCAACCGCGACCGCCGTACGTCGTGACCATGCGGTGCGGGCCGTCGATCTCGTAGTGCAAACCTTCGAAGCCCGCCGCTTGCACCTCGGGGCGGGCCGCGACCGGTGACTGCTTCGCGTGCAAAATCGGTGCGTGGTAGAACTCCTGGAAGGCGTCCATGAACAACTTCCAGTTGCTCCCCACCTCCGCGCGATAGAAGAAGCGCTCCGTCTGGAGCTCGAACGGGTAGCCCTCCATTGCGGTCACCATCGGCCCGAGGTATTCGCGCAGTGACTGACTCGGTTCAGAGGCAACGTTCACGAAGATGAACCCCGACCACACGTCACAGTGCACCGGGACGAGGCCGTAGTCGCTCTTGTCGAGATCGAAGAACTCGTCTTCCTGCTGAACGTACGAGCAGGCGCCGTCGAGGTCGTACTTCCAGCCGTGGTACTTGCACACGAACTGCCGGCAGTTCCCGCTCGTCTCCTCACGCGGGAAGTCGGTCCACACGAGCTTGTTTGCCCGGTGCCGGCAGATGTTGTGGAACGCGCGCACCTCTCCGCTCATGTCGCGCACGATCACGACCGACGTGTTCGCGGCCGCGAGTTCCTTGGTGAAGTAGCTGCCGTTGCGGGGGAGCTGCTCGCCGCGACCGACGTTGAGCCACGAGCGTTTGAAGATCGCTTCGCGCTCGAGCTCGTGGATCTCGGGCGAGATCGAGTCCTCGTACGACACCGGCCCGGTACCGAGCTCGGGATAGTGCGCCGTCCAGCTGCCCTCGGGCGGCTTGGGAAAACGGGCCATCGGCTACTCCTGTTGCAGATCGGGGTCGAGCTGGATGCCGAAGCTGTTGAACGCCATCGCGAGGCAGGTGTAGGTGCCGACGACGAACACGACTTCGACGAGCTGACGTGCGTCGAGCTCCTGCGCCAGGCGGCCCCACGTGTCGTCGTCGACGCAGTAGCTGTCGATGAGCTGATCGGTCGCGGCGAGAAGGTCGGCTTCGAGCGGCTTCCAGCTCGCGTCGCTTCCACTCCGAACGGCGTCGATCTCTTCCGCAGTGATTCCGACTGCGGTGGCCATCCGCACGTGCTGCGCCCACTCGTAGTCCGAGCCCGTGCGCGCCGCGACGCGCAGGGTGATCAACTCCCGGTTGCGGTGCCCGAGCGCGGGTTTTTCGAGCAGTACCGCGCTGTGCGCAAGGAACGGGCCCGCGAGCGCCGGGTGGTGCATCAGCGTGCCGACCGCGTTCGACGCCGGGAGCGCGTCGGGCCCGGTCGACAGGATGCGGGGCGCGACGCGTGGAAACCCGAGTTCGATTGCCGCCCGCTCGTCGTCGCCCCACTCCTCGACCGGTATCGGAGCGAGGCGCGGCGCGTTCGTCACAGGTACATGCCGCCGTTGACGCCGATGATCTGACCGGTGACGTAGCTCGCTTCGTCGGAACAGAGGTATGCGCACGCTCCCGCGATGTCTTCGGGTGTTCCCGCGCGCCGGACGGGCACGCGCGCCGCGAGCATCTTGAGATCGGGAACGTCACCTCGCGCCTCGGCATCGCGCGCCATCGGTGTGTCGATCAACGCCGGTGGGATCGTGTTCACCGTGATCCCGTACGGCGCGTACTCGACCGCGAGCGCCTTCGTGAGTCCGATCACGCCACCTTTCGACGCGACGTAGTGCGCCATCCGCGCCGCGCCCGACTGCGCGCTCGACGACGAGATCGTGACGATGCGGCCCCACTTGGCGGCGAGCATGTCGGGAATCACGGCCTGCAAGCAGTTGAACGTGCCGGTGAGGTTGACCGCGAGCACTCGGTCCCAGGCCTCGGCCGTGATTTCGGTGAAGGGGGTGAACAAGTCGATGCCCGCGCTGGTCACCATGATCTCGACGGGTCCGAACTCGGCCCGCACCGCGTCGAGGGCGGTGTCGACCGCGCCCCGGTCGCTCACGTCGACCGCAGCACCGAAGGCCTGGCCCCCGGCCGCCCGGATCGCGGCGGCAGCCTCGTCGGCCGCTTTGAGATCGAGCACCCCGACCCGATGGCCCTGGTCGGCGAGTCGCCGGCTCACCGCGAGGCCCATTCCCGACGCGCCTCCGGTGACGACCGCAACGCGGCTCATGCGGCTGCTCATGGCGGCGAGTATTGCCCAGCCCCGAATTGTGTGCAAGGTGACTCTCGAAAAACGAGAACGTGATTGCCAACCGGAACAAGCCTGGTTAGGTTTCGCTGCATATGCGGATCGGCCTGATGATCGGCCCCGAACGGGG
>JANNHK010000455.1:0-10103 GCA_031404355.1 Actinomycetes bacterium
AGCGCCGTCAGCGACGAGACGGCATCGCTGCCCAACGCGACCTCGTTCAACGCGGCGATCGCCTCGGGTTCGGAAGGATCGAAGTCGCGAACAACCGACGCGGCGTCGAGCGTCGATGGCGCGTCCGCGGTGTCAGCTGCCCCGCCGTCGTCGCGCGACGCACCGCCGCAGCCGGCCGCGATCGCCGAGGCGAGAAGCAGTGCGAGGAGAGGGCGGGGCGGGCGGGCCAACATTCGTGATTTCATCGGCGCTTCGCGATTGAATCCGAGCCCTCTCGGCGGCCCGCTCCCGGCCGGCCGTTCAGTACCGCGAAACGACCGATTCGGTCCGGCGCAGGTCGGTGGCGGGGACGAGGTCGACGTCCACGACGCCGAGCGCGGCCGGGATCTCCGCCGCCGGGAGCGGTCGGCTCCACAAGAACCCTTGTGCGTAGTCGCAACCGAGGGCGGTCAGTTCGCGAGCGACGCCTGGATCCTCGACGCCTTCGGCCACGGTGCGGAGCCCGAGCCCGTGGGCGAGGCCGATCGTCGCGCGCGTGATCGTTGCGTCGTTTTCATTCGTGGCAACGCCCGTGACGAACGAACGGTCGATCTTGAGTTCGTGGACCATGACGCGCTGGAGGAACGACAGGCTCGAGTTTCCGGTGCCGAAGTCGTCGATCGAGAGCCGCACACCGAGGCTGGCCAGGCGGGCCATCTGCCGTTCGACGAACTCCAAGTCGCCCAAGATCGCGGTCTCGGTGATCTCGAGCACGAGGCACCTGGCTGGTAGATCGTGGCGGGCCAGCGCCGCGCCGACGGCGCTCGCGAGGCTTTCGTCGTCGAGGTCGCGCGCCGAGATGTTCACCGCGACGTGCAGTGGATGCCCGGGCCGCTGCCATCGAGCGCATTCCGCCAACGCTCGTTCGAGCACCATGCTCGTGAACGCGCGGATGAAATTCGACGTCTCGACCAACGCAACGAACTCGCGCGGCTCGAGCAGACCGCGTGTGGGGTGGCGCCACCGGACGAGTGCTTCCGCACCGACGGGCCGGCCGGACTCGAGCTCGAACTGGGGTTGGAAGTGCAACTCGAACTGGCCTTCGTCGAGCGCGGTTCGGAGTTCCGCGACCAGCCCGAGGCGATCCTTGTTCGACTGCAGACCACCGTCGAGGTCGTCGGAGTATCGGCGCACGCGGCCGCGACGCGCCTTCGCCGAGTACATCGCGACGTCGGCCCGCTGGAGTAACTCCTCGAACACGGTCCCGTTCTCCGGGTAGCACGCGAATCCGATGCTTCCGCCGACCGAGATCTCGACGCCGTCGACGTCGATGGGTTGGGTGACGACCGCCAGCAGCCGCTGCGCGATCCCGATGGCGCGGGCACTGTCGGTGGCGAGGATCGCGAACTCGTCCCCACCTAGACGACAGACCGTGTCGTTCGACCGCACCGCGGCCTGCAGCCGCTTCGACACCTCGCACAGCACGGCGTCACCCGCGGCGTGACCGAACGCGTCGTTGACGTCCTTGAACCGGTCGAGGTCGAGCATGATCACTGCGAAGTGGCCCCTGCCATCCGCGGCTTCGAAGACTTCCCGGGCCCGTTCCTGCAAGAACGCGCGGTTCGGGAGCCCGGTGAGCGAGTCGTGCAGCGCGGCTGTCTCGCTGCGCGCCGCGTGGCGCGCCATCTCGGAGTAGAGACGCGCGTTCTCGATACTTCTCGCAATGGTGTTCCCAAACGTGTGCAACAAATGGTGCTCGCGTTCGGTGAGTTTGACCCGGCCGTGAAATCCGACGCGGAGCCAGCCCATCTCGCCGTCGAGACCGTCGAGGTTGACGCCGATCCATGTCTCACCGTCGGAGGCGGTCGGGTCGGACTCGACCGGTGCCCGTGCGATTCGGTGCACGGTGTCGACGCCGCTCTGCGACCCGGTGAAGACGCGCATCGCGTCGGGCGTCTCCGCCGAGTACAGCGCCAATCGGACCTCGTCCGCTTCGAACAGCAGCGCCGCGCGCGTGAGCGCGACGCCCGCGACCGCGCGTTCGTCGAGCCGGTTGACTTCCTGGCTGGTCGCTTCAAGGTGCCGCCAGATCATGCGCTCCTGCACGGTGCGCAAGTACGCGCGGTACGCGAAGTAGGCGACGCCGAGGTACAGCGGCAACGCGAGAAGCGCCATCGAGTCGACATGCGCAGCGATGAGCAGCACCATGCCAATCGCGACGTTGCCCGCGCCGACGAACAGGCGCAGGCGCGAACCCTTGGCGTAGACCCTCCTGACGGGCACGTCCTGCGCAAAGGCGATGGCGGCGCTCACCGACAGGCCGTTCCACAGCGAGAACACCATCGCGCCGACGGCGAGCGCGAGGGCGGAGCGAGCCGGCTCCTCCCATGTCGGTGTTCCGATGGCATGGGTCGCGGAGACCGCGAGCGTGACGCCGACGATATACGAGGCCGTGTTGAACACGATCTTGATCGCGGCTCGCCGCGCGCCGATGTACATGACCCCGATCGCGAGCGACGTCAGCACGAGCGGTGCGGGTGCGAGCAAGGCGAGCCCGAGCACGACCGTGGCTTCGGCCCACGTGTACGACTCGACGTGGCGGCCGACGCGCAGATCGACGGTCAACATCTCGGTGCACAGCGTCGCGAGCGAGAGCGCGACGAATGCGCCGTCGAGGACGTCGGGTGTCGCCGCGACGCGAGCGACCGAAAGGCTGAGCGCGACACCTGCCGCGACCGCGACGCCCCAGACGAGCAGCGTGAGGCGAATCCGGGCGCGGCTCACGGCTGGTCCTCCGCGTCCGGCGCCGGCGGTTCGGGCTCCGGTTCGGGCTCCGGCGGTTCGGGCTCCGGCGGTTCGGGCTCCGGTTCGGGCTCCGGTTCGGGCTCCGGCGGTTCGGGCTCCGGCGGAGGCGTGTACAACTCGCCGCGGATCTTGTTGCCGGGCGCGGGCTTCTTGCCCCAGAAGGCGGTCAGGAAGTCGCCTTCGTATTCGAAGGCCACCCACCGGCCGTTGGTCCAGTTCCATTCCTTCCACGAGACGCCGGCCCAACTCGCGTTCTTCCACGACACGCCGGTCCAGGTGCCGTCTTTCCAACTCACGCCGTCCCATGTCGCGTCCGACCAACCGACGTTCTTCCACGAGACACCGGTCCACTCGGAGCCCTTCCACGAGACACCGGTCCACTCGTCGCCGGTCCACTGCGAAGTCGTCCACGCCTGCGGGTCCCAGGTTTCGCAGCGCGCGTCGATCTCGCCGACGATGTCGGTGGCGACGCCGTTGCAGTCGGCGACGACGTGCGCGCCGCCGCGGCTCGCCTCGATCGACCCGAGCCCGGTCGCGGGGCGGGGCTGCACTTCGTTCGTCGGTTGGGCGATGAGCGCGGCGGCGAGGTCGACGCGCCCGACGCCTTGCGCGTTGGGATTCGCGTTCGGCATGCGGTTCGCGGTCGACTTGATCGCGTCCTTCACCTGGTCGGGAGTGAGTTCGGGTCGAGCCGCGAGCAACAACGCGACGACACCGGAGGTGACCGCGCTCGCTTGCGACGTCCCCGACCCGCGGATGTAACTCGGCATCACCAATGCTTTGGGATTGGCGAGCTCGACGGCGGAACCGTACGAACGGCCCGCGAGGATTGTGCGGCCCGGCGCGACGACGTCGGGCTTGGCCACACCTTCGTGCGTCGGGCCGCGCGACGACCACTGGGGAATGTTGTCGTTGATGGGGCTCGCGTCGCCGCGGTCGTTGTAGGCACCGACCGTGAGGACAACGGGATCGTCGCCGGGCTTCGTCACCGTGCCGAACTGCGGCCCACTGTTGCCGGCGGCGACGACGACCACGATGCCGAGGTCCCACAGGCGTTCGACCGCGTAGTTGAGAGGGTCGAGCGCAACGGCCTGGGTCGACGGGACACCCCACGCCAAGTTCACGACTCGGATGTTGAACTGGTCGCGGTACGCCGCGATCCAGTGCATCGCTTGGAGGATTGTCGACACGTCGGTTGCGCCGTTCGCGCCCGCGACCTTGACCGCCACGACGTGCGCAGCCGGCGCGACACCGGTTATGGCGCCCCCTTCGCGCGCCGCCGAGTCGGCACCGTTCCCCGCGACGATCGCGGCCATCACGGTCCCGTGCCCGAAGGTGTCGACGACCGTGCCCTCGCCCGAGAGGTCGGGCCCGTGCACGAGCCGGCCCGCGAAATCGGGCATGGGTGAAACGCCGGTGTCGAGCACGGCGACGCCGATGCCGGCGCCGTAGTTTCCGGTCGACCAGGCGCTCGATGCCGTCGTGCTGCGCACGAAGGCGGATGCGACGGTTTCGGGGTCGAAGGTGTTGTCGGCGAACGACGCCGTACGATCCGCGGTAACGGCCCGCACGCCGGGCGCGGCGGCGAGATCCACCAGCCGCGATGCGGGAACGGTCGCGGCGACGCCGTCGACGACGGGGAGCGCCGCGGTGACGGTCCCACCGGAATGACGAACGGCGTCGTCAACCGAAGCGGTCGCGGTCGTGCCGGTGACGACGACCGGTATCGATGCGGTTCCACGCGTGGGCAACCCCGGATCGAGACCCGAAGGTGTCGCGAACGCCGCGGTCGCCGTCGTCAGCGGTGCGGCCGCTGCGACAACCAGACCCACGAGCACAACGCGCGCGGCCCACTGCCGAAACCGAAGATCCATCCTGGCTTCCCCCCTCACTCAGCCCCCGCAGAATGAGTACAACCAACCTGCAACCTCCTGATCGGAGGGGCCGGCGAGGATCTGAGGAGTTCGGGAAAAATCTCGGCCAGGACGGGTTTCGGTCCGCCCGTTGCGACGGCGGCGGGCCGGCTGCTCGCACCGGCGGCGCCGGCAGGCCAGTTCTGGTGCGACGGGACGTGGAGAGAAGCTGGAGAACCGTCAGTCGGACGGACGTCGCCGCGGCGCTACGCGGCCTTATACGTGCTCGGGCCGGGGAGTTCCTCGTGCCGGTTGGCGGGGATGAGTTTGCGGCCGAGCCGTACGAGCTGCTCGATCGGCCAATAGATCAGGTAGTAGGCCCCGATTGCGGTGCCTGCGGGAACGAGCACGACCCACAGCGCGTAGCCCCCGACGACACCCGCCCAATACTGACGGCCCCACAACGGACACGTCACCAACGGGCCCAGCAGCGCGACTGCGACCTGCTCCCCGTTCTGGTGCGTCACGCCCTGGACGAGCAACCACGTTCCCGCGAACGCGCACAACGCCCACACGATGATGCCGACGAGTCCCCACGGACGAGCGGTGACACGCGTCGCCAGCGCCGTCGCGCTCCACATCACGCGGCCGCGCACCGGGGGAACACCGAGCGCGTCCATGGCGGCGAGGAAGGTGCGATCCGCGTCTACTCGCTCGGCGGTCGGGGTGTCGGCGCGGACGAGTTGGTCGTGCAGGAGCGCGGCGGGCGTGTGGCGCCCGGTGCGGTTGACGAACCACGTCATATACGACGGGATCGACGCGAAGTCGGTGACACCGAGCGCGTCGTCGGTCACCGCAACCGCCTCGCCGTCGACCGGCTTGTAGCCAAACGACTCGCGGAGCCGGAACCCGTTGTCGTCGACCTGCTCGATCACGAACCGCGCGGGCAGGTTTCCCTGCTCGTCGAGAAACGGCCTGGTATCGCCCATCCAGGTGAACGTCATGTCCGCGGAGCCTCCTCGTCGAGTCCGGCAAGTATCGCGGGGTCCCCCTTCGCGCTCCGGCCGCCTCGTACGCTTTTCGCCATGCTGACCCACACGCGCACGCGGACCCGTCGTCATCTGGCCCGTCGTCATCTGGCTGCCCTCGCCGTCATTTCCCTCGCGTTGGGCGGTGTTGCCGCCTGCGGCGGCGACGACGACGACTCGGAGGCGTTGTCGCTCGACGACTTCGTCAGCCAAGCCGACGCCATCTGCGCCGAGATGGAAACGGAGCTCGACGCCGCCGGCGAGGAGGCCTTCGGCTCGGCCACGGAGTTGCCCAGCGAAGAGGAACTCACCGCCTTCGTGGACGACGAAGTGATTCCGCGAGTCCAATCGCAGATCGACGCCATCAGCGCGCTCGAGCCGCCGGCCGAGATCGCCGACGACGTCGACGACCTGATCGAGACCGCGGAGTCGGAGCTCGAAGCCCTGAAGGACAACGACGACCTGACCACGCTGTTCTCGAACAACGAGGATCCCTTCACGGAATCCAACGCGAAGTCGGGCGAGCTCGGGCTCACCGACTGCGACGGCTCGGACGACACCGCCTAGCTTCGCTGTCCTCCGTCATCTCGAACCCGAACGACGGTGTTGCACCGCCCGCTTCGATCAGCCGCCGGCGGCTTCGAGTTGGGCGAGCGGGGGGCCGAGGATTTCCGCGCCATGGCGGGCGGCCGCCGCGGCGAGGGCGCCGAAGTCGGGGGGCCCGTCGCTCTGGAACAACGGCGCCAGTTCGGCCATCAGATGGTGGAAGCCGCCGGGCCAGTTGACGCCGACGGTTCGGGCCTCGCTGTCGCCGATGGCCATGAACGTGTGCGGGACGCTGTTCGAGGCCATCATCGCGGACCTGACCGACGCGACGATCGACGCGCGCTCGGGCGACGAACTCGACGCTCTCAGCCTCGAAGAAGGGCTCCGGGCCATCGGCCACGCCACCGCCCGCGCCGCGCTCAGCGAGCAGGCCACCGTGCTGTTCCGCCTCGCGACCGGCGAATACACCCGGTTCCCTCAACTCGCCCAGGTGCTCTTCGAACGCGGTCCGGCGATCTCGTACGCGCGCCTGTGCGACTTCCTCGCCGCGCGCGTCGCCGGCGGCGAGCTCGAGATCGACGACCTGCAGATCGCGGCCGAACAGTTCATCGGCGGCATCGTCGGCCATCAACAACTCCGCCGCGCACTCGGCTACGACGCGCCCGACGCCGGCGCGATGACTGCCCGCGTCGAAGCCGCCATCACGACGTTCGTCTGCGCGTACCGCCCGACACGCGCGTTGTAGTCGGCGCGTCGTAGTCCGGGCGCCGTTAGCTCGCGTCCGCTCGCCGGCCGAGGCTTCGCACCGCGGCCCGCCACGCCCGCAGGCTCCCGAACCCCGACCAGTCGCCGCGCGCGGCCCGCTCGACGCGGTCGGCGCGCACGCGCATCTCGGCCGCGATCTCATCGGCGGTCGTCCACTCCCGCGACGAACCGCCGGTCGTCACCGTCGTCGTCATCGTCGACCGGGTCGACATCACCCAGAACTGATCGACGAGAAAGCCCGGGAGGCCGACCCGCAACCGGGAACCTTCGCCGGCATGTTCGCCGAGGTGGCGCAACGCGCGCGCGAGCGGCGCCGGATTGAAGGTCGTGCGCACGGCGACATCGTCGGCGACGAGGTCACGGGTCGCGTCCGCGGAGCGACCCCCGAAGAACGCGAGGAACGCGGTGGGCATGAAGAACGGGTTGAGGAAGGGTGCCGCGAACAACAACGCGAAGCGTGGTGACTGCACGAGTTGCGCGCTCGACGCGATGCGAACCCGGCGATCTGACGCGACCGTGAGCTGCGACGCGACGAGCGCCTCGAGTTCGCGGCGATCGAGCGTGTCGACCGCGGCCGCCGTGGCGATCACGATGTTGCCGGTGTCGGTCGGGAAGACGCCGACGTTGGGCGCGTCGGCATCGACGACGGCGACGCGTTCGGTCGGGACGCCGATCGCGAGCGCGAGCTCGGCGCCGACATTGGCGAGGCGCCGGGGGCCATCGCGCGCGGTCACGCGCCGCGCCGCCCAGGCGCCGAGTCGAGCGATCGGGAACACGAACACGGTCAGCGACGCGGCGACCCACACCGCCACGAACACGATCGGCCCCGCGCGCAGCGCCCACCACCACGACGTGAAGAGCCACGGTGACGTCGCGGCCGCGGCCGCAAACGCGGCCCACGGGAACCCGGCCCGGATCGCGGCCGATGCCACGAGCCGAGGTCCCTGTTCCGCCGCGGCCACAGCAGCAGTCTGGCCGACGGATCAGGCCCGGTCGAAGCGGTCCAGGTTCATCACCTTGTCCCACGCGGCCGTGAAGTCCTGCACGAACTTCTGCTGCGCGTCTTCGCACGCGTAGACCTCGGCGACGGCGCGGAGCTGCGAGTTCGAACCGAAGACGAGGTCGACGGCGGTGCCGGTCCACGTGACCTCGCCGGTTGCCCGGTCGCGGCCCTCGTAGACGTGCTCGGTCGACGAGACCCGCCACTCCGTGCGCATGTCGAGCAGGTTCACGAAGAAGTCGTTGGTCAGCGTCTCGGGCCGCCCGGTGAAGACGCCGTGCGCGGCGCGCCCGGCATTCGCGCCGAGAACTCGCAGGCCGCCGACGAGCACGGTCATCTCCGGTGCAGTCAACCCCAGCAGGCTCGCCCGATCGACGAGCAGTTCCTCGGGCCGCCGCTTGTCACCGGCTCGGAAGTAGTTGCGGAACCCGTCGGCGGTCGGTTCGAGCACGGCGAACGCGTCGACGTCGGTCTGCTCCGGCGACGCGTCCGTGCGTCCCGGCGAGAAGGGAACCTCGATGTCGTGCCCGGCGCTCTTCGCGGCCTGCTCGACCGCGGCGCACCCGCCGAGGACGATCAGGTCGGCGAGGGAAACCAACTTCCCACCGGTCTGCGAGGCGTTGAAGTCCTTCTGGATCTGCTCCAACGTCGCGAGCACCGTCGCGAGCTCGGCCGGGTCGTTGGCGTCCCAGTCCTTCTGCGGCGCGAGGCGGATACGCGCGCCGTTGGCGCCACCACGGTTGTCGCTGTCGCGGAACGTCGACGCCGACGCCCACGCGGTCGAAACCAGCTGCGAGACCGAGAGGCCGGACGCGAGGACGTTCGTCTTCAGCGCCGCGATGTCCTGCGCGTCGACGAGCTCGTGGCCGACGGCCGGGACAGGGTCCTGCCAGATCAGCTGCTCGTCGGGAACTTCCGGACCGAGGTAGCGCGCGACGGGTCCCATGTCGCGGTGGGTCAGCTTGAACCACGCGCGCGCGAACGCTTCGGCGAACTCGTCGGGGTGCTCGTAGAAGCGCCGCGAGATCGGTCCGTAGATCGGGTCCATCCGCAGTGCGAGGTCCGTCGTGAGCATGACGGGCGCGTGGCGCTGCGCCGGATCGTGCGCATCGGGCACGGCATCGGCCGCCGCGGGGTCGGTCGGCACCCACTGAAACGCACCGGCCGGGCTCTTCACCAGATCCCAGTCGTAACGGAACAGCGTCTCGAAGAAACTGTTGTCCCACGTCACCGGCGTAGGTGTCCACGCACCCTCGAGCCCGCTGGTGATCGTGTCGCCGCCCGTGCCGGTGCCGAACGTGTTCTTCCAGCCGAGACCTTGCTCTTCGATACCGGCACCTTCGGGCTCGCGACCGACGTACTCGTCCGCGTCGGCGACACCGTGGGTCTTGCCGAAGGAGTGCCCACCCGCGATGAGGGCGACCGTCTCCTCGTCGTTCATCGCCATGCGCGCGAACGTCTCGCGGATGTCCTTGGCCGCGGCCAGCGCGCTCGGCACACCGTTCGGACCCTGGGGGTTCACGTAAATGAGGCCCATCTGCACCGCGCCCAACGGATTCGCGAGTTCGCGATCGCCGCTGTAGCGCTCGTCTGCGAGCCAGGTGTCTTCCGGCCCCCAGTAGATGTCTTCTTCGGGCTCCCAGACGTCGGCCCGCCCGCCGCCGAAGCCGAACGTCGTGAAGCCCATCGACTCGAGCGCGACGTTCCCGGTGAGGATCATCAGGTCGGCCCACGAGATCGTGCGGCCGTACTTCTGCTTGACCGGCCACAGCAGGCGCCGCGCCTTGTCGAGGTTCGCGTTGTCGGGCCAGCTGTTCAGCGGCGCGAAGCGTTGCGTTCCCGAACTCGCACCGCCGCGGCCGTCGTAGATGCGGTAGGTGCCCGCGCTGTGCCACGCCATACGGATGAACAGCGGTCCGTAGTGGCCGTAGTCGGCCGGCCACCAGTCTTGCGACGTCGTGAGTACCTCGGCGATGTCGGCCTTCACGGCCGCGAGGTCGAGGCTCTCGAATTCCGCGGCGTAGTCGAACTCGTCACCCATCGGATCGATCAGCGGCGAGTTCTTGGCGAGCGGACGCAGGTTCAACTGTTCCGGCCACCAGTGCTGGTTCGACATCGATCCCGCGG
>JANNHK010000456.1:0-2187 GCA_031404355.1 Actinomycetes bacterium
CCGATGGTTCCCGCGGGGACCAACAACGACAACATCATCCTCGGCCCCGAATTCGGCGAAGGCGAACTCAGCCATGACTAGGCAGGCGGGAGATCCTGCGGCCCGGGTTGTCGAGCCGCGTTGTCCGGGCGATCGAGGGCCGGAGGTCGAAGCCCCATGAGTAACGGCGTCGCGCACCACATCCTCACGGTCGTCGTCGAGAACAAGGCCGGTGTGCTGTCCCGCGTCGTCGGGCTGTTCTCGCGGCGCGCGTTCAACATCTACTCGCTCGCGGTCAGCCCGACCGAGGACGAACGGTTCAGCCGCATGACGATCGTCGTCGACGCCGAGTCGGCTCCGCTCGAACAGGTCGTGAAACAGCTCAACAAGCTGATCAATGTCATCAAGATCACCGAGGTGCCGCATGAAGAAGGCGTCGAGCGCGAGCTCATGCTCGTGACGGTGAAGGCAACGTCGGAGTCGCGCAGCGACGTGACCGAGCTCACAGCCATCTTCGAGGCCAAGATCGTCGACGTCGGCTACGAGGCGATGACGATCATGGTCGCGGGGGAGCCCGACAAGCTCGACGCGTTCAGCGACCTCGTGAAGCCCTTCGGCATTCTCGAACTGCAACGCACGGGCCGCATCGCTCTCGCCCGCGTCGCCCGCCAGCCCACGAAACTCCGCGCCGTAAAGTCAGCCCGCGCCTAGCACCGTTCCGATTGACCAGGGAGAACGTTTCGATGCCCGCTTCCGTGTACTACGACAACGACGCTGACACCGCGCTGATCGCCGACAAGAAGGTCGCGATCCTTGGCTACGGCTCGCAGGGGCACGCGCACGCGCTGAACCTGAAGGACAGTGGCATCGACGTCATCGTCGGTCTGCGCGAGGGATCGAAGTCGAAGGCCAAGGCCGAAGCGGCGGGGCTGAAGGTGCTCCCGACGGGTGAGGCGGTGAAAGCAGCCGACATCGTGATGGTGCTGTTGCCCGACACCGAGCAGAAGAAGGTGTACGAGGCCGACATCGCGCCCAACCTCGTCGACGGCAACTCGCTCGCGTTCGCGCACGGGTTCAACATCCACTTCAACCAGATCGCACCGCCCGCCGGCGTCGACGTATGGATGATCGCCCCGAAAGGCCCCGGTCACCTCGTGCGCCGCACCTACGAAGAGGGTGGCGGCGTGCCGTGCCTCGTCGCCGTGGAGAACGACGCGACCGGCAAGGCAAAGCAGACCGGCCTCGCCTACGCGAAGGCGATCGGCGGCACGCGCGCCGGCGTGCTCGACACGACGTTCGAGGAAGAGACCGAGACCGACCTGTTCGGCGAGCAGGTCGTGTTGTGCGGCGGGCTCGTCGAACTGATCCGCAACGGCTACGAGACCTTGGTCGAAGCCGGGTACCAGCCGGAGTCGGCGTACTTCGAGACGCTGCACGAGGTGAAGCTCATCGTCGACCTCATCTACGAGGGCGGCATCGCGGCGATGGACTATTCGATCTCCGACACCGCCGAGTACGGCCAGCTTTCACGCGGGCCGCGCATCGTCACCGCGCAGACCAAGGCCGAGATGAAGAAGATTCTCGGCGAGATCCAGAGCGGCGAGTTCGCCAAGGAGTGGATTGCGGAGAACGAGAACGGTCGCCCGAACTTCAACCGCATGCAGGACGAGTTGCGCAAGCACCCGATCGAAGCGGTGGGCGCCGAACTGCGCGGCATGATGCCCTGGATCGCGGCGGGCAGGACCAAGCCCCAGGACGCGTCCGGGGGCTGAGCGTTACTCGCAGCCGATTGGCGTGTCGAGCGGCCTGTCGTAGGACACCCGGTCGATGCCGGGGCCGCAGTCGACGCGCTCGTCGCGGGTTGCGTCGACTGCGTTGACGACATCGTCGCCGCCGCCGGCCTTGATGGTGTCGACGCCCGTCCCGGCCGCGATCGTGTTGACCCCATTGCCTGCCTTCACGAGGTCGTCGCCACTTCCCGTCGTGATGTTCTCGACGTCGGGGTCGACGCGCCACATCGGCGACGGGCATTTCGGCGGAGAAGACTTTTTCGCCGGCGCTTGAGATGATGGTCCAGCCGATCGGGCGCTCGATGGCACCACCGTTTTCTTCAAGCCTGGCGGCCAAGATCAGGCCTTCCTGGCCAGATGCCACGGTTTGAATGGCAACTTCATGGGCCACATCGGAAAGGGGCGTGGCGGGCGTTTC
>JANNHK010000457.1:0-13666 GCA_031404355.1 Actinomycetes bacterium
CGCCCGAGTCTCCCGGTTCCCACCTGAACCCCAGCTGACCGCCGCGAACAGCTACGCCAGGATGTTGACCGCTCGGGCAATTACCAGGCCCAAGATGAGCAGCGACGTGAGGGACTCGATCGCCATGACGAGCTTGACCCACGACGCGAGCGGCATCGCATCCGTCGGGCTGAACGCGAGTGCGGTCGTGACCCCGAGCGAGAGGTAGTCGAAGAACACCGGCCGCCAGCCGGGTGGGGCCAGATCGGGATTGAGCTGTTGGGGGAACGCGATGTCGGGGTACTGCACCACCCGGTGCGCGCGCCGGCCGGGACCGCCGCTGTCGAGTTCCCAGTACGGCCGGGGTCGGTGAGCGCGACGGCTACGAGGAGCCGACTTCGACGAGCGGGATGAGCCATCGAGATCCCGGCGTATAGCCGGACGGCATGAAGAACGGGATCGCGACCGCGACCGCCGCGACGCCGAGGACGGGTCCCCGCCGCTCGCCTCTGACCTCATCCGAATCGGGGTCCACGAGTGGAGCGTATTCCTAGACCTCTCCGACGACATCGGGAAGTTCGGCACCTTCAGCGAGCGCGGGCCGCGGACCCGCACGTGTCGCGAGGTCTGCGAGCGCGGCGATCAGGCCGTCGGTGAGTGCACCGCGCAGGAACGCGCCGGTCATCGACGCGATTGCGGCGGCCGCGTCGTCATCAGTGATGCGGTCGCGTGCGTGCGAACCGACGACGACCTCGACCCGACGCGCTTTGGGTGCGACGACGATGAGGACTGCGGGAACCTCCTCCAGCCCGCTTTCGACGAACACCGCCTCCGCCTGCTCGCGCGGGTGATCGTCGTCGATTCGGCCGATGTACACGCAGAACTGAAGGCCGGTAGTCGCTTCGGCACGGTCGACCGCGTCTCGAACGGCAGCCTGTTCGCGCCGGCGCGGTCGCTTCAGGTCACCACTTGCCACTCGCGCCACCGCCTCCGAAACTCCCGCCGCCACCGCCACCGCCACCACCGGAGCTGTGCCCGCCGCCGCTGTGCCCGCCGCCACTGCTACCACTACTGCCTATCCCGCCGCCCCCGAAGCTTCGGTTGTCGCTCCATGAGCTGTTGTTCCACGAGTTGTCGTTCCACGAGTTGCCGAACCCGACCGGTGACGTCCATCCGGACCGGCGCCGCTGACCCTTGATCCCGCCCATCATCGCCGCGACGAACATGAACACGATGACGAACCCGAAGGCGCCGAAGCCGGGACCACTCGAGCCTCCGTTCCCACTCGACCCGGAGTAGGGCTCGGTTGCGGCGGGCGGCGCGGCATTGCTGCTCGAATCCTGTTGGATGTCGACCGGCTCGCCGTCGAGCGCGGTCTCGATGGCCGTGATGCCGGCTCCGATACCGCCGGCGACGTCGTCCGATTGGAGAGAGGGCGTGATCGCGTCGGAGATGATCAGCGCGGCCAGGTCGCGGGTGAGAAGCGATTCGAGTCCGCTACCGACCTCGATACGAAGCGCGTGGTCGTCGTACGCGATGACGAGCACGACACCGTTGTCCAGGTCCGCGTCGCCGACTCCCCAGGCATTCGCGAGCGCGAGCGAGTACTCCTCGATCGAATCGGTGCCGGTCGTCCGTACGACCGCGACGGCGATCTGATTGCCCGACCGTGCCTGGTAGTCGGTCAGCTCGGAGTTGAGTGAGGCTTCCAGGTCGTCGGGAACGACATTGGCTTCGTCGACAACCGGCGCAGTGAACGCCGGAACCTCGGCCGCGCCCGCCGCCCGCGGCAACAGAACGCCCGCCGCACAGACGGCAACGAGTGCCGCTCGCCATGACCACGTCGCCCGGAAGGTCACCGCCCAATGGTAGGGGCGTCAGCGCTTCTGCTTTTTCAGTTCTTCGCCGCCAGGACCGAAACGCTCTTCACCCCAAAGGTCTCGGTCGCTCCCTGCGCCGAATCCGAGATGAAGTGGTACTGAGGATTGTCCTGCACCGTCAGCAGCTCGAGCCCGGCCTCCTCGATGGCCCGCCGGTAGTCGTCTTCCTGCATCGCACCACCGATGCAGGACGCCCACAGGTTGACGTCACACACGATCGCTTCGCTGAGCTGGCGCTCGGTGACGATGTCGGAGATCGCCATCCTGCCGCCGGGCTTCAACATCCGCGCGATCTCGCGAAAGACCGCTGCCTTGTCGTCGGAGAGGTTGACGACCCCGTTACTGATCACGACATCGACCGACCCGTCCGCGACCGGCGCCTCCTCGATGTAGCCCTTCTCGAAGCGCACGCCCGGGTAACCGTCGCGCTCGGCGAGGCGGCGCGCCTTGGTGAGTTGCTCGTCGGTCATGTCGATACCGACGACCTCTCCCCCGGTGCCGGCCTGCTGCGCGGCGAGGAACGCATCCATGCCCGAACCGCTCCCGAGATCGACCACCCGTTCGCCGGCCGCGATCGCGGCCAACCCGAGGTGGTAACCCACGCCCGCGAACGACTCGATCGCTTCCGGAGGTACACCGTCCAACTCACGCGACGGGTAACCGAGCCGCTGCGCCAGAACCCGTCCCATCTCGAAGTGGAACTCACCCTGCGGCGCCTCCGCGACCGCCCGGTACATGACCTTGACCTTGTCCCTCAGCTCGTCGACGTCAACTCGCGCCATCATGCCCCTCCCGCTTCGTGTCCTTGGCTTCTCGGTCACGTATCGGACCCAATAGTGCGCAGTCGGCCGCCAGTTGTCAAGTACTCAAATGATTACTTGATATATGGAATGCGACCTGGAGCCGTACCCTCTCGGCCGTGGCCCGGTGGTTGCTCAAGTCCGAACCCGACGTGTTCTCGTACGACGACCTCGTGCGAGCCGGCCGCGAAGGCTGGGACGGGATCCGCAGCTACCAGTCGCGCAACTTCCTGCGCGAGATGAAGCGGGGCGAGCAGGCGATCTACTACCACTCGAACGCGAAGCCGCCCGGGGTCGCCGGCATCTGCAAGATCGTCAAGGCCGCCGAACCCGACCCGACGCAGTTCGACCCGGGAAGCAAGTACTACGACCCGGCGAGCAAACCCGAGGACCCTCGTTGGGACTGGGTAACGGTGGCACCCGTACGCGCGCTGCCGTTCGTCTCGCTCGACGAGTTACGCACAGTCCCCGAACTTGCGGAGTGCCGCCTGCTCGCGAAAGGGAACCGCCTGTCGGTGCTCCCCCTCACCGACGCCGAGTTCGACGCGATCGTCGCCTTCGCCCGCCGTCTCGACCGGGACTGACGCGATGGAGCTGCGAATCGACGTGCTGCACGAGGACTCGCCGCTGCTCGAAATGGTGCTGCGCTGGCACTGGCACGAGTGGAGCGCAGGCCACGACGACGCGGATCTCGATGAGTGGCGTGCACGGCTACGCACCCGAACGCTCCCCGACGGGATTCCCTTCACGCTTGTCGCTCACGCGGACCACGAGCCCGTCGGATGCCTGTCGGTGTGTGATGACGACGGCGACGCACGGTTCCCCGATCAGGGCCCCTGGCTGTCGGGGATGCTCGTTGTCGGCCCTGGGCGAAATCTCGGGATCGGCCGATCGCTCTTGGAGCGAGCGGCCGAGCGAGCGAAAGTGTTCGACGTCGCCGAACTATGGCTTCACACCGGCGAAGCATCCGCGTTCTACCAGCGTTGCGGATGGCAACTCGCTCACCGCAAGGAACATCTCGGTGACGACGCAGTCCTTTGGCGCGCGCTCTGATCGACCGAGCGCTGAACCGCGCTCATTCGCGTGAGGGTGGTGGTCGGGCCGACATTCTCATAGGCAGTCGGGCCGCCTTTGGCGTAGTCGTAGATGTGGTCGATCTCGCGATACCCGCGGCAGTTGCAGCCCTCGATCTTGCATTCGAGGCCCTTCACCACCAACGCCGTACGTAACTCGGCCGGGATATGCCGGCCGAGGTGGGCAACGGTGCGGGTGTCCTTGCCCTTGGCGAGCCGACCGTTCCGCCGGGTCCTCGACCGCCGCACGCGCCGCGATGCACGCGTCCTTGAGCGGCATCAGCCCCTGCCCCGCGACTTCGAGCAACTTCTCCTCGGCGTCCCCGGCGAATGGACGCTCCTCACGGTACAGACCTAGCCGAGGGAAGGCCTGTACGAAGCCGGCGCCTGCACGTCACGACAAGGACCACGAGGCCGAGCGATCGGTACACGCCACGACGCTCTTGCCCGGCCGCCGCCGAACGGCAACACCCGCGGACCTGATGACAGCGGAGCATGGGTTCGTTCCGGGTGGGCCCCTAGCGTCGGGCGATCGGTCGGCCGGGGACGACCGGGAGGGCTGAGAGGCCGCGGAGGACGAGGCCGTCGCCGTGCCCCCAATGCAGCTCCTCCGCGAGTCCGGCCAGCCGCAGATCCGGGAAACGGTGGATCAGCGACTTGAGCGCGATGTGTGCCTCCATGCGCGCGAGCGGTGCGCCGAGGCAGAAGTGGATGCCATGACCGAACCCGAGGTGACGCACGTCGGTGCGTTCGATGTCGAGCGTCTCCGGGTGCGCGTAGTGGTCGGCATCGCGGTTCGCCGATGCGAGATTGATGATGACCTGGGCGCCGGCGGGAATCGTGACGCCACCGATGTCGATCGGCTCGAGTGCGTACCGGAACGTCGCGTGCGGCACCGGGGCGTCGTAGCGAAGAAGTTCCTCGACCGCGTTCGAGAGCAGCGCCGTGTCGCCTCTGATCCGCGCGAGCTGTTCGGGGTGGAGTAGCAGCGCGACGACGCTGTTGCCGATCAGGCTCGCGGTCGTGTCGTGCCCGGCGACGATCAGCTGGAATATCGTCGACATCAGTTCATCTTGATCGAGCTTCTCGTCGCCGTCGCGTGCACTGATCAGCGCGCTGACCAGTGCATCGTCGGGCGCCTTCTGTTTCTCCTCGACGAGGGCGCTCAGCAGTTCGACGACGCAGTCGGACGCCAGCTTGGCGCGCTCGTACTCCTCGGAGCCGGCTGTGGGAGCCAGCAGCTGCTTGAGCGCACGACCAAATGGTTCACGTTCGTGATCCGGTACGCCGAGCAGCTCGCAGATGACAGTGAAGGGCACGGGAAACGCGAAGGTCGCAACGAGATCGACGACGTCGTCGGGCGCGTGGGCGGCGATGCCGTCGAGCAAGTCGTCGACGATCTCCTGTACGCGCGGCTGCAATCCTTCGATCCGGCGAACCGAGAACGCAGCGGCGACGAGGCGCCGGAGCCGAGTGTGGTCCGGTGGGTCGACGACGAGCATGTGACGCGCGAACGCCGGCCCGGGGAGACCCTCCGCGACCACATCACCGTCGGATGCGAGCGCGGCCTTCATGTCCTTCGACAACCGCGGGTCGCTGAGCGCCGCACGCGCTTCGGCGTAACGGACGACGAGCCAGGCGTCGTGCCCGTCGGCGAGCGTGACCGCGTGCACTGCACCGAGCCGCCGCAACTGCTCGAACAACGGATATGGGTTGTCGCGGTCGTGGTCGCCCCACGCGGAGAGCGCGTGCGCGAGCGCCGTCATCGGTCCGTGCGGTAGAGCTCGTCGAAGTGGTGGTACTCGGGTTCGTCGTCGATCAGTTCGAGCAGGCGCGCCGCCCACTCGCGGGTCTCGGGCCGCGCGTTGTTGCGGGCGGCTTCGTCGGCGGCGGACACGTTCGGATCGACGACGCCGAAGTCGGCGATGAGCACGTATTGGCCGATCTTTTCGCGGTCGGCGAGGATGCGGGTACCCATGTAGCCCATGATGTCGCTCATCGCCTGGTTGAGATCCCACTCGGCGAGCAGCGCGATGATCGGTGCCGGGTCGCTGCAGCACACGGTGATCGTCTGGCTGAAGTTGCGGTTCACGTGTTGTCTCCCCGACGTTGCGCGGCGACTCGCCGCTGATGCTCCGACATACCTTCCAGGTCGAATACGCCGGCCGAACCGCCTTCGAGCGCACCGGCCGACTTCGGCGGCATGCCGAGCAGTTCGCGTAGCTCTCCGACCGGCCGACCCGCGAGCTCGTAGTAGTCGACTTCGAACAGATCGACGCCGTAGCGGTCGCACACAATCTTGCCGCGCCGGATGGCGTCGGCGATCCGATGGTGCATACCGGGTGCTCGGATGTTGCGTTCCCGCACATCGCGGTCGAAGAATCCCGTACTCGAGATGTATCCCGTCTCGAACAATCCGATCAGCGTCGCCATCCACGCGAAGCCCTTGGGGTCGGGATCGGCGCGACCGATGAGCCCAAAGACCTCGAGTTCGCCCTTGAGGTTCGTGCCGTAGTCGGCGAGCACGTGCACGAAGTCGTGCTGCGCGAGATAGGCGGGTGCGCCGCTGGGCGTTCCGGGCAGGCCGAAGCCGCGGCTGTCGTACATCTCCCGGACACCACGCCCGAGCGTTTCCTCGGGAAGCTCGGCGAAGGCAGTCCACCGCGCCGCGAGCTCGGGGTCGATCTGCGCGGGCTCGAACGGAGCGGGCGTCGACGCGGCCCGCGAGGGAGCCGCCTCGCCGTCGGCCTCACGGACATGTTCGACGAAACCGCTGCGCTGGAGGTCCATCCACGCCAGCCCGTAGGCACCCTGCGCATATCGGCGCGCGACGCGCACGAAGTCGTCCTTCACGCCGAGCGCCTCCGCGTAGATCGCGACGCGATGCGCGACCACGACCGGAATCGGCCGCAACACGAGCTCGCCGAGCACCATGTGATGCACGATCCGTTGGCGGTAGATCAGGTCGCGCCCGGCCAGGGTCGCCGCGAACTCCTCCGCCCCGAGCGGCTCGAGGGCGCGATAGTCGACCGAGATTCCCGTGAGCGCGCTCGCGATTGCTTCCAGCAGATCCGCCTGCACGTCGGTGAGCCCGTTCTCGGGCGCGACCGCGGTCGCGATTCCCCGCGCCATCAGCGTCACTCGTTCGACGTGGTGGTCGTCGACTCCGGGAGTCGGATCCGAGCCCATGCGATCAGCCTCTCACGCAGTTCGACGCGAAGGCTACGCGCGCCGACCGAAGAGCGCGAGCAACTTCGTCTGCAGGGATGCGGCGGCGGGGACGGGCACGGGCGGCGCGAACAGACCGGTCTCGCGGAGATGCTCCGCAATCGGAAGGGTTCGCTCGTACACGAGGTCGACGAGCTCGGCGTCGAGCGTCTCGTCGGCGCCGATACCGCGCGCGAGATCCCACGAATGGATGAACGCGTCCGTGGTCATCTCCCAGCAGTATTCGGAGGTCGCCTTCTCACCGCTTGAAAGCAAGACCGTCTTCTCGAGCACGCCCGGCGCCCCGAACGCGGCCAACGACGCGCCCACTGCTGCGTCCCACGCCGCGACCGGGTCGGCACCGAGCTGATCGCCGTCGAGGCGGCTGCCGACGGCGGCGACGCTCGCTCCCTGGACGAGCGGCGGCACCCACAATTGCTCGACCGTCACGTGGTTCACGAGCATCCGCACGTCCCACTCGGTATTCGGCGTCGGGTCGTGCCACTGCGCGTCGCCAACCGAGTGGACAAGCCGGCCGAAGCCCGCGGCCGCCCGCTCGAACAACACGATGAGTTCAGTCACTCGAGCCGCGGCCTTCTTCGAGCCACGCGCGCAGCCCGGGGTCGAGCGTCGCCGCGGCCTTGTCGTAGAGAACGAGGTCGTCGTCGGTGAGCACGTCGCGCCACCGGCCGTTCGTTCCCTTGTAGAGGAAGCGGTCGATGCCGCCCTCGAAGATCATCGCGGCGGGATCGTCGTCGACGCCGCTCCCCCTCGCTTCCTTCCGCATCGCGTCGAGTTGTACGACACCGACGATCGCGGGCCATTGATCGTCGGGAACGTCGACCTCGCAGAACGCGGCGAGGCGGCGGATTTCGCCTTCGGTGTCGGCCAGCATGTCGCGATAGTGCATGAAGTGGACATTCGGCAGGTCGCGCCACTGCCACCAGGTCGAGAGGTGATGGTGATGCGACCAGAACGGCCATCCGTCGGGTTCCCAGTCGAACCATCCTTGGCCGATCCAGCGCGGCCACACGGCGCGCGGGTTGTCGGGACACCGCGGGAACTCCGCGCCCGGACGTTCGGGATCGTTGAAGATCGCGTACGCGAGGTCGGTGTACGCGCTGTAGTGGTTCCACAGCGACATGAACACGTCGCGCGTGTCGCGCCCGACCACCACATACTTCGCTTCGGGAAAGAACCGGATGCCGTCGGCCGCGAGATGACTCTTCACGAACCGGCGGTGCGTCTGCGCGTCGATCGACGCGATCATCGGCTCGATCGGACCATGGAACCGAGCATCGATCCAGGGCGATACTTCCATGAGATTCGGAGCCGCCTCCGATCCCAGGATGAGTGCGGCAAGGATGCGTTGCGTCCACGTCGTGCCGGCTTTGTACGCAGTCGTGACGACGATGTCGTCGTCGCGCACGTGGAAATGATCCCATCGCGTGCTGTCGAGGTGATGGTTGCGGTACTCGTGGATGCGTTCCGGCGCGGCCGTGTTCATTCGACGATGTTGCCAGATGATCCTCGACCGCGCCCACGCTCCTACCCGACTGACTCCCGTCAGGCCATGTGGCCCTTTGGGCGGCGGTACCGTGTGCGCGTGGCCGCGGGGTCCGAGCTGAAACGACAGCAGCACATAGCGCTTCCGGGAACTCTTTCCCGGGCATGTGGCCCATCTCGATTGGACCGTGGCGGAGTTGGGTGTGGCGCAGGACAGCAGCCTTCGTCGACTGGTGCGCTTGGCAGTGGAGCGGTCGCCGTGGCACCACGAACGCCTTGCGGGAATCGATATCCCGGCGCTCACGGCCGGCGACCTCAGCAGTCTTCCCGTGATGACGAAGTCGGATCTGATGGACAACTTCGATGACATCGTCACCGACCGGCGTCTGACCCTCGACGCATGTGAACGGCACGTTGATCCCCGGCGCGGCGACGCTTATCTATTCGACGAGTTCCACGTTGTCGCTTCGGGCGGTTCGAGCGGCCAACGTGGCGTGTTCGTCTACGGCTGGGACGCGTGGGCGACCTGCTATTCGTCCATCGCCCGTTTCCCCGCCCGGGACCGGACGCTGCATCCCGAACTCGCCGGCAGCCCGCCTATCGTCGCGACCGTCGCCGCTGCGAATGCGTCGCACATCTCAGCCGCGATTGGTGCGACGTTCTCGACGCCCGATCGTCCCCGGCACTCCATACCGGTCAGCAGGCCAATGGAGGTGATCGTCGACCAGTTGCACCGAGTTCAGCCGACGACGCTGATGGGCTACAGCTCGTTTCTGCCTCGCCTCGCAACGGAGGCCCGCGCCCGACGGCTGCGCATCGCCCCGCAACGCGTCGTCGCGATCTCCGAGCCCCTGTTGCCGGAGGTACGCGCCGACCTTGAAGCGACGTGGGGTGTACCCGTGGCCAGCGGCTACGGCATGTCCGAGGGTCTCTTCGCCGGCTTTTGCGGAGACGGGTCGCATCTGCCCGACGACTTATGTCTGCTCGAACCGGTCCGCGCCGACTCGACGCCGGTGGAGGCGGGTGAAACTTCTGCGAAGGTGTACGTCACGAATCTGTACAACACCACGGTGCCGCTCATCCGGTTCGAGGTGACCGACGAAGTGACCATCTTGGAAGAACCCTGTCCGTGCGGGTCGGCATTTCGACGGATCGCCGACCCGCTCGGGCGACTCGACGACACGTTCGTCTACCCGAACGGGACAGCGATTCACCCGCACGTCTTTCGGTCGTGTCTCAGCCACCCAGATGTCGTCGAGTATCAAGTCCGTCAAACCCAACGCGGCGCCGACATCTCCGCCGTCACCTCGGGCGCACTCGCCACTGGCGCATTGGCAGCACGAATAGAAGCTGCACTCCGGGAACTCGGTCTACCCGCACCCACGGTGACCATCGCGACCGTCGACACCGTCGATCGTCTAGCCGGCGGCAAGCTCAAACGGTTCGTGCCGCACAACTGACCGGTGCCGAGTCCGGCACGCGACGTCGCGCAACGGTTTCGGTCAAACTGTCGGGATGGGCTTGGAGTTCGGTCGTGCAGTCACCGCGGAGGAGGTCGCCGAGGTCCAACGTTTGCGGTACACGGTGTACGTGGACGAGCTCGGTCGCTATCGCGGTACGGCTGACGAAAACGCCGGTCGGCTGGCAGAGCCTGAGGACGATTACAGCTGGAACTTCTACGTGCGCGATGGCGACGAGATCATCGCCGCGACGCGGGTGACGTGGGGCGGGAACGGCTTCTCCGATCGGCAGATCGATCAGTACGAGGTGGGCCTCTTTCTCGACGAGCTTCCCGCGGACGTGATCGCGGTCGCGGAGCGCTACTCCGTCTTGCCCGCATATCGGGGGGCGGGTCTACTCGAGCAGATGGTCGAGCACAACCGCCCGTTCGTCCAACCGCACGGCATTCGCGTCATGATCAGTTGTTGTGAGCCGCACTTGCTGTCGATGTACCTCGCGCGAGGTCAGCGTCCGTACGCGACGCACAACATCAACAGCCCCGAGGCCGGATACCTCATTCCACTCGTCAACTTCATCCCCGAAGTCGAAGCGCTACGCGGCGTCGGACACAACACGGCCGCCGGCGAGTTGCCGGCGTGTGTCGAACGTGTACGC
Organism: Actinomycetes bacterium; assembly: GCA_031404355.1. GTDB lineage: Bacteria > Actinomycetota > Acidimicrobiia > IMCC26256 > PALSA-610 > JANNHK01. The sequence goes on from JANNHK010000457.1 coordinate 10,561, forward strand.
GCTCAGGCCGGAACGATTCGAAGTCATTCGTTGAGCGAACCCGATACGTACTGGGACGAAATCAACGAAACGCTGGACGCACTGCACTCGCAGCAGATTTCCGCGTTCGACGGGTTCACCGACGACGAAGCCCGGCGTTGCATCGCACGCAGCAACGTCATCGAGTGCGCGGCGGGTGACCGTGTGTTGAAGCGGGGCGGTTCGGCGCGGAACATCTTCGTCGTCCTCGAAGGAACGCTCGAGGTGCGCGACGACGACCGGATCGTCGGCGTGCTGAGCGCGGGTGACGCGTTCGGTGAGATGGCGTTCTTACTCGAACGACCGCGTGCGTTCGACGTGGATGCGGCAACCGATCACACGCGGATCCTGAGCCTCAGTGAGGGCGCGCTGCGCAAGATGATCGCCGAGGATGCGACTGTTGCCGCCAAGCTGCTCCTCAACGTGTCGAAGATGCTCTGCGTGCGGCTGATCAAGGCCAACTGATCGACTCAAGAGCGCGCCGCGTACACCTGATGGGTGCCGGCAGAACCCTGCAGCGGGTGTAGCGCAATCGACTCAGATGGCCGTCGCGAACGCGTCGACGTACAGCGCGAACTTCTGTCGCACCGTGTCGGCATCGATTCCGTAGTCGGAGAGCGAGTATGGGTGCGTACCGTGTGACCGCGGTTCGTGGTGCGCGGCCCAGTGCGCGACTGCCGCGCGCGATTCGTTTGAGAACTCGAGACCGATACGGTCGTAGCTCGCAGCCAGCGCGCCGACGGGATCCGTCTGGAGTGACGAGAACGAGACGTCGGCGAAGCGCTCGTCACCCATGCGGGCACGGAAGTCCATCGCTCGGCCGACCGCCTCGCACCAGCGGTCTGTCATCTCTCGTCCGAGTTCGGCGGCGTCGTCACGATCGCTACTCCAACTGCGCGTGTAGTGAATGAGACTGCACACCGATCCCAACACGCTCGCCGGATCACGATGACTCCACAGGAACCGCGCATCCGGATACGCGGCGACGAGCGCGTCCAATGCAAACATGTGCACCGGCGTCTTCAAGTGCCAGAGTCGCGGCGGGCAGTGCCATTGCAGGAGATGCAGCACGCGGCGGTGGTACTCGTAGGTTCCGCGCATGTCGCAGTCGGTCACCCAGGCCATGTACGACGGGACGCGTGCCGATCCGTCGAAGTGCACGGTCCGGAAACTCATGCCCATGAGGTCTTGGCACTCGGACGCCGTCGTCGCTTCGGAGTGGTACATGGTCTGCATGAGCGGGAACGCGTCGTTCATCATCGCGAGCCCGGCTTCGGTCGCCGCGATGCGCGGATCCGTGTGCTGCGTCGCCGCTTCGGGAGGCGGCACCGGCGAGCCCGACTCCCAAAGGCGGAGCGACCGGAACTGGGGATCGGCCGCAACCAGTTGGCTGAGCGCGGTCGTCCCCGTGCGCGGGAGACCGATCACGAACACGGGCCCTTCGACGCGCTGGCCTTCGATCTCGGGATGCTCGCGATACGTCGCTTCGACTTGGAGCCGGGCGACCAGATGCGCGGCGAGGCGCCCGTGCTGCATCATCTCGCCGGTCGCGGTCAGATCAGCTTCCTCGTTCATCGACGCGGCGAGCCGCTCCAAGCCCTCCCGGTGGTAACCGTCACCGAAGTCGGTCAGCCCCGTCTGTTCGCGCGCGGTTGCTTCGAGTTCGTCGGCGTCGAGCGTCATCGGACGAACCGCCGGCCGACCGCGGCCCGGCGCGCATCGATCACCGCGGCGCGCTCCTCCGCAGTCACCCGCTGCGTACCCGCCGGCAGCGCCGCGCCAACGTCGGCCGCGGGCACGACACGGGTCGTCGGTACGGGCGCCGTATCGGTCCGCACGCAGCGCAGAATGACCGGGCCTTCGCTGTGCCCGGCGGTGTCGAGCCAGTTCGCGACACCGGGATCGCGATGGGCGATGACGACGCGCACCAGGCCGTCGTCGTCGACGACAGCCTGATGGCCGTTGAGGCTCGACTGGTGCGCGCCGTACTCGATCGTCTCCCACCACGGGTTCCCGATCGAGTAGCTCCAGTAGAGACCGTTCGGTGGTTCGACCTCGACGACAAGTGCTTCGTCGGGCCCGAGCTGGAACGAACCGATCACGGGACGGTTTTCCGCCGCGGCACCCATCGCGGTTCCGTCGAAGGGCGGGTTGAACGTGTTCGGTTGCTCGGGGCGCGCGAACTGCAGAAAGAAGTCGAGGTTCGCCTCGACGAAGTCGCCCAACGCCACGAGCTGACGGGCCATCGCCGTGCGCGGCTCGATCGCCTCGGAAGCGCGCGCCGGCGGTGGTCCCGACAGCCGTTCGATCGACAGCGTCGATGCGACTTCGGTGGTCCAGTCGTAGAAGAAATGCCGGACGACGAGTTGGGTCGCGTTGTCGGCGATCTGCATCCAGTTCCCCGGACGCTCGTCGGCCGACAGGATGATTTCGAAGTCACCGGTGGGCGAGAGATCGATCTCGTCGAGCAAGACGTTGGCCGTGCTCGCCATGCCCGCCATCGTCTGGAGCCCGACGTAACGCGCCGTGCCGCGGTTCCCCCACAGCCGATACGTGTCGCCGCCCCTGAGACCCGAGCCCGTGTAGATGCAATCGGGACAATCCATTCCCCACTTGAACACCGCGTCGGTGTTCGACGGCCGCACCGCGAGGACCGGGCTGGAATCACGGCGCAGCGCGTCGTCGATACCGATCCACAACAACACGAGCAGATGGCGAAAGCCCGCGGCCATGTCGTGCGGGTTGCGCGGCACCGAGTCCGATAACACCGTCGAGGACGCGTTCTGCAATCTGGCGAGCAGGTGCGCCCAGGCCACGCCCGACTCGAGGTCGTCGGCGGTCGCGTCTCCTGCTTTCGCCGCTTCGCGCAATGACGACGGCATCCATGCCGGGCTCACAAATCCGGACACGAAGTTCCCTCCAGACCCTGTGACCGAAGGCACCTTCGGCCCGCGCCGTAACCTAAGCCGTGATCCTGATCGATGCGCAAGGGCTCCGGGCGTCGCGCCCGAACCGGCCGCTGTTCACCGATCTGTCGCTCACGCTCAGCGCCGGCGACCGCATCGGCGTCGTCGGGCTCAACGGCTGC
>JANNHK010000458.1:0-15029 GCA_031404355.1 Actinomycetes bacterium
GCGCTCCACCGCAGCGCGACACTCCCTCTGCCGTCACACCGCGCCTGCGGATCTGCGCCTGGGTGATCATTCGGCTGCGACCTCCGGCGCTCCACCGCAGCGCGACACTCCCTCTGCCGTCACACCGCGCCTGCGGATCTGCGCCTGGGAATGCTCACGACGTCAACATACGCCGCACCGGATTGCGCAGCGTCCCCACGCCGTCGATGGTGATCTCGACCACGTCGCCGTCGGCGAGAAACCGCGGCGGCGTGCGGGCGGCGCCCACACCGGAGGGCGTGCCGGTGAGGATCACGTCGTTCGCCTCCAACGTGAGTCCCTGCGTGATCCACGCGACCAGCTGCGGGACCGAGAACACGAGGTCGGCGGTCGTCGACGACTGCACGACCTCGCCGTTGAGGCGTGTCTCCAGCGCGAGTCCCCGTTCGAGGTCGATCTCGTCGAGCGACACGACTTCGGGGCCGAGCGGGCAGAACGTGTCGAACGACTTCGACCACGAGAACTGCCCGGTGACGTACTGGTGGTCGCGCGCCGACACGTCATGGGCCACGGTGACACCCGCGACATAGTCGAGCGCGACCTCCGCTGCGACGTCTCGGGCGCGCCGCCCGATCACCACCGCGAGCTCACCCTCGTAGTCGGGCTCGCGCACGTGCGGAGGGATCACGATGGGTTCCTCGTGGGCGACGACGGAACGCGGCGACTTCGTGAACAACGTCGGGAACTCGGGGAGCGGGCGGCCCGTCTCCGCGGCGTGGGCGCGGTAGTTGAGCCCGACCGCCCAGATGGCACCGGGCGCCGCAACCGGCGTCCTCATGCGATCGCGCCGACCGTCCGCAACCGCGCGATCTCGTCGCCGTCGACACCCACCTCGCGCAGAATGTCGTCGGTGTGTTCGCCGATGTCGGGCGCCCGGGTGCGGATCTCCAGGCCCTTTCCGTCGAACTGCATCGGCCCCGACGTCAGCCGCGCCGTCGGGTGTCCCGGGACCGCGGGCATGTACCCGTTGGCTTCGACCTGGGGGTCGGCGATGACGTCGTTCGGCGAGGCGTGCGACGAATAGATGGTGTCGTACGCAGCGAGCCGCGCCTTCGATTCGTCGAGCGGCTTCGAACGAATGGCTTTGGTGAACCGCGCGTGCAGCTCGGGCGTGCGCGCTTGGCGCAGCTCCGATGTCGCGTAGTCGGGCGCCACGAGGTCGTCGAGGCCGAGGGCCAGGCACGTGGGTTCCCAGTGGCGGTCCTGGTCGAGCATGTTGAGGCTGAGCCAGCGATTGTCGGCAGTGCGGTACGAGCCAATCAACACCGTTCCGCTCAGGGCCTGGCCCGCCGCGTGCGCCTTGGCTTCGACGCCGGTCGCGGCGGTCGACACCAGGTCGATCGACAAGGTCCACACCGCGGCGCCGAGCAACGACACGTCGACGACGCTGGGCTCGCCCGTGCGCGCTTGTTTCACCAGCGCGCCCGCGACGCCGCCGGCGAGATAGGCGCCGCTCGGCGCGTCGCCCAGCGCGCCCCGCGGCTGCACGAGGTCGGCGCCTTCGACGGTGAGGATGTGGCCGAGCCCGCCGCGCGCCCAGAACGAGACCGCGTCGAACCCACCCATGTCGGCGTCGGGACCTTTGAGCCCTTGCCCGGACCCGATGGCGAAGACGCAGCGGGGATTCACGGCCCAGATGTCGTCCGGGTGCAACCGCAGGTTGGTGCGGGCCGACGGCAGGAAACTCGTGATGAACACGTCGGCCCAGCTGATCAGCCCGTCGAGCGCGGCCCGGCCTTCGTCGTTGCGCAGGTCGATGGCGATGCTGCGCTTGTTGCGGTTGAACGTCTCGAACAGGATGTTGAAGCCGTCGACGTCGGGAACGACGCCCAACTTCGCGTAGTGCCGCAGCGGGTCGCCGGTCGGTCGCTCGACCTTGACGACGTCGGCGCCCCACTCGGCCAGGATCGCCGCGGCCGAGGGCACGAACCCCTGCTCGGCCACTTCGAGCACCTTGATGCCGTCGAGAACTCCCATGGCGCCGAGACTAGTGACGCGTGTGTCAGCTTGTAAGGGCGAGGCCGAGCCACGCCGCGGCGGTCGCGAGCGCGAGGGTGCCGATCAGGTACGCAGCCGCGCGACGCGTTGCGCGGGCTTGTGCGAGTTCCAGCGCTTCGTAGGCGTAGGTCGAGAACGTCGTGTACGCGCCGAGGAACCCGGTGGCCGCCGCGGCGTGCGGGAGCCCGTGCAGGGCGCTCCCCACGATCAGCCCGAGCGCGAGCGAACCGGACACGTTGACCAGCAGCGTTCCCGCCGGGTAACCGTCCTTCACCCGGGCCGCGACGAACCGTTCGAGCAAGTACCGTGCCGGCGCGCCGAGTGCGCCGGCTCCCATGACGACGAGCAGTGTCACGCGCGCCCGATCCGTACGCCGGTCCACGCGGCCGCGACGCCGAGCGTCGCACTCGCCACCACGTAGGCCGAGGCCAGGCTCCACTCGTCGGCGCGTATCAGGGCGGCGACTTCGACCGCGAGGGTCGACATCGTCGTGAAGCCGCTGAGCACGCCGACGCCGAGCAGCGGGCGAGCCCACCACACATGATGCAGCCGCACGATCACGACGCCGAGCAGGAGGGCGCCGATCAGGTTGGTGCACAGCGTCGTCGTCGGGAACGTCTCCGGTGCGACGGGCCAGGTCTCGAACACCAGGTAGCGCGCCGCGGCCCCGAATGCGCCGCCGAGCGCGACGAGCGCGAGAACGCGCGGTGTCACCCGCGCAGGGCGGGAATGGCCGAGTTGGATGCTTGTACGAGCGCCCGGTCGATCATGGCCTCGACCATGCTGCCGATGTACTCGAAGCCCTCGCCCAGTGTCTTGCCCATCAGGAACCGCGCGTGGATGCCTTCGAGGATGATCGCGAGCTTGTATGCGGCGAGTACTTCGTAGAAGTCGAGTTGCGAGACGTCGTAGCCCGACTTCTGCGCGTAGCGCTCGACGATTGCATCGCGGGTGAGGAACCCCGCACCCGTGTCGATCGCCGCCCCGAGCATCTCGTCGTCGCGTGCCCAGTACACGAGGAACAGTCCGAGGTCGGCGAGCGGGTCGCCGAGGGTCGCCATTTCCCAGTCGAGGACCGCAACGACGCGGCCCGGGTCGTCGAGCGCGAGCATCGTGTTGTCGAGGCGGTAGTCGCCGTGCACGATCGTCGGAGGCGGCGACTCGGGGATCGCGGCATGCAGTCGGCGGGCGAGTTCGTCGACCGACGGCAGTTCGCGTTGCTTCGACCGTTCCCACTGCTCGCCCCACCGGCGCACCTGGCGTGCGAGGTACCCGTCGGGGTGCCCGAAATCGGAGAGCCCGACTGCGGCGTAGTCGACCGCGTGGATCTGCACGAGCACGTCGACGAGTTCCTCGGAGCACCGCCGGGTGTCATCGCCCGAGAGCTTGGCGATGTCGGCGGGCGTGCGCAGGATCTGGCCGTGCACGTTTTCCATGACGTAAAACGTGGCGTCGTTCACCGCGTGGTCGTCGCAGAATGCGATCGGCGTGGGCACGGGCACGTCGGTGGGCGCGAGACCCGCGAGGACCTTGTACTCGCGGGCCATGTCGTGCGCAGTGGGCAGCACGTGCCCGAGCGGCGGCCGGCGCAGCACCCACTCGTTGGCGTCGTCGGTGACGAGGTATGTGAGGTTCGAGCGCCCGCCTGATATGAGCGTCGCCGTGAGCGGCGCGCCGGTCGCACCCGCGACGTGCGCGGCGAACCACGGCTGCAGGCGTTCGAGATCGACTCCCTGCGGCGTCTCGGTCACGCCGGGAATCTAGATGAGGTGCACCGTGCTGTGCCCCGAGCGCGATGCGGCGACCGGAGCGACGGAGGAGCGCAGGAAGCTCGCCGGGAGTGGCGAAGACCGAAACGCGGGCGCCAGCCCGCCGCAAGGAAGAGTGCGACCAGAAATTACGCCGTGCGGCGGGGGGCGACGGGTTCGCCGGTGCCGCGGGGGTACCGGGCGACGCGGCCGACGGGCATGTCGACGCGGTAGCCGGCGGCGGCGCGCTCTTCTTCGGACTCGCCGCCCCAGAAGCCGTACTCGCGGTTGTCGCGGGCCCAGTCGCGGCACTCGGCCCGCGCGGGGCACGCGCCACAGACGGCGCGGGCTTGGGTCTCGCGGACAGCACGTGCCTCCGGGCGCTCGCCGGGCGGTGCGAAGAACAGCCGCGTCTGGTTCTGGCACGCGGCTTCGTTGGTCCAGGTGAGCGGACCGGTGAAGATCAGGTTGGAGACCATCTCGACGGCCATGCGCGTCCTTCCGGCGGTTCGGACACGGGTCCCGGGGTCGGCGGGGGGAATCGTTTCCGACCCTGCAGGACTCGTGTTGCTTCCTAGTGAACAGGATCACAAGTCGATCTGTCAAAGGCGTGGGAGCGATAGCATCTATCGGTATAAGCGATGGAGGTCCTGGACGAATATGGACATCAGGCAGCTCGACGCCCTATTGGCCGTCGCGGAAGAGGGTTCGTTCACGGCCGCGGCGGACCGGATGCACACCGTCCAGTCGAATGTTTCCGAGCACATTCGCCAGCTCGAGCAGGAACTGGGGGTACAGCTGCTCGTCCGGAGCCGCAGCGGCACTGTGCCGACCGAGTTCGGCGACCGGGTTCTGGAGCGGGCGCGGGCCATTCGCAGCGAGATCGATGCCCTGCGCAAGGACGTGTCGATGCTCCAGGGCTTCGAGACCGGGCACGCATCTCTCGGCGTCGTCGGCACCGTGAGCCGGTGGGTGGTGCCGCCACTCGTGGCTGAAATGCGGGCGATTGCGCCGGGCGTTTCCATGCGTATCACCGAGGGCGCATCGGAGCGGTTGGCGGTCGAAGTGGCGCAACGCGAGCTGGCGTTCGCGCTCGTGACCGAACCGGTGGTCGAACCCCGTCTCGTGGTAGAGCACCTGCGCGACGAGGCGATCGTCGGGATCTTCCCTTCCCACTTCCCGATCGAGTCGGCGACCGTGACGTTGGCCGCGCTGGCGCAGTACCCGATGATCCTGCCGCCGACCGGGAACCCGTTGCGCGACGAGGTCGACGACGCCGCGCTCGACGAGCGCGTCACCCTCGACGTGCTGGTCGAGGTCGAAGGCATCCGGCTCATCGGTGACCTCGTCGCCGCGGGCGCGGGGGTGTCCATCGTTCCCGAGACCGCCATTCCCGACGATGCGAACTACCGGCGGGTGTCGATCGCGCGCATGCCCCCGCGCCGGCTGGGTCTCGTGCGGGCGCGGGGCGTGCAGTTGTCGCTCGCCGACCAGGTGGTGCACGACGTCGTCGCGCGCTTGGTGCGCGACCGGTCGTAACGCGCGTCAGGCGGGAACGAACCGCGTGCCGATGATCTCGCGTTCCGACGCGAGGCCCTCGACTTCGAGCCGATCGACGCCGGGCGCGACGGCGGTGTTCTCCTCGACGCGGATGCGCGCGCCGCTCGGCCACGCGAGTTCGGCCCACGTCGTGTCCTGCGCGACGACGTCGCCTTGCAGCAGCCCGCCGAAGAACGCGACGGCAGCCGGAAGTGCGGGCGTCGCGACGACGACCCGGCGCAGGCGCGCGGGCGGACCCTGCGCGGGTGTGGGGTCCGCCCACCACCGCGGGCTCGCGTTCGGCCCATTCTTCGCGACCCAGGCCAGACCTTCGGCGCGGTTCTCCTGGTGGTATCCGGTCTCTGCGAGTTGGACGACCGTGCCGTGGGCGTCGCGTGGAAGGAGGAACGCTTCCTTCCATCCCGGGTCCGAGGTGTCGACGCCGACCGGGTTGCACCCCGCGCCGCGCATGCGGTCGAGCGCGGCCATGAGGTCGGGCACCTTGAACGTGAGGTGATGCGGGCCGGCGCCGTGACGGGCGACGAAGCGGGCGAGGAAGTCGTTGCGTTCGACGTTCCACGGTTCGAGGAGTTCGACCGGCATGCCGTCGCCGTCGGCGGTGCCGACCCACACCTGCATCGGCCGGAAGCCGATCGCCTGACCGCCGAAGATCACTGTGCCACCGAGTTCGCCGGTGAGGAATGCGAGCGCGGGTGCGGTGTCGGCGGCGGCCAGCGCCACGTGGTCGAGGTTGTATTGGTCCATGCTCTCGATCAGATCGGTTCCGTCGGGGCGGGTGCCTTGCCTGCCCGCGTGAATCGCGCCGCCAGGAACCACCCGGCCGCGAGGGCGACGAGCCCGCCCGCGGCATCGAGAATGTAGTGGTTCGCGGTGATGACGATCACGATCGTCGTCGTGGTCGGATACATGATCGCGAGCACCTTGGCCCAGCGGTGTTTGACGCGGGGCACCAATGCGAGCGCGCACCATGTCGCCCACGCGATGTGCACGCTCGGCATGGCCGCGAACTGGTTCGAGATCTTGCTCACGGCTCCGGAGTTGAACGACCAGAACGTCGGAAAGTCGGCGAGCGTGTCGATGTACCCGTACCCGGGCCCCGGCGCGTCGTCCAACAAGCGCGGCGGCATCAGCGGGAAGAGCCGGAACCCGATGAGCGCGAGGGCGGTCGTGACGGCGAGCGTGTTCCGGTAGAACGGGTAGTCGTTCGTGAAGCGCCGGAAGAGAAAGACGGCGACACCGATGGTCACGACGAAGTGCAGCGAACCGTAGAAGTAGTTCGCGGCGATGATGAGCGGCTTGAAGTGGAGCGCCCAGTCCTGGAGCGTCTCCTCGTGGTAGATCCCGATCCAGCGTTCCCACTGGATGACGTGCTTCGCGTTGTCGAATGCGGCACCGGCGTTGCTCGCATTCCAGTTCCGGATCGCGGAGTACACGAAGTAGTAGCCGAGGATCGCGAGGACTTCGGCCCACCAGTAGAGCGTGTGACCTGATTGCAGCTTGCGACCCGCGGGCAGGTCGCGGTGCTTGGCGACGGCCTTCACTGCGAGGGGATCTCGGACTTCGGCCGGTGGCCGACGGCGAAGGACGGTGCGCCCAGCATGCTCACGATGAGGGTCGCGAAGAACCACAGCAGACCGGCGGCGATGGCCTGGCTGCTGCTCACACCCCACGGCTGCAGGAACAGTACGAGCATGCCTTCGCGCACACCGAGCCCGTTAAACGACAGCGGGAGCACCTGTGTCATCGCGACCGCGGGGACGTACACGAAGACCGCGGCCAGCGGGATCGGCAGGTCGAGGGTCCGGAAGATGAGCGCGACCGAGATGACCACTGAGGCCTGGTAGAGCACCGCCGTACCGAGAACGGGGAACGCGTTCTTCGGTTCGCGACGAAGGCGGTCGACACCGATGTGCACGGCCCCGATGGACCGCATCCAGTTCTCGTGCTCGGCGAAGCGACCCGCGATGCGCGGATGTCCGGCGAGCACCAGGATCACGACGAGCGCCGCGAGCGTGCCCGCCGCGATCAGGAACGCGATCCACGTGCGGTCGACGTCGAACAGCGACGGCCGGATGATGAATCCGCTGAAGACCAGAACCGGCAGCGCGACGAACCCGGTGAGCCGTTCGAGCACGACGGAACCGAAGGATGTGGTCGCCGAACCGACGGTCGTGCCGAGGCGGGTCACGCGCAGGACGTCCCCGCCGATCGTCGACGGCAGCACGTTGCCCACGAAGAGGCCGGCGAAGTAGTGCGACGTGAGTGTGCGCAGCGGCACGTGCTCGTCGAACACGTTGAGAACCCGTTGCCAGCGCCAGGCCGAGAGGATGACGCCGAGCATCGTCATGAGCAGCGCCGCCGACAGGAGCAGTGCCGTGAGCAGGTGGTGCTGATCGGGGATCAGCTCGTCGGGGTTCGGCGACTTGTAGAGCAGGACGCCGAGGAGTACGGCACTGACGGCAAGGCGAAGCCAGAACTTCCACCCCGGCGCCGGCCGGCCGGCAGCGGGGGCCTCGCCATCCATCGGCGCACAGAATACGGCCGGAACGCCCCTCTGGCGTCCCATGCCCTGTCTGCGTGACCATGGGGCCGTGCGAATCACCACGAATGACGGTGTCGGCCTCGCGGTCGACGTGGCGGGGACCGGTCCGGGACTCGTGCTGGTCCACGGTTTCGGGGGCGCGAAGGAGGACTTCGGCGACCACATCGAGGCCCTCGCCCGCGATCACACGGTGGTCATCTTCGACCATCGGGGCCACGGCGCCAGCGACAAACCTGACGATAGGGCCGCGTATTCGCTGGACCGGCTCGTCGCCGACACGCTCGACGTCGCCGACGCGCTCGGGCTCGAGCGGTTCCGGCTGCTGGGCCACTCGATGGGCGGCATGGTCGCCCGCCGGCTCGTGCTCGAGAATCCGGACCGGGTCGAGGCGCTGATCCTCATGGACACCGCACCCGGCCCCATCCCCGGCCTTCCCGCCGACGATCTCGAACTCGCTTCGGCGATCGTCCTGGCCGAGGGCAAGGACGTGCTGAAGCCCCTGCTCGACGAGCGGGCCGTGCTCGACACGCCCGCGTACCGGCAGATGCTGCTCGACCGACCGGGGTACCAGGAGTTCTGCGACAAGAAGTGGGACGACCTGTCCGGGGTGATGTGGGGGACGTTGGTGCTCGAGATCCTGCGCCAGCCCGACGACCGGGCCCGGCTCGGTGAGATCAGCGTGCCGACGCTGGTGCTCGTCGGTGAACAGGACAAGCCGCTCGTGAAACCGGCGCGCGAGATGGCGGAGTTGATTCCCGGCGCGCAGCTCGTCGTGATACCCGGCGGCGGGCACTCACCGCAGTTCGAGAACCCCGACGCGTGGATCGCCGCAGTGCAGGCCTTTCTCGGGGCGCTGGTGAAAGCGTGAGCAACCCCCAACCTCAACACGGCGGGCAGCTCGCGGTCGAGGTGCTGCAGCGGCACGGTGTCGACGTCATGTTCACGCTCTCGGGCGGGCACCTGTTCGTGCTGTACGACGGCGCGGTGCAGGGCGATCTGCGGCTCGTCGACACCCGGCACGAGCAGACGGCGACGTTCGCGGCCGAGGGTTGGGCCAAGGTGACCCGCCGGCTCGGATGTGCGGCGCTGACCGCGGGCCCGGGTATCACCAACGGGGTCAGCGCGATGACGGCGGCGGGCATGAACGGCTCGCCGATGATCGTGCTCGGCGGACGTGCGCCCCAAGCCCGGTGGGGGAACGGGTCCTTGCAGGAGCTCGACCACGTCCCGATCGTGCAGTCGGTCGTGAAGACGGCCGCGACTGCCGGGTCGGCCGAAGCGATCGTCGCCGAGGTGCACGCGGCGTGTGTGGCGGCGCGCACGCCGCACCGCGGGCCGACGTTCGTCGACATTCCGCTCGACGGGTTCGGTCCCGGATCCGTCGACATTCCGGCCGCAACCGACGCGCGTGTCGCGGGTGCGGATCCCGACCCCGATGCGATCAAGCGTGTCGCCGCACTCGTCGGCGCCGCCGAACGGCCCGTGCTGCTCGCGGGTGGGGACGTGTACTGGGCCCACGCCGAGGATGCGCTCGTGGCGTTCGCCGAGGCGGCGCGGATTCCCGTGTTCGCGAACGGTATGGGGCGGGGCACGATCCCCGCCGACCACGAACTCGCGTTCTCGCGTGCCCGGGCCATCGCGCTGAAGCAGGCCGACCTCGTGCTCGTCGCCGGTACGCCGCTCGACTTCCGGCTCGGGTTCGGGAGGTTCGGAGACGCGCAGGTCGTGCACCTCTGTGACGCGTCCACCGAGGTCGGCACCCACGCCGACCTCGCGGCATCGATCGCCGGTGACCTACGGGCCACATTCACGGTGCTGGCGGACACGGCGGGTGCGACGCCGGCGCACGACGACTGGATTGCACGGCTCCGCGACGACGAGCGGGCCAAGCGCGAGGCCGAAGCCCCGCTACTCGCCGCGGATACAGATCCGATCAAACCCACGCGCATCTACGGCGAGCTGCGCCGTTGCCTCGACCCCGACGCGATCGTGATCGGCGACGGCGGTGACTTCGTGTCGTATGCGGGGAAGTACGTCGACTCGTTCCGCCCCGGCACGTTCCTCGACCCGGGACCGTACGGATGCCTCGGCATGGGCCCGGGTTACGCGCTCGCGGCGGGGCTCGCGCACCCTGATCGTCAGGTCGTGCTGCTGTTGGGTGACGGTGCCGCGGGGTTCGCGCTCGGCGACTTCGAGGCGTTGGTGCGGCACGGTGTCGACGTCGTCGCGATCGTCGGCAACAACGGCATCTGGGGTTTGGAGAAGCACCCGATGCAGATGCTGTTCGGCTACGACGTCGTCGCCGAGCTGCGGCCGGGAGTGCGCTACGACCAGGTGGTTACCGCGCTCGGCGGCAACGGCGAGATGGTGACCGACCCGAACGAGATCGCGCCGGCGCTCGACCGGGCGTTCTCGACCAAGGGCGTCACCCTCGTGAACGTGCTCACCGACCCCGCCGACGCGTACCCGAGGTCGAGCAACCTCGCGTAACCCCACCCCAACCGAAATTGCGAAACTAGACGCCGGAAAACGATGTCCCATTTCGCAATTTCGGCGGGTTTTTGGTCACGACTCTCCCTGGGCTCGATCGAGGAAGCGGGCCCGCTCGACCAGGACCCGGGTGATCCGGCCCGCGGCGACGAGGCCGCGCGGATCGGTGACCGACACCCGGAACGTCAGGCGGCGGCCCTCGATGCTCTCGAGCGTCACGTCGGCCGTGACCTTGCCCCCCACTGCGGTCGGGGCCAGGTGGGCGAGTTGCACTTCGTAACCCACGGTCGTGGTCCCGGCCGGGAGTTCGCCGGCGATCGCCTCGACCGAGGCCTGCTCGGCGAGCGCGACGACCCGGGGTGTACCGAGCACCGGAACGTCGCCGCTGCCCAGGGCGAGCGCGGTGTCGGATTCCTGCACGAGCAGGGTCACCGACGCAGCGAGACCGGTCGAAAGCGTCATGGTCTTACGATAGGCACCTCGCCGCCGGCCGGGCACTTCAGGGAGAAGACCGCATGATCGATACCGACGTCCTCGAAGCCACGCTCGGCCACGCGCTGCGCAGCGGCGGCGACTTCGCCGAGGTGTTCGTCGAGGACCGCCGCTCGTCGAACGGGCGATTCGACGACGGCCGGGTCGAGGAACTGGTGTCGTCGCGCGAACGCGGGGCGGGCATCCGCGTCGTGGTTGGCGAGATGACCGGGTTCGCCCACACGGCCGATCTCAGCGTCGAAGGCCTCGCGCAGGCGGCCGACGCGGCCGCCGGTGCGGCCCGCGGCGGAGGCGGCGGCGCGCGCGCCATCGAACTCGTCGCCCAGGATGTCGTGCGCTCGCACGAGGTCGCGGTGTTGCCCGAGACGGTCGAGAAGCGGCGCAAGGTCGAGTTGCTGACGCGGGCCGACGCGGCGGCGCGGGCCGAAGGCGGGGCGATCACGTCGGTGACCGCGTCGTACGCCGACGGCCGCCGCCGCATCCAGGTCGCGAACTCAGATGGTTTGCTGGCGTCGGACGAAGCGGTGCGGACCCGGTTCGCGGTCCAATGCGTCGCGACCGGTGACACGGGCATGCAGACGGGTCACGAAGCGCCGGGGCTCAGCATCGGATTCGAGATGTTCGACACGATCGACCCCGAAGATGTCGCCCGCGCCGCGGCCCGGCGCGCGATCACGTTGCTCGATGCCGTCCCGGCCCCGTCGGGCAAGCTGCCCGTCGTGCTGAAGCGAGGCGCGGGTGGGGTGCTGTTCCACGAGGCGTGCGGGCACGGGCTCGAAGCCGACCACATCCAGAAGGACGCGTCGGTATTCACCGGCTGCGTCGGCGAGCAGGTCGCGTCGCCGTACGTCACCATCGTCGACGATGGCACGTATCCACGCGAGTGGGGAACGTTCGGGATCGACGACGAAGGCCACCCCGCGCAGCGCAACGTGCTGATCGAGAACGGTGTCCTCACCGACTACATGTGGGACTTGTTGCGGGCGCGCAAGGAGGGTCGGGCGAGTAGCGGCAACGGCCGCCGCCAGACGTACCGCGACCTGCCCATGGTGCGCATGACCAACACGTTCGTCACCGCGGGCGAGTCCGACCCCGACGACATCATCCGGTCGGTCGAGCACGGCATCTACTGCGTGCAACTCGGCGGCGGGCAGGTCAACCCCGCGACGGGCGACTTCGTGTTCGGTGTCACCGAGGCGTACATGATCGAGGGCGGCGAGATCACGAACCCGATCCGCGCCGCGCAACTGATCGGCAACGGTCCCGACGTCATGCGCATGGTCGACGCGGTCGGCAACGACTTCGACACGTGGACCGGCATGTGCGGCAAGAACGGCCAGAGCGTGCCCGTGTCGTCGGGCCAGCCGACGTTGCTCGTGCGGGAGATGACGGTCGGCGGGACCGCCGCATGAGCAATTTGCAAGAGATCGCGCGGCGGGTTGCCGACTCCGCGGCCGCGGGTGAGCAGGTCGAGGCGTACGTGGTACGCACGCGCGAGACCGACGTCGAAGTATTCGGCGGCGAGGTCGAGTCGCTGACGACGGCCGGGATCGAAGGCATCGGTGTCAGGGTCATCGTCGACCACCGCCTCGGGTACGCGTCCGCGGGTTCGCTCGACCCGGACGTGATCGAAGAGACGGTGCGCGAGGCGCGCGACAACGCCGCGTTCGGGGAGCCGGACGGGGACAATGCTCTCGTCACACCGGACGACCTGGAGGGTCTCGCGCCGCCCGATCTCGATCTCTGGCGTGAGAACGCGATGCCGACCGACGAGAAGGTGCGCATCGCGCTCGAACTCGAAGCCGCGACGAAAGCCGGCGACCCGCGCATCCGCGGGGTCGAGGCCGCGGGCTACGGCGACGGCAGCTCCGAGACCGCGATCGCGAACTCGCACGGTGTCACGTCGTACACCCGCCGCACGACGTGCTCGGCATACGCCGTCGCGCTCGCCGACGACGGCACGGGAACCCAGAGCGGCTACGGCTTCACGGTCGGCCGCGCGTTCGACGACCTCGACATCCCGTCGGTCAGCCGCGACGCGGTCGAGCGGGCGTGCCGGTTGCTCGGCGCCAAACCCGTGCCCGGACGCCGCATACCGGTCGTACTCGACCCGCTCGTCACCCGGTCGTTCCTCGGCGTGCTGTCGAGCGCGTTCAACGGCGAGAGCGTGCTCAAGGGTCGCTCACTGTTCGTCGGCCGCGAGGGCGAAAAGATCGGCGCGCCCACACTCACGCTCGTCGACGACCCGACCGACCCCCGCGCCCTGGGCGCCGCGCTCTACGACAGCGAGGCGGTACCGACCCGCCGCAACGCGCTCATCACCGACGGCGTGCTCCAAGGGTTCCTGCACAACGTGTACACGGGCCGGCGCGCGCATTTGCGTTCGACGGGCAGCGCGGTGCGTGGCGGTTATTCGACGACGCCCGGCGTGGGGATCCGTGCGCTGCGGCTCGAGCCGGGGACGCGCACGCCGGAAGAACTGATGGCGAGCGTGCCTGAGGCGCTGTACGTGCAGTCGGTCAGTGGCCTGCACTCGGGCACCAACCCGATCAGCGGTGACTTCTCCGTCGGCGCCGAGGGCCTCATGGTGCGCGGCGGCGCGTTCCAGGAGCCCGTGCGCGAGGTCACGATCGCGTCGACGCTGCAACGCATGCTGCTCGACGTCACCGAAGTCGGCTCCGATCTCACGTTCCTCCCCGGCGCCGCCGCGGGCGTGACGATCCTCATCGGCGAAATGACAATGAGCGGCGCGTAGTCACAACTCTTCGTCGTAGGCGAAGAGTGGCGACCGCCGGGAGACCATTTCTATCCACTGCAGTGGATTCTGCGGTTCGAGTCGTGCGATGACGACGGGTCCGTCGCGCTCGACGTCGAACGAATTGAAGGTCTCCGACCACTTGACCCCGGTGACGACGTCGCTGCCTTCGGTGAGGATTGTTTCGAGCCGTTCTTCGTTCGCGGCGGCATCGTCATCGTCTTCGTGGCTGTAGACGACGACCATCTCGTCCGGCGCGCTCATGCCAATCCCGAGGACGGCGAACTCCGCGAGCATCATGCCGTCGATTTCTTCCTCGTACTCCTCCCTCGGTTGCGGGCCGAAGACATCCAGCGTCGTGCCCGGCTCCGGAGCGATTGTGCCCGTGTACGCGCCCTCCGATACGAGCGCGTCGATCAACGGCCCAATTGTCTCGTGCTCACTCAACGGCGGCGCGCCGTCGACAACCGTGAACAGCAGATCGGTCGAGAGCGTGCTCGCGATGTAGTCGTCGAACACGGCGATCCGATGCGGTCGACCGAGTATCTCCCCGAGCGGATCAGTCCCATCGGCGGTGTCACGGAGGAGTGCGCCGTCCTCGCCCGGCCACAACCAGAGGGTCGCTTCGCCGCGTTCGGAGCGTTCGGGCTCCGCTTCGTGCGATTCGAGTGCGTCGTCGATTGCCGCCTCGTCGAACTCGCCCCCGACGAGCAACAGTCCCTCCTCGTCGAACCCGGCGTCGATCGTGACATCGACCGTCGCGAGACTGAATCCGTACACGTCCTCTAGCTGCGAGACGTTCTCCCGACCCTGCAACACCCCAAGTCGGGGCATGCCGGCATCGGACAACGCGACCAAGTAGTTGCTGAGCTCGTCGGTGTCCGCTGCGGGATCGACTCGCTCGACACCAGACGCGGCGAAGTCGAAGAAGGTGACAGGGGCGCCGTCGTCGACGAGGGACGCCGGGACACGTTCGAACGCGGCGGCGAGTGCGCTGTCAGGGGCGGCGGAATCGTCGTCGTCGCCGCTGCATCCGGCCGCGACCAGCGCACCGAGAACCACCGCCACCACGATTCCCCGCATCGGAGAAGCGTAAGCCCGCTCTCGCGTACAGTGCGCGGATGGCACCTACGCATCTTCCGAAGGCGACCCGTGTCGAAGCGGCCGGGACGCCACCGAAGCTCATCGACGAATACGTCGGGCACGTCAACAGCGGCACCGGTCAGGCGAGCGTCGCCCACATGCGCAGCCCGGCCGGTTGGGAAGAACCGGGCCAGACGCCCGAGTTCGACGAGTACACGCTCGTGTTGCACGGCTCGTTGCGCGTGCGGCACGCGGGCGGAGAACTCGACGTCGCCGCGGGCGAAGCGGTCATCTCGAACGCGGGGGAGTGGGTGCAGTACTC
>JANNHK010000459.1:0-1713 GCA_031404355.1 Actinomycetes bacterium
GATCGGCGGAGATTCAGGACCGGGGACCCCCGCTACACTGCGACGCTTCGAACGGGGTGTGGCGCAGCTTGGTTAGCGCGCAGCGTTCGGGACGCTGAGGCCCCGGGTTCAAATCCCGGCACCCCGACTCGTGAAGGCGCAGGTCAGCGACTCGCATCCCCGTCGACCATCGAGGCCGTGACACGTCCACCGCACGTCCACCGCACGTCCACCGCACATGAGATGTCGCGAATCGCTCGGGAGCATGATCCGGTCATGCCCCGTCCCCGCACCAACCCCACGCCCCCGCGCGGCGCCGACAAGAGCGAACGAGTAGAGGCGCCCGACGACATTGGGGCCTTCGTTCCGCTCGACATGACCCCCGAGCGTCGGAAGGTGATCGAGCGCGCCGAAGCCGAAGCGAGAGCGCGTCGCGCGAAGTAGCTGACCGAGCTTGATCGGCGAACTCGGACCTGCGCACCGAGCGGAGCTGGAGACTTTTCCGTGCGCCGGCTTCGCGCAGCCATGGACGAACCTCGCCGAAGAGATGATCCGCGAGCATCTCCCGGAGGCGCTCGAACTCGGCATCGGCCAGGCACTCGGTTACTGGTCGGACGACGAGTTATCCGGTGTCGCCGCGTGGATCGAGAACGACGGTCGACCCGATCGAGACGGCGATGCTGCGATCCGGCCTGCCGCAGTCCTTTGAGACCGGTCTCGCGGCGTACAAGGTCGGCGCGACAGTCGCGGCACACCAGTTGTCGCTCGGGATGTCGGTCGTTGCCGACGCGGCGAACTATCTGGAAGTCGGCCGACAGATCTGGTGGGCGGCCGCCGAACAGGCCGGCGTTGCGGCACGTGCGATCGACGTCGTGTGCAGCGACGAGGACGCGCACCGCGCTCGGCTGGCCGGTCGGCGCCGTGACCTCGGCCCGTTTCCCGAACCGACGTGGGAGACCATCGTGCAACGGCGCACAGAGACCGAGCCGTGGACCCGCGACCATCTGATCCTCGACAGCGTCCAACCGATCGCCGACAACGTCGTCGCGGCGGTCGAGTACCTCACTGTCTGACGACGAGCGGGCACTTCCGACCTTCCGAGTTTCACGGCGCGGGGCAACTCGTTAGGGTCGAAGCCATGAAAGCTGCCGTTCTCGAACACATTCCCGGCGAGCTCGTGATCGACGACGTGCAGATCGGCTCGCCCGGTCCGCACGACGTGTTGGTGCGTACGGCCGCGGCGGGACTGTGTCACTCCGACCTCCACTTCATGGAGGGCAAGTACCCCTACCCGACCCCTGCGGTGCTCGGCCACGAGTCGGCCGGTGTCGTCGAAGCGGTCGGCGCGCAGGTGACCTACCTGAAGCCGGGCGATCACGTGATCTCGTGCATCAGTGGCTTCTGCGGCGTGTGCGGCTACTGCCTGTCGGGGCGCCCCAACCTCTGCGACAAGGCGGGTCTCGCGGCCGACCCCACCCGTCCGGCGCGGCTGCAGCGCGGCGACACACCGATCTACCAGTTCTTCGACCTGTCGAGTTTCGCCGAACAGTAACTCGTGCACGAGAACTACCTCGTGAAGATCAGGCCCGACATGCCGCTCGACAAAGCCGCGCTCATCGGGTGCGGCGTCACGACCGGCGTCGGCGCGGTGTTGCACACGGCCAAGGTCCGCCCCGGCGACACCGTCGCCGTGATCGGGTGCGGCGGCATCGGACTCAACGCGATCCAGGCCGC
>JANNHK010000460.1:0-1962 GCA_031404355.1 Actinomycetes bacterium
CTCGAGTACCCGGTCGTGTTCCTCATCGGCATGGAAGACGGCGTCTTCCCGCACATTCGCAGCCGGGGCGACCCCGACGAACTCGAAGAAGAACGCCGCCTCTGTTACGTCGGCATCACTCGCGCCGAGGACCGCCTGTACCTGTGCCACGCGTGGAGCCGCATGCTGTTCGGCACCACCGACTACCGGCCGCCGAGCCGTTTCCTCGACGAGATCCCCGAGGAGCTGATCATGGCCGTCGGCGCGGAAGAGAAGCGCGGCCGTGGCCTCGGCGCCCACCGCGGTTCCGTTGTCGCCGCGGCCATGCGCCGCGAGGGGCAGATGAGCCCCCCGACAACCCCGGGTGCGCGCGGTGCCGAGCAGATCGGCCTGAAGATCGGCGACGACGTCCGCCACGACAAGTTCGGCGAAGGCGTCATCGTGAACATCGAAGGCACCGGCGACAAAGCCGAAGCGAGAGTCAACTTCCGAGACGCGGGAGAGAAGATCCTCCTCCTCGCCTGGGCGCCGTTGGAACGGGTCTAGGCCGAAGTCGTCGTATCCGGCAGCGGGTCGAGGTCGACGACGTAGACGTCGACCTCGTCTCTCGTGACGATCCGCACGGGGTACTGCGACAACTCCGCGGTGTCGACGGGCTCGCCGTTGCAGACGAACTCACGCAGCCGCTGGTCGAGGGTGCAGCCTTGCGGCTGGCGGACCCGGTACGCCACGACCTCGCCGTCGTCGAGCGCCAGCCAGAAGCTGCACTCGCCGCCGCCGCTCAGGTAGAACGGGCCCGCCTCGAGCCGGTCGAGCACGTCGTCGGCTTCGCCCGCGGCGATGCTGCCGCACTCGGCGCCGCTGTCGCTGGTCGCCACGAGCAAGCCGACCGCGATCAGGCCGCCGGCGAGGAGCACCGCGACGGTTGCGCTGATGATGAGCTTGATGTCGCCGGCGCGTTGGCGGCTCGTCCTCAACCGTTCGGCTCCCGATAGCGTGGCGGGATGCAGCGACGCTACCGGGTCGTCATCGCCAAACCCGGCCTCGACGGGCACGATCGCGGGGCGAAAGTCATCGCCCGGGCGCTTCGAGATGCCGGCTTCGAGGTTGTCTACACCGGCCTCTTCCAGACGCCCGATCAGGTGGCGGAGGCGGCCCTCCAGGAGGACGCCGACGCGGTCGGGCTCTCGCTGCTGTCCGGCGCCCACATGACCCTGGTGCCCAAGATCGTCGACTCCTTACGGGAGCGGGGCCTGGCCGACGTGCTGGTCTTCGCGGGCGGCATCATCCCCGCGGAAGACATCACCATGCTGAAGGAGCGGGGTGTCGCCGCGATCTTCACGCCGGGCGCACCCCTGGCCGACATCACGGGCTGGCTCGAATCGGCGCTCGACTCGCGCGAGGCCGAGCCCGCCACGTAGGTTTCACGCCCGTGGACCTCTTCGAATACCAAGGCAAGCAACTCTTCGCGCGTTACGGCATCCCCGTTTCCGCGGGTGAAGCCGTCACCACCGTCGACGACGCAGTCGCCGCCGCCGACCGGGTCGGGTACCCCGTCGTCGTGAAGGCGCAGGTCCAGGTCGGTGGGCGGGGCAACCCGGGCGGCATCAAGCTCGCCAACAACGCCGACGAAGCCCGCACGCACGCCGGCAGCATCCTCGGCATGGACATCAAGGGCCACCTCGTGAAGGTGGTCTGGGTCGAGCACGCTTCGGACATCGCCGAGGAGTACTACGCGTCGTTCACGCTCGACCGCGGGGCGAAGAAGCACATGGGCATGCTCTCCGCGCAGGGCGGGATCGAGATCGAGCAGGTCGCGGTCGACAGCCCCGACGCGATCGCCCGCATTCACGTCGATCCGGTCGTCGGCCTGACCGAACCGCAGTGCCGCGCGTGGGTCGAGGCCGCCAAGCTCAACCCGAAGGCCACCGACGGCGCGGTCGACATCCTGATGAAGCTCTACACCGCGTACGTCGACAGCGA
>JANNHK010000461.1:0-3555 GCA_031404355.1 Actinomycetes bacterium
GACCTCGGGGTTCGATGCGCCGGATCGTCGTCTCGGCGAACTCCGTTTCGGTCAGCCGATCGATCCGATTGATCGCCAGTGCGCCGCCGTATGCCGTCGAACAATCCTGCGCCGGGCGGTACAGCACACCGTCGACTTCGAACGGGCTGCCCGCGGGCCGGCTCGACCGGACGTCGACCTTCACGGGATTCGCGACGTGGGGAACGTAGGGGCCGAAGAAGGACTCGGAATGCCACAGGTGGAGCTTCGTATTGACGTCCGGACCGCGGAGCGCGCCCATGAGCCACCAGCGACCGGCGCGGGGGGAAACCGTCGGATCGACGAGCGCGACGCCGTCGAGGAGCGTCGCGCGCCGCTCCCACCGGGCAGGAAAATCGACGCAGCGCCACACGCCGACTTCAGCGGCCTGGCCGGTCTCGGGCACGCAAAACAGCTCGCCGTCGACCTCGATCAGGAACGGGTACGACGTGTGAACGCCGGGATCGATCACTCCCGTGTGAACTGCACCCATGGCCAACGTCGCGGGATCGATCTCGATGGCGCTGATGACGCCGCGATTGCTGCGGTAGTCGAAGTCCTCGAGCAGTATCGCAGTGCGGCCGTCGCGCACCGCGAGGAAAGGATCGGCGAGGTAGCCGTGGCGCCTGAGTTCCGGGAGCCAGTGCACCTTGTCGGTGTCGAGGCGGAAGGGCGGGCGCGTGACGTCGGCGGCGGCGAGACCGACACCCCACTTGTCGGCCCGTACGACTCCTTCGACCTGGGAACGCACGAGGCGCCGCGCGTTTCCGACGAGGAAGCGCGCGAACTCGCGGTTCGAAGGATTCTTGTAGATCGGCGCGCCTGTCGTCGCGGCAGGGAGTGCGACGGGATCGGCAATTCCTGCGTGTACCGCGCGGGCGACCAGCGCCGGGAAATCGGCGCTTCCGAACAGCGTCCGGTCGCGGTTGCGGGGATAGGAGTGCCGAACGGAGGCGAACCACCCCTTCTTGAGCACGACGCCCGCGTCGAGGCGGTCGGTCAAGCGCTGGAACAGCACGCCCGTCACCGGATCCCCGCTCGCGACCTCCCAGAACGACGGTGGGCTACCCCGGTAGCGGCCTTCGTCGTCGTGGTGGAACGACCATACGCCGAAGCGGGCCGCGTCGAGAATCGGCCCGCGAATGATGCCGAACGCGAAGCGCAGGATGAAGTCGAGATCGTAGCCGTGCACCGCGGCAACGTCTTCGTCGGAGAAGTGTTCCGAGAATCTTCCGACGCGCTCCGGGCGACAGGTGAGCGTCGGCACTCCTTCGAACAGCGCCGCGCAGTCGACGCCGCGAGTGGCCTGCGATCGGCGCGCCACCCACACGTTGTTGTAGAGGTGCCACGCGGCCTTGTCGCGGCGAACCATGTCAACGATCCGGCGCGTCCCGGTGGCCGGGAGGCGCTCGCGACCGTCGACGATCATCAACTCGAGCGAAGCAACACCCGACTCGACCAGCTTGACGATCGCCTCGCGTTGCCATGCCGCGAGCACCGGCCCCGGAACCATCAGCGCGAACCGGAGAGGGCGAGCGGCGACAACGGGAGTTGCGCTGCCCGTGTCGAGCGAAGGGTCCACGCTCATCTCGTCCCTCATACTCGCATGGTTCACGCGTCGTCAACCTCGGTTCGTGACTGAACTCGTTTGTTGTTCGTGGTGCGTGTGATGCGATCGTGCTCGGCCGCTCGCGCTGGGGGGCAGCGTAGCGACCTGCCCTACACTCTCGATGATGCAGGGTCGACAACTGGGCGTGTTGCACGACCGCGACGCCGACGGGCGCCAGACGAACGACGAGCATTCACTCGCGCGGTTGTTGATGCCCTTTCTCCGACCGCAGCGTCGGCACCTCGCCGCATTGGCGGTGACGGCGGCGATCGGCGGAGTCGCCGAAGCCGTCGTGCTCGTGCTCATTGCGCGCCTCGCGCTTGCCCTGACAACGGACGCCTCGAGCATCTCCGTGGGGGTGGGGCCGGTCTCGGGAACGCTCGCCGTGCCGGCCGTCATCGGAGTGGCAATCGCGTGCGTGTTGCTGCGCCTTGCGCTGCAGGCACTGCAGGCGCATCTCGCCTCGGCGGCCTTTGCCGCCGTGCTTCGCAGCACTCGGTCGTCGTTGGTACGGCTGTTCCTGCGCGCGGAATGGGCACTGCAGGCCTCCGAGCGCGAAGGCCGCCTCCAGGAGTTGCTCACCACGTACGCGGGGAACGTGTCGACTGCGGTATTGGCGCTCTCGCTCGGTACCGTGGCCGCGTTCAACCTCGCCGCGCTCCTCTTGATTGCGCTCGTCGTGGATGCCCCCGCCGCGATCGCTGTCTCCCTCGCGGCGGGACTGATCAGC
This sequence comes from Actinomycetes bacterium, assembly GCA_031404355.1. GTDB lineage: Bacteria > Actinomycetota > Acidimicrobiia > IMCC26256 > PALSA-610 > JANNHK01. The sequence goes on from JANNHK010000461.1 coordinate 2,358, forward strand.
CTGGGCATCCGTCCGCTGCGCGGAATGGTGCGCCGGCGATCGAGGTCGGCGGCCGAAGCCAACTTCGCGTTCGCGACCAGCCTGACCGAGCTCGCCGCCACGACGCAGGAGGTGCGCGTCTTCGACGTGGAGCGCCAGGTCGGCGACCGCCTCGACCGGCTGAACGACATCGTGTGCCGCCGGTTGTACGGCACGAAGTTCTTGACCGCACTCTCGACCGGCGTATACCAGGGTGGCGCGATGCTCGTCATCGTGGGGGCGATCGGGGTCGCGTACAACCTCGGATCTTCCGGGCTGGCGTCTCTCGGTGCGGTGGTGCTCCTGATGCTCCGTGCGCTGACCTACGGCCAGGCCGTGCAGGCCACACTGCAGGGCCTGCACGAGAACGTGCCCTACTTCGAAACGCTCCAACTCGAAGAGCTCCGTTACGCCTCCGCCGCGCTCGCCTCGGGCGGTGATCCCATACGGAGCGTCGGAGAGGTGGCCTTCGAACATGTCTCCTTCGAGTACGTGCCCGGCCAGCCCGTGTTGCGCGACGTCTCGTTCAGCGTCTCCTCCGGCGAGGTCATCGGGATCGTCGGACCGTCGGGTGCCGGGAAGTCGACGCTCGTACAGATGATCCTGCGCCTGCGCGAACCGACCACGGGACGCGTGCTGGCCGACGGGCGAGACGTGCGCGAACTTGATCTCGGAGATTGGTACCGGCACGTGACCTTCGTACCCCAGGAGAATCGCCTCTTCGCCGGGACCGTCGCGGACAACATCCGGTTCTTCCGGGACGACGTCAGCGATGCATCAATCGCGAGTGCGGCGACTCGGGCGCACCTCCACGAAGACATCATGTCCTGGCCGGACGGATACGACACGCCTGTGGGCGAGCGCGGCGGCGAACTCTCCGGGGGTCAACGCCAGCGCGTCTGTATCGCGCGCGCGCTCGTCGGCGATCCCGAGTTGATCGTGCTCGACGAACCCACGAGCGCGCTCGATGCGCGCTCCGAGGCGCTCCTGCGGGAAACGATCGCGGGACTCGGCGCGCATCACACGGCCTTCATCATTGCGCACCGGCTTTCGACCCTGACCGTGTGCGATCGCATCATGGTCGTGCACGACGGGATCTTGCAGGGCTTCGACGAACCCGCCCAACTGGAGCAATCCGACCCCTTCTACCAGGAAGCACTGCGCCTCTCGGGAATGCGCT
>JANNHK010000462.1:0-2844 GCA_031404355.1 Actinomycetes bacterium
GAGGCGGTAGCCCACGACCTGCTCCTCGACCGTCTTGCCCGGCCGGCGCCTGAGTCGAGAACCGGTACTCGTCCTCGATGTATTCGCCGGTGTTGAAGTCGATGCCGCCGCCGAGCACGCGCAGCACGTCTTCCTGGCGCCACACCACACCCTTGGGCATGCCGGTCGTGCCGCCCGTGTAGAGGATGTAGATGTCGTCGTCGCTGCGCTCGGGGAAGTCGCGCTCGGGTGACTGCGCGGCGATCGCCGCCTCGTAGTCGGGACCGATCTCGAGCTGGTGCGCCAACAGCGGCAGTGCGTCGCGCACCGCGGCGATGCGGTCGGAGTACTCCGCGTCGTGCACGATCGCGACCAGGTCGGCGTTGTCGAACAAGTACCGCAGTTCGGCTTCGACGTAGCGGTAGTTCACGTTGATGGGAACCGCGCGCATCTTGTACGCGGCGAGGATCGTCTCCACGAACTCGTGGCTGTTGAGTCCGTAGATGCCGACGTGGTCGCCGGGCTTCACCCCGTTGGCGGCAAAATGGTGGGCAAGGCGGTTGGCCCGCTCGTCGAGCAGGGCGTACGTCTCCTCGCGGTCACCGACGATCAGTGCCACCCGATCGGGGACGGCGTCGACGGCGTGTTCGATGAGATCCGCGATGTTCCAAGCCACGGCCTAAGTGAAACACGTTCTACCCCGTCTTGCCCAACGACACGGTCCTCTGATCGAATCCCCACCGTGGCTACATGGACGCTCGAATTCCCCTACCGGCGCAGTGTCGGCCCCGTCATCGGTGCCTTCCTCGCCGGATTACGTGACCAGCAGGTCATCGGCGCCAAGACCGCCGGTGGCCGGGTGCTCGTCCCGCCCCTCGAATACGACCCCGACACCGGCGAGGACATTGCCGAGCTGGTCGAGGTCGCCTCCGCCGGGGTGGTGGAGCGCTTTGCCTGGGTCGCCGAGCCGATGCGCACGCATCCGCTCGACCGGCCCTTCGCGTGGGCGCTGGTACGCCTCGACGGCGCCGACACCGCGCTCGTGCACGCCCTTGACGCGGCGTCACCCGACCAGATCTCGAACGGCATGCGGGTGCAGATCCGCTGGGCCGACGAGCGGGTCGGGCACATCAACGACATCGCCTGCTTTGAGCCGGAGTCCTAGGTATGACGGCTGAACCCGTGCAGTTCATGTCGCATCACACCAAGGTCGAGTACAAGCTGCCCGCGCCGTCGTTGCTCTCGATCGAGTCGGCGAAACAACTCAGCGAGGGACGCGTGGTCGGCCACAAGTGCCCGGAGTGCGGCAAGGTCTACGTCCCGGCCCGCGGCTACTGCCCGTTGTGCGTCATCGAGACGACCGAGGCCCACGAGGTCGAGGTCGAGCCCCGCGGCATCGTCACCACGTTCTCGGTGATCACGCCGTTGCAGTACCCGGGCCAGGAGGAGCACGACGACTACGTGCAGGCGACGATCCTGCTCGCGGGCACCGACTCCACCATCTCGATGCAACGCCTCGACGGCATCCCGATCGACGAGGTCCACACGGGGATGCGCGTCGAAGCGGTGTGGCTGCCCGAATCGGAACGGTCGGCGAGCCCGGAGGGCGCGGCACGCGGCTTCGGTCTCGGCAGCGCGATCACCGGCTGGAAGTTGACCGGCGAGCCCGACGCACCGGTCGAAGAGTACGGCGAGCACATCTTGTGATTGTTGTGATCGGGATGGCGAGTGTGAGAGGAGAAGACGATGCGTGACATTGCAATCGTGTCGTTCGCCCAGGCGCCGCTCGACCAGCCGCCGGGGCAGACCGAGACGATGATGTTGATCCCGACGATCACCGAGGCACTCGGGAACGTCGGCCTTACCCGCAAGGATGTCGGCTTCACCTGCTCCGGCAGCGCCGACTACCTCACCGGCGGCACCTTCACCTTCGTGTCGATGCTCGAAGCGGCGGGCGCGTGGCCGCCGATCTCGGAGTCGCACGTCGAAATGGACGGCGCGTGGGCACTGTTCGAGGCGTGGGTGCGCTTGCAGCACGGCGACGTCGACGTCGCGCTCGTGTTCTCGTCGGGGCGGGCGGCACTCAGTCACGACCTGCGCGAGACGCTGCTGTTCCAATTCGACCCCTACTACCTGGCGCCACTGGGCACCGACTACGTGTCGCTCGCCGCGTTGCAGGCCGACGCCGTGTTGGAACGCACCGGCAAGACGGAACGCGACCTCGCCGAGATCGTGGTCGAACGGCGCCGAGCCGCGAAGGCGAACCCGTACGCGACGATCTCGGGCGACTACACAGTCGACGACCTGCTCGCCAAGGACCCTCTCGTCGGCGTGCTGCGCGAGCACGACATCGGCCCACCGACCGACGGCGCCGCCGCGATCGTGATGGTCGCGGGCGACCGGGCCCGCGCCGTGTGCGACCGGCCGGCGTGGATCTCGGGCATCGACCATCGTGTCGACCCGCACTACCCGGGCGTGCGCGACCTCTCCGTGTCGCCCTCGGCGAAGCTCGCGGGCGAGAAGGCAGGCGCGGCGGGAGTCGAAGTGGCCGAACTCGCAGCAGTGTGCTCGCACGAGGAGTTGGTCCTCGCCGACGCGCTCGGGTTGGGCGCCGACGTCGCGATCAACCCGTCGGGTGGCGCCGTCGTCGGCAACCCGATGATGGTCACCGGACTCGCCCGCATCGGCGAAGCCGCGAACCAAGTGATGAAGCACGGCAAGGGCAAGGCACTGGGCCACGCGTCGTCGGGTCCGTGCCTACAACAAAACCTCGTATGTGTGCTCGAAGGGAGAACGTGACCGTGCGGACTCAGTGGAGCTCCGCCGGCCGTAGGCCCCTCGAGCGGGAACGAAGGGAGTCATAGT
>JANNHK010000463.1:0-2579 GCA_031404355.1 Actinomycetes bacterium
GTCGCCCGACCCGTCGGCCACGATCGGTCCGGGTTGATAGTCGATCGAGTACCCCGGGACGGCAGTGGTGAACTCGAAGCGGATGATGTCGGCACACTCGGCGACGTCGATCACCACTTCGGCGAGCAAGCCGGCCGTCGATGCGTCGCCTCCTGTCACCGCCGCGCTCGGGGCCGACCCCGGGTCGCATGCGGCGGTCGTCGTCGTCACCGAAACGGTCGTGGTCGGGCTGTCGGCGGCCGTCGTGGTCGAGGCGCCCTCGGCGGCGCGGGTCGTGGTGGTCTCGGCCGCGTCGTCATCGTCGTCGTCGCTGTTGCACGCTCCCAGGACGAGCATCGATACGGCGAGCAGGGCGAGGAGGCGGCGCATGACCACCATTCTGGCATTGGAATTCCGGCACCGGCCTAGCATCACGCCATGTCACCTCCCAACTCACCTCTCGGGGACAACGATGTCGTCATCGTCGAAGCCGTCCGCTCGCCTCTCGGCAAGCGCAACGGCGGCCTGAAAGACGTACACCCCGTCGACCTGCTGGGCGCGGTCCAGCGCGCCGCCGTCGAACGCGCGGGCATCGATCCGCTGCAAGTCGGCCAAGTGGTCGGCGGCTGCGTCAGCCAAGTCGGCGAGCAGACGTTCAACATCGCACGCGGTGCCTGGCTCGCGGCGGGCCTGCCGCTCGAAGTCGCGGCGACGAGCGTCGACAGTCAGTGCGGATCGTCGCAGCAGGCGACGCATCTCGCGACTGCGCTCGTGAAGGCGGGCGTGGTCGACGTCGCGCTCGCGTGCGGCATCGAGTCGATGAGCCGGGTCCCGCTCGGTTCGTCGGTGCGCGGCGATTTCGGCCGGCCCACGACCAACTCGTACAAGGACCGCTACGAGTTGACGTCGCAGTTCGAGGGCGCGGAGCGCATCGCCGACAAGTGGGGCATCACCCGGGCCGACACCGACCAGTTCGGACTCGAGTCGCAAGAGCGGGCGCAGCAGGCGTGGAAGGAAGGCCGTTACGAGCGCGAAGTGCTCGAAATCGCGGGTGTCACCCGCGACGAAGGCCTGCGCGAGACGTCGCTCGAGGCGCTCGCGAAGCTGAAGCCGGTCGCGCGTGAAGACGGCGTGCACACGGCCGGCTCGTCGTCGCAGATCACCGACGGCGCTGCCGCTGTACTGCTGATGACGGCCGCGAAGGCCAAGGAACTCGGGCTGCGCCCGCGCGCCCGCATCGTCGACCAGTGCCTTGTCGGCACCGACCCGGTCCTGATGCTCACGGGCCCCATCGACGCGACCCGACGCATGCTCGAACGCACCGGGTTGACCATGGACGACTTCGACACGATCGAGATCAACGAGGCGTTCGCGTCGGTCGTGCTCGCGTGGGAACGCGAGCTGAAGCCCGACATGGCCCGCGTCAACCCGAACGGCGGCGCCATCGCGATCGGTCACCCGGTCGGGGCGACCGGTGCGCGGCTGGTCGTGTCCGCACTGCACGAACTGGAACGCACCGAGGGCCGATACGCGCTCGTCACGATGTGCTGCGGCGGCGGACTCGGCACCGGGACGGTGCTCGAACGCGTGTGAGAGAGCTCGACGGTCTCGAACCCGGCGAACGTCTGCGCGCGACGGCTTCGGTGAGCTTCCGCGCGGGCGTGACGACGATGACCACGAAGAACGTCGTCAAGGGCAGTTCGGTGCGGGCGCGCTACGACCGGTTCGAAGTCTGGCAACAGGCCGCAGAAGCGGTCGGCTTCCCAACCGCCGGACCCGACATGATCGTCGGCATCACCGACACCCGTCTCCTCGTGTGGGGCAAGTCGCCGTTCCTCGGGCGGGTCACCGGGCTCGCGGGCGCCATGCCGCTGCACCGCATCGCGCAGGTCAGCGCGGTGCGCCACGGATTCCTCACCGGTCTCGCGCTCGTCGTCGGCGGCACGATCGTCGAACTCGAAGCGATGCGCGGGCGGCGGTTGCGCCGGATCGCCCACGAAGTACAAACGGCACTCGCCCAACCGCCCTCGTAGTGCGTAGCGTGCGGTCATGACAGCGCTGGTCGAACGGTTGGGGTATCCCCCCGACGCCCGGTTGTTGATCGTGAACTGCGACGATCTCGGTTCGTCGCGGTCTGCCAACGTCGCCGTCTACCACGCCCTGCGCGACGGCATGGCGACCAGCGCCACGTTGATGGTGCCGTGCCCGTGGGCGCGCGACGCGGCGGCGATGTACCGCGGCGAAGACGTCGGCGTGCATCTCACGCTGAACGCGGAGTGGGAGCGGTACCGGTGGGGGCCCACCACCCGCTCCCCCAGCCTCCTCGACGGCGACGGCGGGTTCCCGCGCACCCTCGACGACGTCTGGGACCACGCCGACATCGAGGAAGTGCGCAAGGAGTGCCGCACGCAGATCGAGCGGGCGATCTACTGGGGCTTCGACGCGTCGCATCTCGACAGTCACATGGGCACGCTGCAACTCCGGGCCGAGTTCTTCGACGTGTACCTCGAACTCGCGGTCGAGTTCCGGCTGCCGTTGCGCATGGCCGGCGCCGGAGCCGAACGCATGATCGGCTTCCCGTTCCGGCGGCTCGCTCAAGA
>JANNHK010000464.1:0-4522 GCA_031404355.1 Actinomycetes bacterium
GCGCACGACTTCGACGCGCCGGGGGCACTGCGGCCCGAGCCGGACGACCACGACGCCGACCGGGGCGAGGCGGCCGTCGACCTCGACGAACTCGTCGATGCCGTCGACGCCGACGACGCACCGCCGACCGATTCGGTCGCACGCTTGGTCTCCGATTTCGGTGCCGAGGTGCTCGACGAACGTCCTCGCGAGTAGAGCGTGGCACTCTACGAAGGCCCGGTGCAGGCCCTCATCGACGAACTCGGGCGACTCCCGGGTATCGGCCCGAAGTCGGCGCAACGCATTGCGTATCACCTGTTGAAGGTCGACCCGCAGGACGCGAAGCGGCTCGCGGCGGCGATCGTCGACGCGAAGGAACGGGTCTCGTGGTGCCGGCGCTGTTACAACTTCGCCGAAGGCGAGTTCTGCGGATTCTGCCGCGACGAACGGCGCGACCACCATGTCGTGTGTGTCGTCGAGGAACCGCGCGACATCACCGCCGTCGAGCGTACGAACGAATTCCGCGGCCGGTACCACGTACTCCAGGGCGCCATCTCACCGATCGAGGGCATCGGCCCCGAGCAGCTACGCGTCAAGGAACTGCTCGCCCGCGTGACGGTCGAGGAGATCACCGAGGTCATCCTCGCGACGAACCCGAACATCGAAGGTGAAGCCACTGCGATGTACCTCGCGCGCTTGCTCAAGCCGCTCGCCATCACGGTGACCCGCCTTGCGAGCGGGCTCCCGGTCGGCGGCGACCTCGAGTACGCCGACGAGGTCACGCTCGGGCGCGCGCTCGAAGGCCGGCGCGAAGTCGACGCTTAGGTGAACGTGGGGTTGAGCGCCACGTTGTAGCCCCACAACAGCGCGCCGACGATCACCAGCGGCCACACGGGTATTCGGATTCGCAGGAGCTGGGGGCGCACGAGTACTGCGATCGCGGCGAGCAGGATTGCGATACCCAACGGATTGAAGCGGAGCGAGTCGGCGAAGTCGCCTTGTACCGCGGCGACGACCGCACGCGTCATACCGCAGAACGGGCACGGGATGCCCGTCGTCGTACGCAGCGGGCACACACCCGGCGGGTGCAACGGCAAGAACGGCCAGACCGCGGCGACGGCGATCATGCCGCCGGCGATGTAGCGCAGCTCGCGCCCGAACGTGACGCGCTGGTTGACGTTCACGTGCGCGACTGCTTTGCGACGACGATGCCTTCGAGCAGGTACTCGGGGTGTACCTGGTTGGGTGCGCCGACGACTTTGGGCCAGATGCGTTGCACGATCTCGACGCCGAAGTACGTGCGGACCGGCCACGGCATCGCGAGGCGCCGTTCGAGGAAGTGTCGGATCAACCGCAGTTCCTCCGGGTCGATGGCGCTGACGTCCCATGCCATCACCTGCGCGACCGGGACCGTGACGGGCGCAATCATGTGCCGAGTCGCCTTGTCGCCCGTGAACTTCTCGCGCATGACCACGGTTCCCGCCGCGAGGTCGCCCAGCCGTTGGTCGCGGCTGGTGACGATGATCGAGATGGACCCGACCATGTAGAACACCGGCAGGAAGTCGGCGATACGCAAGAGGTTGCGGACCGAGCTCTGCACGAAGCCGATCGGGTTACCGCCGAGGTCGATCACGCGGATCCCCGCCGCCATCTTGCCCGGTGTCCGGCCGTGGTTGAGCGTCTCGAACGCGATGTCGTACCCGAAGAACATCAGGAACGTGCCGATAGAGATGACGGCGATGCCGACACCGCTCGCCTCGCCACCGGTCGGCACGATGGTGGCGAACGACAGCGCGATGATGGCGAGCACTTGGATCAGCGTGTCGAGCATGCAGGCGAGGAACCGTGACCCGAGTCCGGCAAGGACGAGTTCGATCGTGAGGCCTTCGGGCGTGGCGATCGTGACTCGTTCGTCGAGGTGCACGTGAGTACCGTAGACGAGTTCATCGCGCAGCGATCACCGGTGTGGAACGAGCTCGACCAGCTCGTCCAGCGGGGTGGCAGCCGGCCCGCGCGCCGTTTGGGCGCACTCGACGTACGCCGCCTCGGGCGCAGCTACCGGGCCACGTCGGCCGACCTGGCCATCGCCCGGCGCGCGTACCCAGGGCATCCGTTGATCGCGCGTCTCGAACAACTCGTACGCACCGCGCGATCGGCGGTGTACCACTCGGTGGGGCGCAGTCTGTCGTTGCGCGATTTCGTGACCCACGGCTACTGGCGCCGCGTTCGCGAACGCGGCGTGATGCTCGCGATCGCCGCCGTGTGTTTCTTCGGACCCGCACTGCTCGGCGGCTACTGGGCGTGGCGCGATCCGAGCGCGGCGGTCGCGGTCGTGCCTGAGGATTTCCAGTACGTCACCGAGCCGCGCACGCGGGGCGAGGACTGGGGCGTTTCGGTCGAGCAGCAGGCCGGGTTCGCGAGCCAGATCTTCACGAACAACATCCGGGTCGCGATCTTGGCGCTCGCCGGAGGAGTGCTGCTCGGCCTCGGTGCCGTCTTGCTGCTGCTCTACAACGGCTTGATCATCGGCGCGGTCATGGGTCTCGGCATCGGAGCGGGGAACGGGCCCGCCATGTTCCAACAGGTCACCGCGCACGGTGTCCTCGAACTGAGCCTGATCGTCGTCGCGGGCGCAGCCGGAATGCGTATGGGTTGGGCGATCATCGACCCCGGTACCCGTCCGCGCGGCGTCGCGCTGCGGGAGGAAGCCCGGGCCGCGACCGAGATGGTGCTGGGCACCGCGTTCTGCCTGTTCATCGCGGGACTGGTCGAAGGTTTCATCACGCCGTCGGGCTCTTCCCTCGGGGTCGTCCTCGCGGTCGGGTTCGGGCTCGGCATCTTGTACTGGGGCGCAGTGTTCATCCTCGGTCGGAAGCGCCCCGAACCCGTTACAGACGCGCTCGAGCCTTGAGCCTCAGGTACGCGGCGACGCACGCCTCGCCGAGTTGTCCGGGCTTGGCCTCGATCACCGTCGCGCCCGAGCGTTGCAGCGCGGTGCGCACGCCGACCCGTGCGTCGAGGACGTCGTGCGCAACTGCCGACGCGTACACGTCGCGGGCGGTCACCGGGTCGCGACGCACGGCGGCCTCGAGATCGGGGTCGAGCACCGACGCGACGACGACGGCGTGCCGGCGCGCGAGCACGGGTACCGCGGCGAGCAGCGATCGGGCCGCGGCATCGTCGACGAGATCGGTGCACACGATGACCAGCCCGCGCTTCGACGAACCCACCGACCGGAACGCGAGGTCATAGTCGCTGTCCACCGTCGTGGGCTCGATGTCGAGAATGGCCTGCACCACCGTGCGCCCGCCACCGCGGCGGGGACTCACCCGCCTCCGGATCTCGGAATCGAACACGACGACGCCACAGCGATCACCCACCTCGTCGGCAACGAGCGCGACGGCGGTGATCGCGTCGACCGCGGCGTCGACACGTGTCATCGAACCGAGGGGCGCGCCCATCAGGCGACCTGCGTCGAGCAGGCACGTGATGTCGCGGTCCTGTTCCAGCCGATACTGGTTCGCCATCGGTCGGCCCATACGCGCCGTCGCGCGCCAGTTGATCTGCCGCATGTCGTCGTCGGGCAGGTAGTCGCGGATCGACTCGAACTCGGTGCCGAGCCCGAGCGGGCCGCGCGTGCGGCGACCGGGTTCACGGAACCGGCCGCGCCGCAACGCGATGACGATGCGTTGCGCGGCGACGACATCGGGATACGAGAGCACCTCGGCGGGTTCGGCGCCGGTGAACGTCGCCGCGCCGAGTCCGAGCGGGCCGACGCGGCGCGCGGCAACGGGTGGGAGCGTGAGCAACCCGCGCCGGGTCGCGACGAGGCGCGCGTCGAGACCAGCCGCCGATGTCGCCGGTTGCACTTCCAGGTCGGGAGCGTTGGCTTGGCGAACCCAGGCCCGGTCCGTCGCGTCCCCGTCGAGGGCGACGGTCAAGGGGACGCTCACGCCGCGCGCGACCACGCGGGGCACGCTGCGGGTCATGTCGAGCGCACGCCGTGCCATCAGCGCGTCGGCCACGGTCGCGACCGCGAGCGCGAGGAACGCGGCGTACACGAACGCGGCAGGAAGAAACAGGGCCGTGCACGCGATGACGAGCGCGGCGAGCGCGGTGCGCGAGGTCGGGCTCATCGGGGGATCGGAACCGCGCCGATTGCGGTGCGAACCGCGTCGTCCGGGGTGTAGCGCTCGAGTTCCGCTTCGGGTCGGAGTTGGATGCGGTGACGGAACACCGACGGCGCAACGGTTACGACGTCGTCGGGTGTGACGAACGCGCGGCCCGACAGGCGCGCCGCGGCCTTGGCGGCGGCTAGGAGGTGCACGGCCGCGCGGGGGCTGGCTCCGAGCGAGACGCTGGGCAATTCCCTCGTCTTACGGACGAGGGCGACGACGTACTTGATGACGGGTTCACTGACCGTCGTCGCGTCGACGAGCGCGCGCACGTCGATGAGGTCCTGCGGTGACGCGACGCGCTGCACGTCGTCGAGGGTCGCGGGTGCGACGCCGCGGTGCGCGAGCCGCAGGATCTGGGCTTCTTG
>JANNHK010000465.1:0-14544 GCA_031404355.1 Actinomycetes bacterium
GGTCAGCGGATCAGACACCTTCCACAAGTCGCCGCGGGTGTCGTACTCGTACGTCGTGGTTCCGGCTGCGTCGGCACGCGCGGTCATGCGCCCGGCGGGGTCGTATAAGAAACTCGACGCGACCGTGGCCGTGTTCGGCACGCTCGCCGTGAGCAACAGGCCGCGGTCGTCGTATCCGAACGTGATCGGCCCGTCGGGGTGGTTCACACTCGTGCGCCGCCCCGCGCGGTCGTATCCGAACGTGCGGGTCGCTGTCGCGAGGCCGGCACCGGAGCCGTGTTCCTGGGTGAGGCGACCCAACTCGTCGAACGTGTAGTTGATCGTTGCGCCGGGCTGGGTCTCGGCATCGGGGAGCCCGGCCGCGTCGTACGCGGTCTCATATGTTCTGGTTGCGAGCGTCGTTTGGCCCGGTGTTGACGGCTCGACCGTCTTGGACCGCAATCCCCACGGGTTGTAGGAGAACTTGGTCGCAGCCGTCGCGCCGCGTTCGTCCTGCACGCGGGTCACCTGACCTGGCGCGTTGTAGCCGTACTGCGTGACGAACTTCCCGGTCCCGGTCGTGTTGTCCGGTTCCGACATCGACGTCAACCGGTTCCCCGCGTCGTAGACATAGGACCGCAAATACTTGTTGTCGGTGGGACCCGACGACCGCGCCGAGCGCTGCTCGATCAGGTTCCCGTTCGCGTCGTACTTCGACCACTCCGTCGCGAGCACCGTGCCCGCCGGACCGCCCGAACGGTACGCGACACTCGTCGCCCGGCCCGCCAGGTCGTAGCCGGTCACGACACTACGGTTCAGCGGATCCGTCTGAGCGGTCTGGCGTCCGGCTGCGTCGTACGCGAATGCGGTGATCTTCCACATCGCGTCGATGTGCTGGGTGCGTTCCGACGCAGCATTGAACACCGAGACGTTCACCACACCGGTCGGGTCATACACGACCGTGTTGTTGCCGAGGTCGTCGTAATCGAACGTCGACGTGAAGTTCCCGGCGGGCGCGGCCTGGCGCACCACCGCCGTCTGCGTACGCACCCGGCCGAGATCGTCGTGCGTGTACGTCGTCTTGGCGCCGGTCGGGTCGACCAACTCGACCTTGTTCCCCGCGTCGTCGTACGCGAACGTCGACTCGCCCTGTGCCGCCGTGCCGACCGCGGGATCGAGTTGGCGCACGACCCGGTTCGCCATGTCGAACTCGAAGTCGGTCTCGTAACCGCGCCGGTCCGTCCGTTCGATCAGGTTGCCGACCGCGTCGTACTCGAACTTCTCCACCGGGTTCAGCGCCGGCCCCCCGGGCGGCGTGTACGACGGGTGCTGGATCTCGACCTGACGGTCGAGCCTGTCGTACTTCACCTTCGTGACGTTCCCGCGCGCGTCGACGGTGCCGACGCGGTTACCGGCCGCGTCGTAGCCGTAGCGCGTGACCGGACGCGCGTTGACCGGGTTGCTGCCACCTTCTTCGACCTGGACCTGCGGGGCGGTGATCGTTTGCTGCAGCCCCGTCACCGTGTACGTGAAGTCGGTCTTGTTGCCGCGCGCGTCCGTCACCGACATCGGCAAACCGCGCTGATCGGGCGTGAACGTCGTCACCAGATCCGGTGTGCCGTTCTCGACCGTCTGCGCCGTCGTGACGCCGCCGTCGTTGAACAACGCACGCGTTTCGGCCACGATGACACCGAACGAGTTCTTGACCGTCGTCCGGGTCGCGTTGCCGAGCTGGTCGTAGTCGAACTCGACGACCCGGGCCGCGCCGTCCACCGGCGTACTCGTCGACTGCACCCGGCCGGCCGCGTCGTACGTCGACGTCGTCACCCGCACACCGTTCCCGGTCGCCTCCGTGACCCGGTTCCCGGCATCGTCGTAGGTGTACTGCGCGAGCACGATGTCGCGCGTCGGCGGTGTGACGCCGGCCCGGTTGTCGAAGTTCTTCAGCGTCACCTTCGTGACCCGGTCCGCGTTGTCGTACTCGGTGCGCCGCTCCGACATGGCGACCGAAGGACTGACCTGTCCGGGCCGGGCACCAGTACCCGGTTGGGGCCGCTTCTCGACAACCGTGCGGCCCGCCGCGTCGTACTCCCAACGCGCCGTCACCATGAGCCGCGGCGACGAACCACCAATCGGATCGTCGACAAAGTCACGGAGCCGCAGCTCGGTCTTGCGGTCGAGCGCGTCGTACACCGTCTCGATGACGCTGCCGCGCGCGTCGGTCACGCGCGTGACGTTGCCATTCGCGTCGTACTCGCGACTCGTGACGCCACCGAGCGGATCGGTCGTCTGCACCAGGCGATCGGCGTCGTCGTAGACGTTCGTCGTCGTACGCGCGGCCATCGGGTTCGCGGCACCGCCGACATCGGCCACGGTCGTCGTCAGCAGGTTGTTGTTCTTGTCCCAGACGCTTGTGGTCTTGCGCGTCCGGGTGGCGTTGGGTGTCACCGTCGTGTCGGCCACGCCCGGACCGGTGTCGGTGAGAAGGTTCCCGACCTGGTCGTACGCCATGGTCGTGGCGGCCGACCCACCCGTCCACGTCTTCGTCTCGCTCAGCGCGCGCCCGAACCCGTCTCTGACGTAGGTCGTGACCAGACCAGTCGGGTCGGTGCGCTTCGTGAGGTCGCCCTTGCTGTCGTACTCGAACCAGGTCGTGCCCTTGCCGGGCGATTGCGTGCGCACGAGCCCGGGTGGGACGACACCGCCGCCGAAGTTCTCCGTTCCGGCCGTGTACGTCGTCTCCGACGTGATGCCGCTCGGGTATTCGGCCGTTGGGGGGGACTTCGAAGTCTTGAGATCACCCTGGCCGTTGTACGTCGACGTCGTCTTGTAGGTGTTGTCGGTCGGCCCCGACGAGCGGCCGTCGCGCGTGGCAACCAGATCGTCGCCCGTGTACTCGAACCACGTCGTCTCACCCTCCGCATTCGTTTGCGACAGGAGGTTGCCGCGCGCGTCGTACGCCATCGTCGCCCGATGCCCGAGCGCGTCGACGACCGCGCTGCGGAACCCGTTCGCGTCGTACTCGTACACCGTGCTAGTGGCGTCGACCTCGGTGATACGAGTCGTGCGCGACAGATGGTCGTAGAAGATCAACGTCGGGAACCCGCGCCCGTCGGTGATTGACGTGACGCCGCCGCCGTAGACGAACGTCGCGCGATCACCTTCACCGTTCTCGGACCAGTTCACCTTGCCCGTCGTCGCGTTGTACTCGACACGCGTGGTGTTGCCCTCGGCGCGTGTGATCGCGGTCAGGCGGTCGGACGTGTACGCGTACGTCGTGCAGTGCGTTCGCGCGTCGCACGCCGCGGTCAACAGTGCACCGGAGTAGCCGTAGTTCCACACCTGCTGACCCGAGTATCCGGGGCCGGTCACCGAGTTCGTCGTCACCGACGTCACCGTGTTCCCGGTGAAGTCGAACGCGAGGAACCGCCCACTCGCGACATCGGTCACGACGTCGAGATGCTCCGACCCGTCATACGTCAGGGTGAGCGCCCGGCCGTACCGGTCAGTGATGCTCGCCAGGCGGCCCAGCGCGGAGAACGCGTAGACCGACTTGTCCTTGTGCGTGACCTTCCAGCCGCCACCCACAATCGGTTCCAGCTTCGAGACATACCCGAGCGGCGCCTTCCACGAACCGTCCGCCTGCAGCACGTGCTTTTCGTTGCGGCCGTCGGGATACACGATCACCGCCGTCGCCGTATTCGGGTCGACGAACGAACTCACGTCGTACTGCGTCGACCACCCCCGCCCGAAGATCCCGACGCGAGGATCGAGACTGTTGTACGTGCGCTCGACCTTCAAGTCGGGACCGACTGTCGCGATCTCGACATCGGTCGTCATGTCGACAAAGTTCCCCGACCCGATATGCACACCATTGCGGTACTCGCCGTAACTGTCCGCACCGAACGTCGAGGCAACATCGAACGGCGGCGGCCAACTGATCGTGACGTGTCCATGCCCGCTCCTCACGCCCGCGGTCGTCGAACCTTCATACGCAAGCTCCGGCTTCACCCAGCTGGATCCGCCGCCGCCGCCGCCGCCGGCTCCGAGAGAGTCGCAGCCGGCTCCGCCGCCACCGCCGCCGAAGTAGCCGCCGCCGCCACCGCCTGCATAGGCAAGGCCAAAAATTGCGCCGGCTCCGCCGATTGCCGACACGCCCGGGAGTCCGGGACTTCCGCCGACGCCGTTGCCGCCGGCACCGCCGGCGGTTTGTGTGCCTCCCGCACCTGCGGCCGCGCACGACCCGGCGCCGGGCTGACCGGTCGTGCCGATCAGTCCGCCACCGGCGCCACCGCCGCCCTGCACGGACGTCGCGTCGTCACCCGCGCCGCCGCCGCCGGCGGCGACGATGATGCGGTCCGCGAGCGTGACTCCGCCAACCCGAATGTCCGAGGCGCCGCCGCCACCCTCTGCACTCGGGCCTTTGGCAGCGCCGCCACCGTTGAATCCGCCATCAGACCCTGTTGGCGAACCGCCCACGTTGACCTGCAACACCTGACCCGGCGTGACCGCCAATGTCGCCTGCACCCGCCCGCCCAACCCACCCCACGACACGTCACCACCCTGCGCGCCGAAGACATCGACCGCGATCGCGTTCACGCCCGCGGGCACTGTCCACCACTGCGCGTCGTCGGTGTTCGCGAACGGCACCGACCCCGGTGTCGGCGTCACCGGCTCTGGAATCGTCGGCGGCCAACTGACCGTCACGACCCCGTGTGCGCGCTGGACCCCCTGAGACAACACGACACCCGTCGCGAGTTCGGGTTTGACCCAGCTGGATCCGCCGCCGCCGCCGCCGCCGTCTCCGAGAGAGCCGCAGCCGGCTCCGCCGCCCCCACCGCCGAAGAATCCGCCGCCGCCACCACCTGCAGCGGCAAGGCCATGAAACGAGCCCGCTCCACCGATTGCCGACACGCCAGGGAGTCCGGGACTTCCGCCGCCACCATTGCCGCCGGCACCGCCTGCGGTTTGTGTGCCTCCCGCACCTGCGGCCGCGCACGACTCCTCGCCGGGTTGACCAGTCGTGCCGATCAGTCCGCCACCGGCGCCACCGGGACCCATCACCGACGTCGCGTCGTCACCCGCGCCGCCGCCACCGGCGGCGACAACGATTCGGTCCGCGAGCGTTACGCCGCCAACTCGAATGTCAGACGCGCCGCCGCCACCATTCGCACTCGGGCCGCCGCCGCCGCCACCGTTGAATCCGCCATCAGACCCTGTTGGCGAACCGCCCACGTTGACCTGCAACACCTGACCCGGCGTGACCGCCAATGTCGCCTGCACCCGACCGCCCAACCCACCCCACGACACGTCACCACCCTGCGCACCGAACGCATCCACCGCAATCGCGTTCACGCCCGCCGGAACGGTCCACCACTGCGCGTCACCCGTCCGATCAAACGTCACCGAATCCGATCCGGGAGTCACCGGACCTGGAATCGTCGGCGGCCAACTGATCGAGACGACACCGTTGCCCTGCCGTACGCCCGGTTGATACGAAACGCTCGTTGCCGACGCGTGTGCCCAACTCGAACCGCCACCACCGCCCGAACCGGACGACGACGCGCAGCTCCCACCGCCACCGCCTCCGAAGAAACCGCCACCCCCGCCACCGCCGGCGAGCCCAGCGCTGTAACCGCTGTTACCCCCCAGGCCACTTGCACCGGCGGCGCCGTCGCCACTCGCCGCGCCCGCAACAGCTTGGGTCGCGCCGCCTGCTCCCGCGACACACGCGCCCTGACCACCCCCACCGGCCGGCCCGCCACCGGCGCCGCCCATGCCCGAGACCGCAGTCGCAGCCTGGCCCGCGCCGCCGCCACCCCCGGCGACGATCAACCGATCGGCCAACCCGTTCGCACCGGAGCGAATATCGGACGCGCCGCCGCCGCCCCTCGTGGACCCCGGACTACCGCCACCGTTGAATCCACCAATCGGGTTCGCGCCCGTACCACCGACATTGACCTGCAACACCTGACCCGGAGTGACCGCCAGCGTCGCCTGCGCCCGACCACCCAGACCGCCCCACGACGCGTTGCCGCCCTGGGCGCCGAACACATCAACGGCGATCTCGTTCACCCCCGGCGGCACCGTCCAGGAGTGCGCGCCGACTGCTACGAACGTCTGCGTATCTGGATCCGCGCCCGCGGGCTCAGAACTCGCGAGCACCGTCGGCGGCGCGATCAACGCGACCGCGATTGCGAGCGTCGTCAGGCGGCGCGTGAACCCGCGCGCCTGGGAGCCGACGGACCCGTGCCGTGCGTGCCCCACGCTGCCCCCCGACCTCGTGACCGCGCCGCAACCACCGGCGCGTTCACACCAGTAGTACCGACTTGGGCCGCCCAGGTAAAGGATTTGTGGCTTAGTTCACCGACGCATCCTCGGGGCAGTAGGCAAACATTGCCAGGCGGCCGCGCTGGCGGCGGAGCACGGCGCGCCAGAGGTCGTCGGGGTCGGGTGCGAAGGCGTCGGCGGGGGTCGCGCGGACTACGAACCACGCGCCCTTCTCGATCTCGCCTTCGAGTTGGCCGGGACCCCAGCCGGCGTAGCCGGTGAACACGCGGAACTCTGCCAGCGCCAGCGCGGTTGGGTCGCGGCCGACGTCGACGGTGCCCAGGTCGTCGAGTACCTGCACCCAGCCGTCGAACGCGTCGGTGTCGTCGGCGCGGGCGAGCGCGATCACCGCTTCGGGTGCGACCGGTCCGCCGCCGAACACGACGGCCGGTTCCGATGCGAGTCGTTCCCAGTCGGGGAGTGCGTCGTCGAGGTCGATGCCGGTGGGGCGGTTCAACACGATCCCGATCGCGCCGTCGTCCGGCCCGTGTTCGAGGACGAGCACCACGGTGCGGTCGAAGTTCGGGTCGACGAGGGGTGGGGTCGCCACGAGCAGCCGGCCTCGCAGCGACGACGGCATCACGACGAGGAATCTACGCCCGCGCGATCGGGCCGGTCCCGGAACGTCCGGCGATACGTCGTCGGCGTCGTCGACACCGACCGCTGGAAGTGCATGCGGAGACCGGCACCTGTGCCGAACCCGCAGGCCTGTGCGACCTGCTCGATCGGTATGTCGGTGTCCTCGAGCAGGCGGCGGGCGTGCGCGATGCGCTGCTGGAGCAGCCACCGCAGCGGCGTCGTCCCCGTCGCGGCGCGAAACCGCCGCACGAACGTGCGCGACGACATCAACGCGTGCGCGGCCATGTCTTCGACCGTGATGCACTCGCTGAGATGATCGACGACCCAGTCGAGGGTCGGCCCGAGCGCGTAGGCCTCGTCGCGCGTGGGGACCGGTTGGTCGACGAACTGGGCCTGGCCGCCGTCACGGTGCGGCGGAATGACCATGCGCCGCGCGACCGCGTTCGCGATCTCCGTGCCGTAGTCGCAGCGCACGATGTGCAACGACACGTCGATCGCCGCCGACGTCCCGGCCGACGTGAGGACTTGCCCGTCGTCGACGTAGAGGACATCGGGACGAACCTTGATCAGTGGGTACTCGCGCGCGAGCCGTTCGGAGTACATCCAGTGCGTCGTCGAGGGCCGGTCGTCGAGAATGCCCGCCGCCGCGAGCGCGAACGCGCCACTGCAGTACGACACGATGCGCGCACCGCGCTCGTACGCGGCGCGCAGCGCGTCGACCAACACCGCGGGCGGACCCGCGTCGGGCGGACACGCGGGCACGATCACCGTGTCGGCGTCGGCGAGGTCGTCCATGCCGTAGGGCGTGTCGAGCGTGAAGCCGCCGAGATCGACCGGCGGGTCGACCGCGCACACGCGAAAGTCGTACCAGTCGACGCCGAGTTCGCTGCGGTCGAGCCCGAACACCTCGCACGCGACTGCGAGTTCGAACGCGTGGGCGCCGGGAACGATGGTGGCGGCAACGAGGTGACGAGCCATTGGCAGAATCTTAGCGGCCAACGGCATTCCTGCCACTCGCCGAGCCGGTCCCGACCGCGGACGATGTCGGCATGTTCGATGCCTACTGCCCCCACCACGACGGCCGGGTCCTCGTGACCGCCCGCGTCCTCGCCTTCCCCGCGGCTGACCCGCACGACGCGGCGGCGCACTTCGCCGCCCGCCTCGCCTACGAGACCGACTGTTCCGACGTCTACGCCGACCTCGAAGCCGGCGCCGGGGGCTTCGTCGTACTCGACGCCCGCTCGCCCGAGGCCTTCGCGTCCGGCCACATCCCCGGCGCCCGCAACCTCCCGCACGCCACCATCACCGCCGCGACCGCGGCCGAACTCCCGCGTGACCACGTCCTCGCGACCTACTGCTGGGGCCCGCACTGCAACGCCGCGACCAAAGCCGCGGCCCGCCTCGCCGCCCTCGGTTACCAAGTAAAGGAAATGCTCGGCGGCGTCACCGGCTGGGTCACCGAGGGCTACGCCCTGACCCCGCCGGGCGACACCGGTCGAGTCACCCAGAACGGTCGGGCCGGACACAAGGCTTGACTTGCGGCCAAATCTGGCGAGACTGGGCGGTACTTCTACCGCGTTGGCCCGTGGCGCCCCGTGCCAACGCGGTTGCTCGGGCCGTCGTTCGCACGGACCGCCCGCCGTCGCTCGACGGCCCGAGCGCGAGCTAAATCGGGTCTTCTGCTCGCGCCGGGTCGTTCTCCGGGAGGTACTCCTGGGCCCAGGTCATGCGTTTCCAGTCGGGGACGGGAACGTCCGCCTCCGCGCTGGGCACGAACTTGCTGCGCTCTTCCAACTTCATCTTGTGGATGTAGCGGTTGCAGTTCGGGAAGACCTGCGTGGTGTGCACGCGCACGACGAGTTGGGCGCCGGGGAACGTGGCGAGCAACTCGTCGTCCGCGTCGGCCGTTGCCACACCGTTGACACGCAACCGGTTGGGCGACTCGAAGTCGACGAACAACATGCCCACGTGCGGCTGGGAACGGATGTTGCCGAGCGACAGGTACATGCCGTTGCCGTCGTACGACGGGAACGCGAGCGTGCGGTCGTCGACGACGCGCACGAAACCGGGGTGTCCGCCCTTGTACGTGCACTGCGGATGACCGGCGGCGTCGCAGGTCGCGAGGAAGAACATGTCGCGCGACTCGATGAACGTCTTCGCGTGCGCGTCGATCGTCTCGACGACGAGCAACTCGTCGATACGGTCGGCGATCCGGCGCGTGTCGAACCGGTCCTGCCAGTGGCGACTGTCGGCATGAAACGTCTCACTCATGCCTCTATCGTGCCCCGGCGATGCTGTTTCGCCAATCCTTCTGGCCGGGAATCCGCGACGGCTCCATCACCCTGACCTTCCGGCGCTGGAAACGTCAGCAGGTGCTCGCGGGCCGGCGCTACCGCACCGCGGCCGGGATGCTCGAGGTCGAGCAGGTCGCCGAGGTCGAACCGGTCTCGGTCACCGACCGTGAAGCCAAGCGCTCGGGGTACGCGTCCGCGGACGCGCTCCGGGCCGACCTGCGCGACGAACCGGGGCTGACGCTGTTCCGCATCCAGTTCCATCTCGTCACCGAACCCGACCCGCGTACCGAACTCGCCGGTAGCGGCGCGCTCACGCCCGACGACGTCGCCGACATAGCAGCGCGCCTCGCGCGCCTCGACCGGGCGAGCACGCACGGCCCGTGGACCGCCGCCGTGCTCGACGCCATCGCGCAGCACCCCGGCCGCCGCGCGGGCGACCTCGCCGAAACATTCGGGCGGGAGACGCAGCCGTTCAAGACCGACGTGCGGAAGCTGAAGAACCTCGGCCTGACGATCAGCCTCGAGGTCGGCTACAAGCTCTCGCCCCGCGGCGAGGCCTACAGAGCATCGAGCTGAGCGACAAGCGTCTTCGGCGCGACGACGCGGTACGCGTCCTGCGCGATCTGCGCGATCTCGTCCCAGTCGACGGCCCGGTCGAGGCGCACACCCAACCAACCCCGACCACCCACATACGGCGGCACGAAGAACCGGTCGGGTTCCTCGTCGACCAGCGTGCCCTGCACCCCGGACGGCGCCGCGACCCAGAGCGCGAGGCGTCCGTTGCCGTGATGGTCGTCGAGGAACATCACGAACGTCAACTTGGCCCGCACGAACCAGGTCGGTGCGCCGTGGCTGAGGCGCTCCGTGGTCTCGGGCAGCGCCGTACAGATCTTGCGGACACGGACCAGAGCCTGATCGGGGCGCACGAAGACAGTCTTACTGGAACGGGTCGAGGGGCGCGGCCGCTACCCTTCAACTGCGACGCCACGGAGTGGGGGAAGGCATGGCGGTGTGCGAGCGGTGTGGCAAGGAAGCCGGAGTCGTGACCGTCGGCCGGATGTCGCTGTGCGCCGGATGCGGCGCATCGGTTCCGCCGCCGCCCATGGCGCCGCCGGGCCAGGGGCCGCCGCCGCAGGGGCCGCCGCCGCCGGGTCCGCCACCGCAGGAAGTGTCGTGGGGCGAACCACCGCCGGCACAGACGCCGGGGCCGGCCGAGTGGGCTGCGCAACCTGGCCCCCCGCCGGCATGGGGACCTGCCTACGGGCCGCCGCCCAAGAAGCAGCGTTCGGCGGTCGCGATCGTGTTCATCGTGCTCGGTGTGTTGGTCTTCGGCGTGGTGGGCGTCGCCGTCGTGCTCGCGTTCGTGCAGTCCGAGGACGACAAGGACGCCGCCGAAGCAGTCGACGACTTCTCCGAAGGCACAACGGAGACGTTCGCGTACACCGCGCCCGACGGTTCGTTCACGATCGAGTTCCCCGAGGAGCCGCGCAGCGAGGACTCCGTGCAACCGCTCGAAGGCGAGAGCGTCAGCGTCAACCTTCACGCCGCGACGGCGCGCGTCGGCCGTCTCAACGTCTTCGAGGCCGGTTACAACGACTACCCGCCCGAGCTCCAGCTCGACGCCGCCGCGACGTTGCAAGGTTACGTCGACGTCGCGGTCGACACGTACGACGCCGCCCTGCTCGACGACACCGAGACGACCTACGGCTTCCTCCCCGCGCGCGACTTTACGATTCGCTACGACGACGAAGGCGCCGACCAAGAGATGATCGCGAAGTACCGCGTCATCGTCTCCGGCCAGCGGGTGTATCTCGTCGTCCTCAGCAGCGAAGCCGAGAACATCGACGCCTTCGACGCCTTCGTCGACTCGTTCGAGATCGTCACGCAATAGGCGGGATGAGATTCATTAGTTAGCCACACTAAATATCTGGTATCCTCGGGAGCGTGCCCGTACTGTCTCCCGACCCCCGCGACCCGATCGCCGTCGCGGGCCGATTGCGGTACTCGGTGTTCCGGCTCGCGCGGCTGCTGCGCCAGCAGGACGACAGCGGGGTCGCGCCCGCGTTGCTCACGGCCCTGGCCGTGATCGAGCGCGAGGGCGAGATGACGTTGGGCGAACTCGCCCGCCAGGAACAGGTGACACCGCCCACGATCACCAAGGTCGTCGGCGCGCTCGAGGAGCGGGGCTTCGTCGAGCGTACGCGCGACGAGCAGGACGGTCGCGTGTCCCGTGTGCGCACGACCGCCAAAGGCCGCCGGTGGCTCGACGCGAGTCGCGCCCGGCGCACTGCGTGGCTCGCGACTCAGCTCGGCGATCTCTCGCCCGACGAACTCGCCCGCGTCGCCGACGCGCTCGACGTGCTCGAGCAGCTCACCATCGCGAAGGCGCGGGTGGCGCCGTGACGCGCCTCCGCGGCCTGACGCGCGACACGTTCCAGTCGCTGCACGTCCGCAACTTCCGCCTGTTCTTCTTCGGTCAGTTCATTTCGCAGGTGGGCAACTGGTTGACGATGATCGCCCAGACGTTGCTCGTGTTCCACCTCACGGGCAGCGGTGTCGCGGTCGGGTTCCTCGCGGCGTGCCAATGGGGCCCGACGCTTCTGCTCGGCGCGTGGGCGGGGCTGGTGGCGGACCGTTCGAACAAGCGACGCCTGCTGATCGTCGTGCAGGCGTTCGCGATGGTGCAGTCGTTCCTGCTGGCGGTGCTCGCGCTCATGGACGACCCGCCACTGGTCGCGATCTACGCGCTGGCGGCGTTGGGCGGCGTCGCGTTCGCGTTCGACAACCCGGCCCGCCGATCGTTCGTGGTCGAGATGGTCGAAGCAGGCGACGTCAACAACGCGGTGAGCCTGAACAGCGCGCTCATGACCGGCGCCCGTGTCGTCGGCCCGGCCCTCGCCGGCCTACTCATCGGCACCGTCGGCTACGCCTGGTGCTTCGCGATCGACGGCTTCTCGTATCTGGCCGTGATCGGTGCGCTCCTGCTCATGCGCACGGCCGAGTTACGACCCGGGCCGGTCACCGAGCGGGGCAAGCGGCAGGTGCGCGACGGGTTCGCCTACGTGCGCCGGGTGCCCGAGTTGTGGATCCCGCTCGTGATGATGGCGGTCATCGGCACGCTCGCGTTCAACTTCCAGGTGGTCATGCCGCTGTTCGTCACGCGGACGTTCGACGGCGACGGCACGACGTTCACGTGGCTGTTCTCCGTCATCAGCGTCGGTTCGTTCTTCGGTGCGCTCTCGACGGCGCGGCGCTCGGCCGCCGGCATTCGTGAGGTCGTCGTCGCGAGCGCGGCGTTCGGCGTATCGATGTTGCTGCTCGCCGCCACCCCGTGGCTCGCGCTCGCGTATCCGATAGGAATTGCGGTCGGGTGGTCGAGCATCGGGTTCATGGTCGCGACCACGTCGATCGTGCAGCTCCGCGCGGCACCTGAGATGCGGGGCCGCGTGCTCGCGCTCCAGGCGATCGTGTTCCTCGGCAGCACGCCCATCGGCGGACCGATCCTCGGTGTCATCAGCGAAGCGTTCGGCGCGCGCGTCGGGCTCGCGGTCGGCGGCGTCGCCGCACTCGGCGCGGCCGCGTGGGGCGCGCACGCGGCGCGGCGGACTGCTACGGCACGCGGGATCGCCGTCGAGCCCGCGGCCGCGCCCGAACTACAGGTGGTCTGAGAGCCACTCCAAGACGTCTGTGACGACTTCGTCGCGGTTCGTCTCGTTGCACAACTCGTGGCGTGCACCCGGGTACGAGCGAAACGAGACGTCGGTCATCCCGAGCGCCTGATAGTGCTCGAAGAGCCGCCGGCCGCCCGTCTCGCCGCCGACCGGGTCGTCGGCACCGTTGAAGATGAACACGGGCAGCGACGTCGGGATGTGCGAGTCGTCGCCTTCGAGCAACGTGAACAGCTCGGACGCGGGGACGTCGGCCATGATCTCGAAGCCACAGAGCGGGTCGGCGATGTACGCGTCGACCTCGGCGTCGTCGCGGCTCAGCCAGTCGTACGCGGTGCGCGGCGCGGGCGCGTCGGCGACCGCCGCGTCGATCGCGGCGTTCGGGCCGGGACGGGTGGTGCCGGTGAGCAGCGCGCCGTCGATCTCGCCGCCCCACCGGCGCAGATACTCCTGGAGGATGAACGAACCCCAGCTGTGCCCGAGCACGAAAAACGGGCGCCCTGGCTCCTCGGCGCGGATCGTTGCGCTGACCGCGTGCACGGCGTCGACAACGCCCGTCATGCCCCGCGGGCCCAGATCGCCGAGGGTTCCGGACCGCACGCCGGTTTGCCCGTGGCCCCGGTGGTCGTCGGCGTAGACGGTGAACCCGGCCGCCGCGAGCTGCGTCGCGAGGTGGTCGTAGCGGAGCGCGTGCTCACACCAACCGTGGAGAATCTGCACCGTGGCCTGGGGTATCGCGGCCGGCCAGTGGAAGACGACGCTCGTGAGTCCGTCGGCGTCTTGGACGGTTCGTTCACTGGGCATGCAGAATCATCGCATGCAGCGCCTGGCCTCGTTCGACGGCACCGACATCGCGTACGTCGTCGAGGGTGACGGACCGGCCGTGTTGCTCCTGCACGGCTTCGCCGGCGACCACAAGGTGAACTGGGTCGCGCCCGGCGTCGTCGTCGCGCTGGTGCACGCCGGGCACCGCGCGATCGCCTACGACGCGCGGGGGCACGGCGAGTCGGGGAAGCCGCACGACCCGGCGGCGTATGCGCCCGACGCAATGCCGCGCGACGCGCAGGCCTTGCTCGACCATCTCGGTGTCGACGAGGTCGACATCGTGGGGTATTCGATGGGCGCGCTCGTCGCGACGCGGCTGGTGCCGGTCGAACCACGGACGCGGTCGGTGGTGTTCGGTGGTGTCGGCGCGTCGTTGGTCGAAGGCCGGGGGGTCACGAGCCGGCGCCAACTTGCCGAAGGGCTCCTCGCCGACGAACCGAGGTCGGTGACGAATCCGGTGGCCCGTGCCTTTCGCCGGTTCGCCGATCGGATGGGCGCCGATCGCTTCGCGCTCGCCGCGATCCAACAGGCGCCGCGCGCGGAACGGCCCGACCTCACCAAGATCACCGTGCCTGCGCTCGTACTCGTCGGCGACGGCGACACCATCGCGAAGAACCCCGACGAACTCGCCGCCGCGCTCCCTCGCGGCACCTCCCGTATCGTCAGAGGTGATCATTTGACCGCGATGCACGACGCGGCCTTCAGTGCGCACATTGTGGAGTTTCTGAACCTGTGCGGACGAGGTGAGGTCCCGCCTGCCGAAGGCCCCTCGACCGACTCCGAGGGAGCCATCGACGGAGTTCGCCGGCTATGAGCGCTCGGACCCTCCGCGGTGCGGCCGCGATCGTCGGGGTCGCCGATGCCGCGTC
>JANNHK010000466.1:0-1668 GCA_031404355.1 Actinomycetes bacterium
GTCGAGATCGAGGTCGTCGGCGACCGTATCGTCGTCACCCTCGAAGACGAGGTCCGGTTCTCGCTGCTCGGCATCTTCGTCCAGGGTGAGCCCATGACGGTCCGCGCGACCGCGGAAGCGGAACCGCGCGTCCGCTCGTGAAGTCGTGGTCACCGATCCTCAGGCATTCCTGAGGATTCGTGACCACGGAGCTCAGGTCTCGGCGCGCTCTTCTTCGGCGGTGCTCGCGACGCGGAGCCAGGCTTCGACCCAGGTGGCGACGAAGCGGTCCTCGTCGACACCGAGGGGGGGAGCGCCAAGCATCTTCTCCTGCGCGGCGTACGCGACGAGTGAACCGAGCGCGACGACGATGACCGCCTCCGCGTCGTAGTCGGGGAAGCCGCCCGCCGCGATCTTGCGCCGCAGCCACGCCTCGCCCTGGCGATAGCCGCGCTCGACGATCTTGTCGCCGACGAGCTCGCGCAGTTCGGGGAAGCGTTCGCCGTCGCGCTGGAGGATCGCGAGTAGGGGTTCTTCGTGGCGGTGCTCGGCGATCACCCACCGGGCGAGGAACGCCAGCTCGGTCTCGAGGTCGACTTCGAACTCCGCACCGTCCATGAGCACCGCAACGTGGTCGATCATCTCGACGTGGCGTTCGACTGCCGCGACCAGGAGTGCTTCTTTACTCGGGAAGTGTTCGCCGAACGCGCCGGTGGCGGCACCGGCCGCCGCCTCGATCTCGGAGATCGGTGTCTCGGCAATGCCCTGACGGGCGAACAGTTCGACTGCGCTGCCGATCAGCGCATCGCGCGTCGCGCTGGTCGATTCCGCCCCCACTCTCACGTCGGTCACCACCCCATGATGTGAGCCCGCCCCGGGTTGCGCAAGGCCGCCCTGACACGCGTGTCAGGTAATGTCGTCACGAACTCCGTATTCCTTGGCGGAAGGACATGTCATGGGTGACGCCGTCATCGTTGCCGGCGCTCGTACCGCGATCGGCACCGCGCGCAAGGGCACGCTCCTCGACGTGAGCGCGTTCGACCTCGCGAAGTGGGCGGCCGGGGAAGCGCTCAAGCGTTCCGGTGTCCCCGGCGGCGATGTCGACGACCTCCAGATGGGTGAAGTGCTCCAGGGCGGTGGCGACATCGCCCGCTACGCCGCGATTGAACTCGGCCTCATCGAGGTCCCCGGCCTCGCGTACAACCGGCATTGCGCGTCGGGCATGGCGCCGGTGCAGG
Source organism: Actinomycetes bacterium (assembly GCA_031404355.1). Taxonomy (GTDB): domain Bacteria; phylum Actinomycetota; class Acidimicrobiia; order IMCC26256; family PALSA-610; genus JANNHK01. The sequence goes on from JANNHK010000466.1 coordinate 1,218, forward strand.
GCGGGGCGGCCAGCATCATGGCCGGCATGGACAAGGTCGTCATCGCCGGCGGCGCCGAGTCGATCTCGAGTTCACCGTCGTCGATGAGGCGCCAACTACCCGGCGACGAGATGGCGCCGTGGATGTCGCCCAGCCACCCCGCCACCGACGACGCACCCGCGTTCGACATGTCGATCACCGTCGGGCACAACACCGCGTCGAAGATCGGCATCACGCGCGCCGACATGGACGAGTGGGCGTACAACACCCACCAGAACGCGATCCGCGCTATCGACGAAGGCCGCTTCGGCGAGGAGATCTTCCCGATCGAGGTGCCGATGCGCGACGGCACGATGAAGAAGTTCGACACCGACGAGCACCCGCGGCGGGAGACGACACTCGAGAAGCTCGCGAGCCTGAAGGTGCTGCACCCCGAGATCGAGGGCTTCGGTATCACCGCCGGCAACTCGTC
>JANNHK010000467.1:0-3673 GCA_031404355.1 Actinomycetes bacterium
AGCTGTCACAGGGCGGGCGCAGGCTGCCGTCGTGATCGAGCGCCATCGGGACTCCAAGTACTTCGCGACGCTGACGCGGTTTCTGCATCCACCGAACGCGCCTGCTCGCTCCAAAGACACTGCCGTTTCGTATCATGGAACCCTGCGTTCGTGCGGTCGGGGGAGAGGGCTTTGACGGAGTCGGGGGCGCCCAGGGTTCGCATTTCGGCGGTTCGGCGGGCCGCCATCTTCGAGAAGTCCGGCGGCATATGCCAGCACGGCTGCGGTCGCCAGATCAACATCGAGACGTTCCACGTCGCGCACCTGCGATCGCACGTCCACGGCGGCCCAGAGGTGGACGAGAATCTTGAGGCCTGGTGCACTCGGTGCAACTACGAGCAGGGCTCAACTGACGCTGCCGACACTCGCACGCAGCCGCGCGAGTGGCAGCTCGAAGCGCTTGACCCGGTCGTCGCGCGCATCAGGGGAGACGGCGCCGCGACAGTCTCCGCGGCCCCCGGGGCCGGCAAGACCGTGTTTGCAGCTCTCGTGTTTGAGGCGCTGCGAGCGGCGGACGTCGTTGACCGGATGGTCGTGCTCACGCCGAGGCGCACCCTCGTCGATCAGTGGTCTCGCGCCCTGGCCGCAGCGCGACACATCCAACTCAAGCCCGACGCCCCGCTGGAGCGGAGGGGCCAGCACGGCACGGTCATGACCTACGCGGCCCTGCTCGCGGCCGACAACGTGGAGCTCTAGCGGCGCATCGCTGCGGGCGCGGACGCCCGGACGCTCCTTGTGCTCGACGAGGTGCACCACGTCGGTGAGCCCGCCGACGGCGGATCGCAGTCGGCGTGGGCGCGGAGTGTCGCCGAGTTCGCGGGCACGGTAGACCGAGATCTCCACGTCGCAGGCGTCCTCAACATGTCGGGAACGCTCTGGCGATCGAAGCCAACCGAGCGCATCTCGACCGTCCGATACCGCACGTTGCCCGAGGGCAACCTGGAGTCGATGGTCGACTACGAGGTCCCGGCGGAGCGGCTGATCCTCGCGGGCGAGCTCCGGGCGCTAGACCTGTTCCGCCTCGATGCGCGGGTCAAGATCTCGGACCTCACCAAGCTGCAGACCGTCGACTCGAACCTCGCCGACCTCGACGAGCCCGCCACGAAGGTCGCCATCGGCGCGCTCGCCGAGTCCGCAGACTGGCGGCAGGCGTTCGTCGAGAGCGTGCTCCATCGGCTCGAGGTCGCCTCACGGTCTCTCGATGGACTGCACGCGAAGGCGCTGATCGTGGCGGCGCGGCAGGAGGACGCTCGTCAGTTCGCGGTCGAGGTGAACCGCCAGATGCAGGCGCGCGGCTTGAGGCCCCTCGCCGAGGTCGCCGTATCCGACGACAAGGACGCTGTCGATGTCCTGGAGCGCTTCAAGAAGGCCCCCCGGTCAGGAGTGATCTGCACGGTCGACATGGCAGGCGAGGGCTACGACTGTCCGGAGATCGTCGTCGTCGGCTACGCCAGCAACAAGCTGACAACGCTGTACGTTCGGCAGGTCGTCGCCCGGGCGATGCGTGTCACGAAGAACGAACGCGACGCTCACCGCATCCTGCCGGCCGCCATCGTCGTTCCCGACGTCGGCATCGTTGTCGACAAGATCGCGTCCTACCTCGCGCCGTTCGTCCGGGAGGTCTTCCAGACCGACGCGGAGCAGCCGACCGACCGCTCGGAGCGTGCTGACGGCCAGCAGCCCCTGCTGCCGCGGTACACGGTCGAGGGCGTCACGCCCGGCGATGCCAACGTCACGGTCCCGCACCTCGATGGGACGCGGTATGACCTCGCCGGCGACGTTGTGGCGCAGATGGAGAAGGAGCTCGCCGGCATCCAGATCCCCGAGGTATACGCGGCTCGCTTCCTCGTCGCTGCCAAGCGGACCATCGGCGACATCCTCGACAACAGGCCGTTCGACGGCCTCCCGAGCGACGCGGCGGCGCTCGATGCCTTCATCGCCGGGACGGGCCACACGACGCCTGTGCCAAAGCCGGCCGCTGCGCCCCCGGTGACGGAGCGCATCGCCTTCTCATCGATCGAGGACCGGGCAAAGCTCCTTCAGGGCGCGATGAAGCGGCTCGAGGGCTGGTGGCACTACAACGGGTCGAGTCCGATCGGCGTCTTCGTCGCGGAAGCCAACACGGCAGCGGGCATTCGGAAGGGCGGCCGGGGGCAGGCGGACCTCCCAAAGCTGGAGCGGGCCCTCGACTACGAACAGCGGACGATTCGTACACTGTGCGCGAAGAAGGACATCAAGCCACCGAGGGGCGTGTGACGTGACCGACGATCTCGTGGACGCGAACGGGCGCGAGGTGATCGCTTTCACCGGGAAGGTGCAGAACCTCCAGCGGGTCGCAGAACTGACCCACTCGATCATTGAGATGGCGGAGTCTGGTGCGTGGCACGACTACACGACTGCGGTGGGACACCAGCGCTGGCTTGACGCGGAGTACGACTACTTCCTGATCTCGTGCCAGCTCGAGCGCGATGACGTGGCGCGCGTCCTCGCCTGGAACGCCGACTCGTCGAAGCTCGCGCCGCTCATGGACCGTGGTGCGCCTGTCGAGCGGCGCCGACCCCTCGAGAAGGCGGCGTCCGACTGGACGGGCACCGGGGCAGAACCGCTGCTCGGGCGCGCACAGCGCCTCGGCTGGCTGAACAAGGGCGGACAACTCGCTGCGTCGCCTGTCCCTCGTCGGGCGCGACTGCTCGCGACGACCGGCATCACACCAGAGGAGCATGCTCGCCAGGCTCGGGCCGAGCGGATCCCCGCCGACCGCCGCCGGGTCCTCGATGGCATCGCGGCGGATCTCGTCGAGTCCGTGCCCGACGAGAAGGAGCGCCGCTACGTGCTGGACCGCGTCCTCCGAGGCTGATGCCTGCGCGCTTCGTAGCGCCGCCGAATGACGCGGAGTCCCGGCCGGGATCGGCCCGGCGGAGAGTCGCAGCCCGGTCTTCGACCGCTCGATTGGAGTGGTGGGTCGCTATTCGCCCTGGCGTGCTCCTCGATCGTTTGATCTGAGGAGCAGCCGGCCGAGACGGTCTAGTTGCTGTCGGCCGAGTACCAGCCCGGCGGTTCGTTGCTGCGGTTCGAGTCGGCCGTGATGGTCGCCGTCGCGGCGAAGAAGGGGAATGTTGCCCCCGTCGAGGAGCGACACGTTCGGCGTCAATCTGCGACAACACGGAGCGTGCCGGTTACCAAGGGGCTAGCTCACGCCGGTCATCGGCCGGCTCTGTACGCAGAAGCGTACACAGTGTCCATTGACGACGACGGAAGCCCCGAGCACTCTGACCCCGGTGCACATCGGACCGGGGCCCCTTGAGACGTTCCTCGGCCTGCCGCCGACACCGCGATCAAGGGATCTCAATGTGACCCAACTCGATCCCAGCCTTCGAACCGAACAGCTCGCCAACCCGTTCCGGCCAGGCAACGGTGTCGCCCCGCCGTACCTCGCGGGCCGCGACGCGCTCCTCGGCGAGTTCGAGCGCTATCTGGGCGAGACCCACCCGCCGCACGCGAACTGGACGCTGACCGGCATCCGAGGGACCGGCAAGACGGTGCTGCTTGGGGAGTTCGCGACGCGCGGGGAGCGGGCCGGCTGGCTCTGCCTCGGGCGCGAGCTCAGCGATCGCCACCGCGACGACGCACGACT
>JANNHK010000468.1:0-8043 GCA_031404355.1 Actinomycetes bacterium
ACTGGGAGTGCTACTGCGGCAAGTACAAGCGGGTGCGCTTCAAGGGCATCATCTGCGAGCGCTGTGGCGTCGAAGTCACACGCTCGAAGGTACGCCGCGAGCGCATGGGCCACATCCAGCTCGCCGCGCCGGTCACGCACATCTGGTACTTCAAGGGTGTCCCGTCGCGGTTGGGTTACCTGCTCGACATCGCGCCGAAGTCGCTGGAGAAGGTCATCTACTTCGCCGCGCACCTGATCACGTGGGTCGACACGGAGCGTTTGCACAAGGACCTGCCGTCGCTCGAAGCCGAGAAGCGGGCCGAGATCGACGAGCTCGAGCGCGAGCGCGAGGTCAAGCTGCGCGACCGCGACGACATCTACATCAAGGAACTCGAAGAGCTCGAAGGTCGTAGCGCGAAGAAGAACGAACTCGAGCGGGCCGAAAAGGCCAAGAACAAGGACTTCGAAGAGGTCCGCAGCCGTTCCGAGGAAGAGATCGGTCAGCTCCAGCTCGTCTGGGACACGCTGAAGGCGCTGAAGCCGAAGCAGCTCGTCGACGACGAGCGCGTGTGGCGCGAGCTCGTCGACCGCTACCACGAGTACTTCGCGGGCGGCATGGGTGCCGAAGCAGTGAAGGACCTCGTGTCGCGTCTCGACATGCCCCAGTGCGAGATCGACCTGAAGGAAACGATCGCGACGTCGAAGGGCCAGCGCAAGGCGAAGGCCATCAAGCGCCTCAAGGTCGTCTCTGCGTTCAACCGCAAGCCCGACGACGGTCGCGCCGCGAACTCGCCGATGGGCATGATCCTCGACGTCATCCCGGTCATCCCGCCCGACCTGCGCCCGATGGTGCAGCTCGATGGTGGCCGCTTCGCGACCTCCGACCTCAACGACCTGTACCGCCGTGTGATCAACCGGAACAACCGGCTGAAGCGCCTGCTCGACCTCGGCGCTCCCGAGATCATCATCAACAACGAGAAGCGGATGCTGCAGGAGGCCGTCGACGCACTGTTCGACAACGGCCGCCGCGGGCGCCCGGTCACCGGCCCCGGGAACCGTGCGCTCAAGTCGCTCTCCGACATGTTGAAGGGCAAGCAGGGCCGGTTCCGTCAGAACCTGCTCGGCAAGCGCGTCGACTACTCGGGCCGTTCGGTGATCGTCGTCGGTCCGATGCTTCAGCTCCGCCAGTGCGGTCTGCCCAAGCAGATGGCGCTCGAACTGTTCAAGCCCTTCGTCATGAAGCGGCTCGTCGACCTCGAGTACGCGCAGAACATCAAGTCCGCGAAGCGGATGGTGGAACGCGCCCGCCCGCAGGTGTGGGACGTGCTCGAAGAGGTCATCAAGGAGCACCCGGTCTTCTTGAACCGTGCACCAACGCTGCACCGGTTGGGTATCCAGGCGTTCGAGCCGGTGCTGGTCGAGGGCAAGGCAATCCAGATCCACCCGCTCGTGTGCGCGGCGTTCAACGCCGACTTCGACGGTGACCAGATGGCCGTGCACCTTCCGCTCTCCGCGGAGGCGCAGGCCGAGGCGCGCCTGCTCATGCTCAGCGCGCACAACATCTTGTCGCCGGCGTCGGGCCGCCCGATCGCGGTGCCCAGCCAGGACATGATCATCGGTCACTACTACATGACCGAAGACCTCGAAAACGCCAAGGGTCAGGGCCGCGTGTTCACGTCGCTCGAAGAAGCCCGCGCCGCGTACGAGGAGCGCTACGGCGGCGACGGCGAGACCGTCGCGTTGCACGCCAAGATCAAGGTGCGCATGCCGGTGGGCAAATTCCCCGCCGATCGCTTCCCGCGCCCGCTCGAGGACGGCACGCCGCAGAGCATCGTGCTCCGTGTGTACGGCACCAATGGCACGACGCAGGTGATGGTCGAGACAACCCTCGGTCGCCTCTTGCTCAACGCCGCGTTCCCCGACGACTTCCCGTTCGTCGACCGCCCGATGAAGAAGCGCGACGTCACCGAGGTTGTCGGTGAGCTGGTCGTTTCCTACGACAAGGCTGTCGTCGCCGACAGCCTCGACCGGCTCAAGGCCCTCGGGTTCGAGTGGTCCACGCGTTCGGGTCTCACGATCTCGGTCGCCGACGTCACCACGCCACCCGAGAAGGCCGGTCTGCTCGAGAAGTTCGAGGGCGAGGCCGCCAAGGTCGAGAGCCAGTACGAGCGCGGCATCATCACCGACGACGAGCGCCGCCAGCAGGAAATCGAGATCTGGACCGACGCCACCAACCAGGTGACGAAGGCCATGCAGGATCTCATGCAGTCGACTCCGTTCAACCCGATCGACATGATGATCGGCTCGGGCGCCCGAGGGAACGTCATGCAGGTGCGTCAGATCGCCGGCATGCGTGGCCTCGTGGCCAACCCGAAGGGCGAGATCATTCCCCGCCCGATCAAGTCGAACTTCCGTGAAGGCCTGTCCGTGCTCGAGTACTTCATCTCGACCCACGGTGCCCGTAAGGGTCTGGCCGACACCGCGCTTCGTACCGCCGACTCCGGTTACCTGACGCGTCGACTCGTCGACGTCGCGCAGGAACTCATCGTGCGCGAAGAAGACTGCGAGACCGGCCGCGGGATCTGGGTCGAGGGCGTCAACCCCGGTCCGGAAGCGTGGCGGTTCCTCGAAGCGAGCTTGCTCGGCCGGTGCCTCGCCGAAGACGTCACACTCGCCGACGGCTCCGTCGTGGCGCGCAACACGATGGTCGAAGACGAGCTCATGATGGTGCTCGCCGACGACCCCGGTTTCGACCGGTTGCGCGTGCGTTCGGTGCTGACGTGCGAGACCGTCACTGCGGTGTGTTCGACCTGCTACGGCAAGATGCTCGCGACCGGCAAGTTCTCCGACCTCGGCGAGGCGATCGGCATTGTCGCCGCCCAGTCGATCGGTGAGCCCGGTACGCAGCTCACCATGCGTACGTTCCACACTGGTGGTGTCGCCGGTGAGGACATCACGCACGGTCTGCCCCGTGTCGTCGAACTGTTCGAAGCCCGTACGCCCAAGAGCGCGTCGCTCATGGCCGACGTGTCGGGTGTCGCACGGATCGGCGAGAACGAGAAGGGCGAGAAGGTCATCACGATCGTCAGCGACGCCGGCGACGAGCTCGAGTACGCGGTCTCCCGCCGTTCGCACCTCACGATTCGCGACGGCCAGGAGGTCAAGGCCGGCGACCGGCTGGTCGGCGACGAGAAGAGCCCGCTCGACCCGAAGAAGCTGCTCGAAATCAAGGGTGTGCGCGAGACCCAGCAATACCTCGTTGACGAGGTGCAGCGCGTGTACCGCGACCAGGGTGTGTCGATCCACGACAAGCACATCGAAGTGATCGTGCGCCAGATGCTGCGCCGCGTGACCGTGTCGGAGCCGGGCGACAGCACGTTCCTGCCCGGAGAGAAGGTCGACGCCCGGAAGTACGCGGAAGAGAACCGGCGTCTGGTCGAAGAGGGGCGCGCCCCCGCCGAAGGCCGGCCCGAGCTCATGGGCATCACGAAGGCGTCGCTCCCGACCGACTCGTGGTTGTCGGCCGCGTCGTTCCCGGAAACGACTCGGGTGCTCACCGAACCAGCGATCGAGGGTCGCTCCGACGGGCTCGAGGGCCTGAAGGAAAACGTGATCATCGGCAAGCTCATCCCGGCGGGTACCGGCATGGCGCTGTACCGCGACATCAAGACGATTGCACCCGACTACGAGCCGCTGCCGTTCTACACGTCGGAGGCCGAAGAGGAGATGGACCTCGCGGCGTGGCTGCGCGAGCAGAGCACGCAGCGGGTCGCCGCCGAAGACGTCGCCATCCTCCAGGGTGCACCGGTCGTCGAGGAAGCCGCACCGGCGTTCACGGCGCCCGCAGTCATCGAACCGGAACCCGTTGTGGAAGCAACCGTCGCGCCTGAGGCAGAAGCGGTGACGCCCGAACCCGAGGCGGCCGAGCCGCAAGGCTTCGACGACGAAGGCCACTCCGCCACCGCCGGCGACTGAATCCACGCTTCTTGCGCCGGATATGCGCCCCTCGGGCGCACATCCGGCGCAAGTTCGCGTTCGATCCCTCAGAACGTCGCCCGCCGTGCCGCTGGAATTGATGTGAGGCACCCTCTCGTCATCGGCTTGGCGGCCGCGGTGCTTGCGGGGTGTGGGGCTGCCGCGGTCGACGGGCCGGAGGACGTGCTCGAACGCGTCGATAACGGAGGGACGGCGCGCGTGACCTACGAGTGGCATTTCGACGGCTCCGTGGCGCAGAGCGCCGGAGTAGTCAACTTCGAGACTGGTGGCTCGCGATTCGCGACCGACGAAGGCCTCGCCGCCGCTCTCGCTCCCGAGCAGCTCGGATTGCGAGCCTTCGTCGCGAGGTGGCCCACGGCGCTCGAATTTGTCAATCGTGTCGTGGAAATCGGTACCGAAACCGTGTCCGGAGTTTCCACTCGGCACTATCGGGGTGACATGGATCCGGCTGCCTTCATCTCGGCGAGCTACGGGAGCGGGCCGGTCCCCGTCGACGCGTGGGTCGAGGTCGGCTCGTTCGGCGCGCGAGTGCTCCGCATCACATTCGGTGAGTCGCCGTCGAGCTCGGAAGCGCTCGGCCAAGTTGAACTGACGATCGAGTACTACGACTTCGGTGTCGCTCCGGAGGCCGATATCGAAGCGCGTTCCTCCCCGGCCGACCCACCCGAGCGCGGCGGCCGGTCGGGCTAGCTCTCATCCGGGGGCCACCCTCGTCACCCTCCCCGGCCGGGCGTTCGGATGAGGGCCCTGCTATCCTGGTCCGTCGGCTCTGGCCGGGGCTTCCCCGCGCGAGTCGGTGCCCACGGAAGATTTCTGCAGAGGGAACACGCGTGCCCACGATTGCCCAGCTCGTTCGCCATGGCCGCGAGGCCAAGCGGGACAAGACCAAGACCCCGGCCCTGAAGGGGTCGCCCCAGCGCCGCGGTGTCTGCACGCGCGTCTACACGACGACCCCGAAGAAGCCGAACTCGGCGCTGCGCAAGGTCGCCCGTGTTCGCCTGACGACCGGCATCGAGATCACGGCGTACATCCCGGGTATCGGCCACAACCTGCAGGAGCACTCGATCGTGCTCGTGCGTGGCGGCCGGGTGAAGGACCTCCCTGGCGTCCGCTACAAGATCATCCGCGGCGCGCTCGACGCTTCCGGCGTCGCGAACCGCAAGCAGGCCCGCAGCCGCTACGGCGCGAAGAAGGACGCATAAATGGCCCGCAAGGGACCCGCACCCCGTCGCGAACTGATGCCCGACCCGATCTACCGGTCGGTCGTCGTCACCCAGCTCGTCAACAAGGTGCTGCTGCGCGGCCAGCGTTCCACGGCCGAGCACATCGTCTACAAGGCCCTCGACGACATCAGCCGCAAGACCGGGGGCGACCCCGTAGCCATCTTGAAGCGAGCCGTCGAGAACGTCCGGCCCCAGCTCGAGGTGAAGAGCCGCCGGGTGGGTGGCGCCACCTACCAGGTCCCGACCGAGGTCCGGCCCCGCCGGGCCACGACCCTCGCCATCCGCTGGATCGTGGGATACTCCCGCCAGCGTCGCGAGAAGACCATGGCCGAGCGCTTGTCCGGCGAGCTACTCGACGCCAGCAACGGCATCGGAGCGGCGATCAAGCGCCGCGAGGACCTTCAGAAAATGGCGGAATCCAACAAGGCTTTCGCCCACTACCGCTGGTAAAGCGGCGTTGGGGACCGATCAGATGCTGATCCGCGCAGTTTGTACCGGGCGTCGCGTCTAACGACCGCGGGCGCCCGCCAGACACGCCTACCCCCGCCGTAAGGAACGAGAGTTAGAGATGGCACGCGAATTCCCCCTCGAGAAGACCCGCAACATCGGCATCATGGCCCACATCGACGCGGGCAAGACCACGACGACCGAGCGAATCCTCTATTACACCGGCCGCACCTACAAGATCGGTGAGGTCCACGAAGGCGCCGCGGTCATGGACCACATGGTCCAGGAGCAAGAGCGCGGCATCACGATCACATCGGCCGCGACCACCGCGCAGTGGAACGACTGCCAGATCAACATCATCGACACGCCCGGCCACGTCGACTTCACCGTCGAGGTCGAGCGCTCGTTGCGCGTCCTCGACGGCGCCGTCGCAGTGTTCGACGCCGTCGCCGGTGTCGAACCGCAGACCGAGACGGTGTGGCGCCAGGCCAACAAGTACAACGTGCCGCGCTTCTGCTTCGTCAACAAAATGGACCGCGTCGGTGCCGACTTCCACCGCTGCGTGCAGATGATCCGCGAACGCCTCGACGCGGTGCCCGTCGTGCTCCAGTTGCCGATCGGCGTCGAAGGCGACTTCCGCGGCGTCATCGACCTCATCGAGATGAAGGCCTTGATCTGGCCCCTCGACGACGACAGCGAAGGCGCGAAGTTCGAGGTCACCGATATCCCGGCCGACATGGCCGCGGAAGCGGCGGCCGCGCACGGCCGGCTCCTCGAAGTCGTCGCCCACGTCGACGACGTGCTGCTCGAGAAGTACCTCGAAGAGCACGAGATCGAACCCGACCTCATCCGCAGTGCGGTGCGCAAGGGCACCCTCGCGTTCGAGTTCGTCCCGATCCTGTGTGGTTCGGCATTCAAGAACAAGGGCGTCCAGCCCATGCTCGACGCGGTCGTCGAGTACCTGCCGACGCCGCTCGACGTCCCGCCGACGCCGGGTACTGACCCGAAGACCGACGAGCCGATCGAGCGCAAGGCCAGTGAGGACGAACCGTTCGCCGCGCTCGCGTTCAAGATCGTTGCCGACCCGTACGGCAAGCTCACCTACTTCCGGGTCTACTCGGGCAAGGTCCAGAAGGGCCTGGAGATCTACAACTCCACCAAGGACCGCAAGGAGCGCGTCGGCCGTCTGCTGCGTATGCACGCGAACCAGCGCGAGGACATCGAAGTCGCGTACGCGGGCGACATCGTCGTCGGCCTCGGCTTCAAGCAGACGACGACCGGCGACACGCTTTGCGAGCGCGCGCACCCGATCGTGCTCGAGAAGATGACGTTCCCCGAACCGGTCATCTCGGTCGCGATCGAGCCCAAGACCAAAGTCGACCAGGACAAGCTCGGCAAGGCGCTCGGTTCGCTCTCGGACGAGGACCCGACCTTCCAGGTCCACACCGACGACGACACCGGCCAGACGATCATCGCCGGCATGGGCGAGTTGCACCTCGAGGTGCTGGTCGACCGCATGATGCGCGAGTTCGGCGTCGACGCCCACGTCGGCAAGCCGCAGGTCGCGTACCGCGAGACCATCACGCAGCCCATCGAGAAGGTCGAAGTGCGGTACGTCCGCCAGACCGGTGGCCGCGGCCAGTACGCGCACGTGGTCATCGCCCTCGAACCGACGGGCCAAGGTGGCGGCTACGAGTTCGTCGACGAGATCAAGGGCGGCGTCATCCCGCGCGAGTACATCCCCGCGGTCGACGCCGGCATGATCGAAGCGATGGCCGGCGGCGTGCTCGCCGGCTACCCACTCGTCGACCTGCGCGCCAAGCTCACGTTCGGTTCGTACCATGAGGTCGACAGTTCGGAAATGGCCTTCAAGATCGCGGGCTCGATGGCGCTCAAAGACGCCGTGAAGAAGGCCAAGCCGGTCTTGCTGGAGCCCGTGATGGAAGTCGAGGTCGTCACGCCCGACGAGTACATGGGTGACGTCATCGGCGACATCAACTCGAGGCGCGGCCAAGTCGAGGGTCTGGACCAGCGCGGCAACGCGCAGGCCATTCGCGCTCGGGTGCCTCTAGCACAAATGTTCGGCTATGTTGGCGACCTTCGGTCTCGTACCCAAGGGCGCGCGACGTACACGATGCAGTTCGACTCCTATGCGCAAGTTCCGGAGTCGATTGCCCTTGAAATCATCGCCCGGGTACGCGGCGAGTAATTTTCGTGCCGGAACTCATGGTTGAGGAGCAGAGGTAGTCCCATGGCGAAAGAGAAGTTCGAGCTCGAACCACCGGGACCATCGGAATCGCCCCCGGACATGGACGCCATCCGCGATGCACTCGCGGCGCGGGAGCGTGCCGCCAACGCCAAGCGCGAACTTTTCTATTAGAGCATTTTCTCTGAAA
>JANNHK010000469.1:0-3691 GCA_031404355.1 Actinomycetes bacterium
GGCTCCCATGTCGCCGACGGGTCGATCTGCGCGTCGGCCAACCTCGCCAGCGCACCTGTCGCGCCGACCAACGCGACGAGCAATCCCAAAGGTTCCGCCGGTCGTAACCACGCAATCACGATCCCCGCGAGCGCCCACGCGATCAACGCGACGGCAGTGGAAACCGCCAGGGCCGTGACGTCGTCGGTCGCGGCGACTCCCAACCCGGCCGCGACCACCGCACCCGCGCTGACCAGTATCACCGGCACCGCGCGTGCACGGGGGACGACCGGCGGTCCCGGCGGCGTTCCAGTCGTAGGCGTCGTGATGCGTTCCAGTGCGGCCGACATTCAGATGGCTCCCTCGCGCCGATTGTGGCGCCTTCGGAAGTGGAAACGGTGCTGCGTCCGCACGGTCCTCATGGCTCCCTCGCTCCCCGCGTCCGGGGCCTTCGGCAAGTGGCAACTCGCTGCGTCCGCACGGTTACTCCGATCGGAGGGCTTCGGCGGGGCGGAGGTGCGCGGCCCGGCGGGCGGGGATCCAAGCGATCACGAGCGTCAGTGCGAGCGTTACCGGTACGACGGCGATCAGTACGGGCCAGGGCCAGGCCGGATCGTCGGCGAGGCCGTACGAATCGGCAACCCGGTCCCACACGAACCGGCCCAGGAGGAGGCCGACCGGGACGCCGAGCGCGAGCCCGAGCGCGCTGATCGTCGCCGCCTGCCAGCGCACCACTGCCGACGCGTCACCCGCCGTGAGCCCCAACGCCCGGGCGATGCCGATGTCGCGCACGCGGCGCCGGACCGTGGCCGTCACCGCATGGCCGACGGCCAAGAGGGCGACGACAATGAGGAACGCGGCGAGGAGCAACGGTAGACGGCGTAACTGCCAGAGGTCATCGACTTCGATCGGGAGGGTCGGCACCGACGGTGGCCGGCCGCCGTTCAGCGCGGCGAGCCGCTCGAGCGCATCTTCGCGGTCGACCCCCGGCGCGAGCCGCACGACAAACTCCGGGTGGAGTTCGTCCGCATTGAGCTCGGGGAGGAGGTGCATGCCCGCGTCGGTGAACAACACGCCTTCCGCAAGCGGGAAGTCGTCGACAAATCCAGGGAACAACGCCTGGCCGACCACCGTGAACTCGCGGCCTTCGAGTTCGATGCGGTCTCCGAGATCTATCCCGTGGCGGCCCAAGGTTTTCGCGCCGAGCGCGACCTCGTCGTCAGCGCGCGGGGCTCGGCCGGAGACGATCGGGAGGCCGACTTCTCCTTCGACGGGTTGCTGCGCGTAGCCCGGTTCCGAACGGCCGCCCACAATGACACGCGCTTGGGTGCGCAGAAGCGCGACGCCGTCCACGTCGGGGTGCTCGGCGACCACCCGGGACGCGTCGGCCGCGCAGCCCTCGTCGGTGCATCCGCTCACCTTCGCGTCCCACCCGTACCCGTACCGGACAGGTTCGTCGACGAGGCGGGTGAGCGCGGCTGCGAAGCCCGCGGCGGCAACGACTCCGGCGATACCGAGTGCCGCGCCCGACACCGCGGTGCGCACCGGCGCCGACCCTCGCCGGCGCCCGGAATCGAGCGCGAACCAAACGCCCAGGCTCGCCGGGATGCGACCGGCCCAGAGCACGCTCCGAGCACCGCGGGACCGCGTAGGGGTAAGGGCGCCGGTGAATGCGACGCCCAGCGCACCGAATACGAGCACCAACACAACGAGTACGGCCGCACCGCCGAGCAACACCGGCCCGTCGAGCGCCGCGCCGCGATCGGGCTCGAACTGACGCGCGGCGCCGAAGGGCATCATGGGCGAGATCGCCCAGGCACCGGCGATCGCGAGCAGCGCGCCCCCGAGCGCGACCGGCACCATCGGCGCGAGCGCGTCGAGCGCCCGCCCGCCCCGGGCGAGACCGAGCGCGCGCAAGGCCGATCGTTCGTGCTCGGTACCCGCGACCTGGCGCGCGAGCGCCTGCCCGATGGCAACGAGGCCGACCGCTGCCGCGATGGCCGCGAACAACGTGAGGGCGTTGGCCAATACTCCGGCTGTCGTCGAAAGCGTCCCGATCACCGCGCTCGAGGGATCGAGGTCGGGAATCTCGTCGCGATCCACCACCGCCGCGACCGCGGCTTCGAAGTCCGCGTCGGTCACCCCGGATGCGTACCTGACGACCATTCCCGGAAACAACGACGTGCCGTCACCGATCACATCGACAACGCCCTGATTCGTCACGACGAGGGCGACGCCGGCTTGCGATCTCGCGACGTCGAACGGTCCGCGCGTGATGCCGACAACTTGGAACTCGAGCCGCGGGCCTTCGAACAGCGACGCGTCGGTGGGGCCGCCCTCGAAGACGCCAAAAAGGCGCACACACCGTTCGGACGGTGGCGTGTCTTCGGCGATCGCGAAGCACGCATCCTGCGCGCTGATCGTCAGAATCGCCCACGTGTCGCCGACCTCCAGCCCGTACGCGGCCGCGATCGACTCGGGAACGGCCAGCTCGAGCGGCTCGCCCGCACGCGGACGTCGACCGTCTATCAGGAGGTCGCGAAGAACGTCGGTTCCCAAAGCCGGATCGGCCGGCGCGAGGACATAGAGGAACCCCGGCTCGCGCTCGGGAAAGCCTGCGAAACCGCTCACCGGCGCCGCGACATCGACCTCGGGCAGCGCGGCGATTCTGGCACCCGGGTCGGTCGAGCCATCGCCGAACGAGAGGTAGGAGTCGAGCGCCTTCGTTGCGGTCGTGAACCGATCGACGGCGCTGCGCGTGCGCCGCGCGCCGGCAGTTGCGCCGAGCACGACGGCACCCACCAGGCCCACCAACACCGTCAGCGCGAGCAACGCGAACCACCGCCGCCGCCATTCCGCACGGGCGCGCAACCACGCGACACTCATCTCGCTGCCTCGCGGCACCGATCGGTCCTCATGGCTCCCTCGCTCGCCGCGTCGAGGCCTTCGGCCGGAAAGGCGACTCGCTGCGTCCGCACGGTCCTCATGGCTCCCTCGCTGCGCCGTCCATGGCTCCGCTGCGTCCGCACGGTCATTCGGCCCTCAATGCGGTCGCGGGGTCGACGCGCATGGCGCGACGGGCGGGCCACAAGGCTACGACGTTGGCCATGACGACCACCGCCGGTACCAACAGTGCGAGCAGCAGCGCGGGCGCGACCGGCGCGGCCACGGCACCGATCGAGCCGGCCAGCGCGTTCCACGCGATGCGCCCCAACGCGACACCGAGGGGAATCCCGACCGCGGCCGAGACGAGGGCGACGATCGTTGCGTGCGTCGCCACGACCCCGCCGAGCTGGCGGCGGGTGAACCCGAGCGAACGCAGCAGCGCATGCTCACGCCGCCGGGCGCGCACGGCCGTGACCAACGCGTGGGCGACCGCCGCACCCGCGAGGAGCGCCAACATCACGGCGAGCGTGATCGGTGTCGCGCGGATCCGGTCGTAGTTACGGATGTCGGCCGGCTGGCGGGCTTCGTCCGCCTCGAACACCACAGTCGCGGCCGCCTCCTCGCCGAGGAGGGGTGCCAGATCGGCACGCACGCGTTCGGCCACCGCGGCCGCGACGCCGTCGGTCGAGGCGCCGCTGATCCGAACGGCCGGCGTCGACAGTTGTTCGACGTCGGCGGCGAACTCTCGAAACGCCTCCGCGGCGAGTACGGCGCCGTCGCCGATGGTCGGCTTGTCCTCGCCCGGGTAGTTGCCGATCCCCGGCAG
>JANNHK010000470.1:0-1619 GCA_031404355.1 Actinomycetes bacterium
GTGTACTCTAGTCGCGCCTTTCACCACGCATTCAGAAGGAGGCGCGAAATGGCCATGCTGGCAAGTTGGTTTGGCGTTCTTGTTGTATTTCTGGCTGTTCTGTTGTTGCTCAGTGCAATTCGCATCTTCCGCGAATACGAACGCGGGGTGGTCTTTAACCTGGGACGCTTCTGGCAGGTCAAGGGACCAGGACTGGTGCTTCTCGTGCCCGGTATCCAGCAAGCGGTGCGGGTCGATCTGCGCACCGTCGTGATGGAGGTGCCCACGCAGGATGTGATTTCGCGCGACAACGTGTCGGTGAAAGTGAGCGCCGTCGTTTATTTTCGCGTCACCGACCCGCAGAAAGCCATCATCCAGGTCGCCGACTACCGAAACGCGACCAGTCAACTGGCGCAGACCATGCTGCGCTCCGTGCTGGGCAAGCATCAGCTCGACGACATGCTCGCCGAGCGCGAGAAGCTGAACATGGATATCCAG
Source organism: Actinomycetes bacterium (assembly GCA_031404355.1). Taxonomy (GTDB): domain Bacteria; phylum Actinomycetota; class Acidimicrobiia; order IMCC26256; family PALSA-610; genus JANNHK01. The sequence continues at coordinate 478 of JANNHK010000470.1, forward strand.
CAGTCACTCGATGCGCAAACCGACTCATGGGGGATCAAGGTCACCAACGTCGAGATCAAGCAGGTCGACCTGACCGAATCCATGATACGGGCGATCGCCCGTCAGGCGGAAGCGGAGCGCGAGCGCCGCGCCAAGGTGATACACGCCGAGGGCGAACTGCAGGCCTCCGAGAAACTGTTCCAGGCGGCAAGGATTCTTGCCCAGGAGCCGCAGGCGATCCAGTTGCGCTATCTGGAAACGCTGACAGTGATCGGCGCCGATAAAAATACCACGATCGTATTTCCCCTTCCCCTGGATCTGCTGAAGCCCTTTCTTGAAAAAGTGAAGTAAGCGGTATTGCATTCGGCCTGAGGCGGGTGCAAACTGGTCGCGAGGCACCCCCCGGCAGATCCGCATCGTCCCAGACCGCCACTACCGGCGGCAAGCGCGCGGCAGGCAGAATTGAATTTCCAATTTTTTTGGAGGGAAAAATATGGCCAATAAAAAACGCTCAAAAACCAACGGCGGCGAAGTGCTGGCCGACGCCAAGGAAACCGCCGCGATCGAGCAGCATTGGAAGTCCGCGGGCCGCGCCAAGCTTCGCAAGCCGGGCAAGAACTACAAATATATCAAGGAGCTTGCCCACCTGCAGGTCGAACTCATCAAGCTTCAGGAATGGGTGCGCCTCAAGGGACTCAAGGTCGCCGTCATCTTCGAGGGGCGCGACGCGGCCGGCAAGGGCGGCGTCATCAAGCGCATCGCCGAGTGCCTCAATCCGCGCATCTGCCGGATCGCCGCCCTGGGCACGCCGACCGAGCGCGAGCGCGGCCAGTGGTATTTCCAGCGCTACGTCCCGCACCTGCCCGCGCAGGGCGAGATCGTCCTCTTCGATCGCAGCTGGTACAACCGCGCGGGCGTGGAGCGGGTCATGGGCTTCTGCACGGATGCCGAGTACGAGGAGTTCCTGCGCTCCTGCCCGCAATTCGAGGAGATGCTCGTCCGGTCGGGAATCTACCTCGTCAAGTACTGGTTCTCGGTGAACGACGAGGAGCAGGAAACCCGCTTCCAGGAGCGCATCCGCAATCCCACCAAGCGCTGGAAGCTCTCCCCGATGGACATCGAATCGCGCAAGCACTGGAGCGAATACTCGCGCGCCAAGGACA
>JANNHK010000471.1:0-6326 GCA_031404355.1 Actinomycetes bacterium
CCAGCGCATTCGCGAGATAAAGGCCGCTGGTGTCATCGCGGCCGCGGCGATCACGCCACAGCGCGCCGCACAGTTCATGCCCGCTATCGTCGCCGCCGAAGTCGACATACTCGTCATCCAAGGCACGGTCGTGTCGGCCGAGCATGTGTCGCACGACCCCGAGCGCCAGCCGCTCAACCTGAAGAAGTTCATTCGTGAGTTCGACGTGCCGGTCATCGTCGGTGGGTGCGCGTCGTACTCGACGGCGTTGCACCTCATGCGCACCGGTGCGGTTGCCGTTCTCGTCGGCGTCGGCCCGGGTCACGCCTGCACGACGCGTGGTGTGCTCGGCATCGGTGTCCCGCAGGCGACAGCCATTGCCGACGCCGCAGGTGCCCGCATCCGGCACCTCGACGAGACCGGCGTGTACGTGCACGTCATCGCCGACGGCGGCATGCGCACCGGTGGCGACATCGCCAAGGCGATTGCGTGCGGTGCCGACGCCGTCATGATCGGTTCGCCGCTCACATCGGCGTACGAGGCGCCCGGCCGTGGTTACCACTGGGGCATGGCCACGTTCCACCCGACGCTGCCGCGCGGCGCGCGGGTGTACGCGGGGCAGAAGGCGACAATGCAAGAGATCCTCATCGGCCCGGCCCACGAGAACGACGGTTCCCTCAACTTGTTCGGCGGCCTGCGCACCTCGATGGCCACGACCGGGTACGAGACGGTGAAGGAATTCCAGAAGGCCGAAGTGATGGTCGCCCCCGCGCTCAAGACTGAAGGTAAGTCGCTCCAGCGCGCGCAGGGCGTCGGCATGGCGTGACGTCTCCCAGCCACAACGATCTCGTTCTTGTCGTCGACTTCGGGGCCCAGTACGCGCAGCTGATAGCGCGGCGTGTGCGCGAGGCGCACGGGTACAGCGAGATCGTCCCGCGCTCGATGCCGATCGCGGAGATGCTCGCCAAGAAACCGACCGCGATCATTCTTTCGGGGGGTCCGGCGTCGGTACACGTCGAAGGCGCGCCGTCGATCGACGCCGCCATCTACGAGTCGGGCGTGCCGATCCTCGGCATCTGTTACGGCGCCCAGCTCATTGCACGCGATCTCGGCGGCGAGGTCCGCAAGACCGGCACCGGCGAATACGGCCGCACCGAACTGCACATCGAAGGTTCGTCGCTGCTGTTCTCCGACTTGGCGGTCGAGCAGACCGTGTGGATGAGCCACGGCGACTCCATGACCGCCGCGCCTCCCGGTTTCATCGTGACCGCCCGCACCGACGCGGTGCCGACGGCTGCGTTCGAAGACCGCGACCGGGCGATCTACGCCGTGCAGTTCCACCCCGAGGTGGCGCACACCGAACGCGGCCAGGAGATCCTCAAGACGTTCCTCTACGACGCGGCCGGTTGCCGGCCGACCTGGACGAACGTGTCGATCATCGAAGACGCGGTCGCCGAAATTCGCGCCCAAGTCGGCGACCAGCGCGTGCTCTGCGGCCTGTCCGGTGGTGTCGACAGTGCGGTGGCCGCGGCGCTCGTGCACAAGGCCGTCGGCGATCAGCTCACGTGCGTGTTCGTCGACACCGGGCTGATGCGGCGCGGAGAGGCCGAACAGGTCGAGCAGACGTTCCGTGAGCAGTTCGCGATCGACCTCGTGCACGTGAAGGCGGGCGACCGCTTCCTCGAAAAGCTCGACGACGTCATCGACCCGGAACGCAAACGCAAGATCATCGGCGAGCTGTTCATCCGCATCTTCGAGGAAGCGGCGCGCGATCACGGCGACGCGACGTTTCTCGTGCAGGGCACGCTGTACCCCGACATCGTCGAGTCGGGCGGCGGCGACAACGCGAACATCAAGTCGCACCACAATGTCGGCGGCCTGCCCGACGACATGGACTTCGAACTCGTCGAACCGCTGCGCCACCTGTTCAAGGACGAAGTGCGCGCCGTTGGCGAGGAACTGGGCCTCCCCGAAGAAATCGTGTGGCGCCAGCCGTTCCCGGGGCCCGGGCTCGCGGTGCGCATCATCGGCACGATCACGCCCGAACGGGTCGAGATCCTCCAGAACGCCGACGCGGTCGTCACCGAGGAGATCAAGCGGGCCGGGCTCTACCGCGAGATCTGGCAGAGCTTCGCGGTACTGCCCGCGGTCAAGACGGTCGGCGTCATGGGCGACGACCGCACGTACGCGTACCCCATCATCCTGCGGGCCGTGACGTCCGACGATGCCATGACCGCCGACTGGGCCCGCCTTCCCTACGACGTGCTCGAACGCATCGCCTCCCGCATCATCAACGAGGTCCCGGGCGTGAACCGGGTGGCCTACGACATCACGTCGAAGCCGCCCGGCACCATTGAATGGGAATAGGCGAATGGGAGTAGCCGGGGCTATCACCCAAGTGGGGTGATGCAAGTGGGGTGAGGCCGAATATCGTTCGGTCATGGCGCGGAATTCTCACACTCGCAGCGTGTTCGGTGCTCGGTCGGAGCAAGCGGGCCTGCTCGTCGTCGCGGCCAACACGCCGCTGACCTTCCAGCGGACCCTCATGCCGAGGTCGAACCTCGACCAGGCGCTCGTGACGGGGCTGGCCGCCGCGATCAACACGGCGTTCGTCGGCCTCATCCAGGAATCTATCCAAGCGACCGCGCTGCAGACCCTTCAACGAGGTCGCACGCGGGGTGAGCGCATCGACAACGCGAGCCGGGCCGCGATTGTGTTCGACCTCGGCGCCGTCGGTCTCGGCATGGGCATACAGAAAGCGTTCGCGGCGCGCAATCGTGAACCGCTGCCGCGTGCCGCAATACGCACCGGCGGGTTCATGCTGTCGGTCACGGGCACCGCGGGTGCGCTCGTGGGGCTGCTCCAGGAAACTCCGATGGCGCGCAAGCGCGGCGTCGCGCCGGTCATGGCGCTGGCCGCGGCCGGGTTGGCAACGCAGGGCGAGTTCCGCCGCCGGCGCGGCGAACGGCTCGACGCGGGCATGGAACCGGAAGAGGCGAACACGTCGGCCTTGAAGGCGGCGGTGTCCGGTCTCGCAGTCGCGGCCGTCGCGACCGGCTTCGGGCGCGGGCAACGGCGCACGGCCGAAGCCATCAGCCGCACCGCGTCTCGCTTCCTGCCCGGCAGCGAGAACATCTGGCGGCCCGTCGGCCACGCGGTCACGCTCGCCGGACTCGTGCTCGGGACGCGGGCGCTGATGCACCAGGCGTACTCGCGCATCGCGTCGAAGGAAGAGTCGGTCGAAGCTGCCTTCGATATCCCGCCGCCGAACCCGATGGTCAGCGGCAGCCTCGACAGCCTCGTGCCGTTCGAGACGATCTCGAAGCAAGGTCGCCGCTACGCGTGGTTCGTGCTGCCCCGCGACCGCATCGAGACCATCATGGACGCTCCGGATGCGGTGCAGCCGGCTCGCGCGTACATCGGTCTCGAGAGCGCCGACACCGAGGAGGCTCGCGTCGCGCTCGCGATACAGGAACTCGACCGTGTGAACGCGTTCGACCGGTCGGCGTTGATGTTGGTGTCGCCGACGGGGACCGGCTACGTCAACTACGCGGCTGTCAGCATCTTCGAGTTCTTGAACCGGGGTGATTGCGCGACGCTCACGATGCAGTACTCGGCGCGGCCGTCGCCGCTGTCGCTCGACCGCGTCAACGAGGGCCGTCACCACATGCGGCTGCTGCTCGAAGCGGTGAGCAAACGGTTGCAGGGACGGCCCGAAGGCAAGCGACCGCGCGTCATGTTGTTCGGCGAAAGCCTGGGCGCGTGGACAAGTCAGGACCCGTTCGTCAATCTCGGTACCAAGGGGCTCGAGGATTTCGGCGTCGACCACGCGATCTGGATCGGCACACCTCACTTTTCGAAGTGGAAGGAACAGGTCCTCAACGACGACCGCCCCGAGATCGACCGGTCGTTGGTCGGGCGGTTCCACGACATCGGTGAGTACGAAGCTCTCGACGAGGAGGCGCGGTCGAAGGTCCGCTACGTGATGATCACGCACCACGAGGACGGCGTCGCCGTGTTCGGCCCCGAGCTCATGGTGCAGGCGCCCGAATGGCTGGGTGACCCGGCCGAGCGTGCTGCCACGGTGCCGCCCGGCATGCGCTGGATGCCGACGACGGCGTTCCTGCAAGTGCTCGTCGACATGAAGAACTCGGCCACGGTCGTGCCCGGCGTGTTCATGGCCAAGGGCCACGACTACCGCGCCGACCTGCTGCCGTTCTTCCACCAGCTGCTCGGCCTGCCGGCCACCCCGGCGCAACTCGAAGCGATCCGCAGCTTCCTCGAGGCCCGCGAGAAGGTCCGGTCAGATTGGATCGGCGGTCATGGCAAGGCCGGCCAGAGCATGTCGGCGACGATCGTCCGGCGCTGGATGGACGAGCAGCACGGAAAGGGCGGCGACGAAACGTTGGCGCGCATCGTCCGCGAGGTTGCCGAAGAACAGTTCTCCGCCGGCGGCGGCAGCACCAACACCTAGGTCGCGCGGCGCGCGATCGTCCGGGCGGCGACGTAGGTCGACGCGTTCAACGCCGCGTGCGCCATCACGGGCGCGAGGACACTGCCGGAACGGCGGCGTAGTTCGCGAAACGCGAACCCGGCTGCGCCCGTGATCAGGACGACGCTGCCGACGGCCGCGGCGGAACGCAGGCGCGACGTTCGGGCGTGCTCGCCGGCGGGATGTGTGTCGAGACTGCTCGCCGTCGGCAGTGCGTGCGCCAGACCGAACAGCGCAGTGCTCGGTGCGGCGCCGATGATCGCGGGGAGGGCGGCGCGGTAGATGACTTCCTCCGCGAGTGCGGTACCGAACGGAATCCGGACCCCGATCTCGTACGCGGCGCGTCCGTTCGACACCGCGACGACTCGCTCGTCCAGGAAGTGCTCGCGCAGCGCGGGAATGGCAGCGGCCGCCGCGACACCGCCCGCGATTGCGGTCGCCGCGATCGTGCCGTAGCGCAGCCCCCGGCCGAACGAAGCGGGGTCGAGTCCGAGGTCGTCCCAGGTCGCACCGTCCACGCGGGCGATCCCGACGAGGGCGGCCGCTGCCGCCAGGTTGGCCGGGACGTGCGTCGACTCGGGCAGCACTCGGTGGACCAGCCCATTTGCGCCCAACGTGAGTGCTACGGCGGCCAGGTCGGGGATGCGAATTCGTCTTACCATCGGGGGTAGACAATCACCCGGGACCGACATCACTCAACCGGTCGCACGATGGGGGAGAGCACGATGGACGCGGCAGGCAAGGCTTTGATCGAGACTGCGCAGGCACTGGTAGCGGCGGGGAAAGGCATCCTGGCGGCCGACGAGAGCGGCGGCACGATCAAGAAGCGGTTCGACGCGATCAAGACCGAGTCGACCGAAGACCGGCGCCGCGCGTATCGCGAAATGCTGTTCACCACGAAGGGTGCAGCCGACTTCGTCAGCGGCGTAATCCTGTTCGACGAGACGATCCGCCAGGCGGCGTCTGACGGTCGCCAGCTCCCGAAGATCCTCGAAGAGCAGGGGATCATCCCCGGCATCAAGGTCGACAAGGGTGCCGTTGCGCTCGCCGGTTCGCCGCGCGAACTCGTCACCGACGGCCTCGACGGGTTGCGGGCCCGGCTGGTCGAGTACCGCGAGTTGGGTGCCCGCTTCGCGAAGTGGCGCGCGGTGATCGACATCGAAGGCGAGGCGATCCCGACGTCGTACTGCATCGACGTCAACGCGCACGCGCTGGCGCGTTACGCCGCGTTGTGCCAGGAGGAGGGCATCGTCCCGATCGTCGAGCCCGAAGTGCTGATGGACGGGAACCATACGATCGAGCGCTGTTACGACGTCACGCGTGCGACGCTCAGTCGCGTGTTCGACGAGTTGTACGCGCAGCGCGTCGAGCTCGAAGGGATTCTGCTCAAGCCGAACATGGTCATTCCCGGGAAGAAGTCGAAGTCGGGTGCCGCGTCGCCTGAGGAAGTTGCCGACTGGACGATTCGCTGTTTCCGCGAAGTCGTCCCCGCCGCGGTGCCCGGCATCGTGTTCCTCTCCGGCGGTCAGGGCGACGAAGAAGCGACTGCGAACCTGAACGCGATCAACCAGAGGGGCCCGCACCCCTGGCAGTTCTCGTTCTCGTACGGCCGCGCGTTGCAGGCCCCGGCCCTGGCCGCATGGCAGGGCGAAGACGCCAAGGCCGGCGACGGCCAGAAGGCATACCTGCACCGCGCCCACATGAACGGCCTCGCCCGCTCCGGCGCCTGGACCGGCGAAGCCGAAGCCGCCGCCGGCTAGAGATCACGGCTTCTGGACGCGGGGTTGTGTTTGTGGCAAAACAAAACCCCCTGCCCAAACGTAAAAACGGGGGCCCCGGGCCCCCGGGGGGGTGG
>JANNHK010000472.1:0-3286 GCA_031404355.1 Actinomycetes bacterium
CCCCCCCTGCGGGGTGGGCGCCCCCCCACGCCCCATGATCGCGGGGAGGGCTTCACGCCAGGTGGTGTGGGCTTCGTCCAGTGCGATGTCGAAGGCGCCGGTTGCGATGAGGCGGGTGCCGCCGGCCTGACCGATGACCGCGGCCGACACACCGGCCGCGGCGGCGCGGCCGAGCACGCCGGCGAGACGATCTGACTCGACGCTGACGACGACGCGCGATGTCGACTCGCCGAAACACGCCTCGGCCGCAGTGCAGTCTGCGCCGGTCGGGTCAACGCGGAAGCCGGTGTTGCTCGCGAACGCCATCTCGGCGAGGGCGACGGCCAGGCCGCCGTCGCTGACGTCGTGCACCCCGGCGACTTCGCGTTCGGTCACCAACTCCGCGACGAGCGGGTGCATCCGCGCGGCAACGTCGAGGTCGGCGACCGGGGGCATGCCGCCGACGAGTCCGTGTACGACCGCGGCCCACTCCGAGCCGCCGAGTTCGGGACGGGTCGTGCCGAGAACGACGATCGACTGGCCCGCAACGAGGCGCGCACCCGGCGGCGGCGCGTCGAGCGTGTCGACGAGACCGAGCACACCGACGACGGGCGTGGGGTGGATGTCTTCGCCGCGCGACTCGTTGTAGAACGACACGTTCCCGCCGACGACGGGGATGCCGAGCGCTTCGCACGCCTCGCTCATGCCCTCGACGACCTCGGAGAACTGCCACATCACCTCGGGGTGTTCCGGGTTGCCGAAGTTGAGGCAGTTGACCAGCGCCAGTGGTCGGGCGCCGCTCGTGGCGACGTTGCGGGCCGCTTCGAGCACGACGAGCCGTCCACCGGTGCGCGGGTCGAGGTGGCAGAAGCGCGCCTTCCCGTCGGTCGCGAGCGCGAGTGCCTTGCGCGTGCCCTTCACCCGCAGCAACGCGGCGTTGGCGCCCGGACCCGCGACGGTGTTGAGGAAGAGCTGGTGGTCGTACTGGCGCGACACCCACGTCTTGTCCGCAATCGTCGGGGTGCCGAGCAACGCGAGCAACTCACCGCCGAGATCGGAGCCGGGCGGGAACTTCGCGCGCAACGTCGGCGCCGGGTCGTCGGCCTGGAGCGCGTCGAGCCCGGCCGGGCGCACCTTGGGCCGGTGGTACACGGGACCGTCGCCGAGGCTGCCCGCGGGCACGTCGGCCACGACCTCACCGCGTGAGCTGACCCGGAACCGCCCCGTGTCAGTGACCGTCCCGACCGCCGTCGCGCGTATCTCCCACTTGCGCGCGAGTTCGAGTACTGCGTCGACATTCTCCGGTCGGAGGATCGCGAGCATCCGCTCTTGGCTCTCCGACGTCATGATCTCCACCGGAGTCATGCCGGGCTCGCGCTGCGGGACGACATCGGCGTCGACATCCATGCCCGCGCCGCCTTTGGCCGCGGTCTCCGACGCCGCGCACGACAGGCCCGCGGCGCCGAGATCCTGCACGCCGACCGCGAGGCCACGGTCGAGTAGCTCGAGACACGCCTCGATCAGTCGCTTCTCCTCGAACGGGTCGCCCACTTGCACCGACGGCCGTTTCGTTTCGCCGCCCTCTTCGAATCCCGCCGACGCGAGCACGCTCGCGCCACCGATGCCGTCGCGCCCGGTCGCGGAGCCGAGCAAGATCGCGATGTTGCCCGCGCCTTCGGCGCGCGCGAGCACGAGCCGCTCGACGGGCAGGATGCCCAGGCACAACACGTTGACGAGCGGGTTGTCGCGGTACGTGTCGTCGAACACGGCTTCGCCGCCGACGGTCGGTACACCCACGGAGTTGCCATAGCCGCTGATGCCGCTCACGACACCCTCGAACAGGTACCGAGTGCGCGCGTCGTCGAGCGTGCCGAACCGCAGCGGGTCCATCAACGCGATCGGACGCGCTCCCATCGAGAAGATGTCGCGGATGATCCCGCCGACGCCGGTGGCCGCGCCCTGGTACGGCTCGACCGCGCTCGGGTGGTTGTGGCTCTCGATGCGGATCGCAATCGCGAGCCCGTCGCCGATGTCGACCACACCCGCGCCCTCACCCGGTCCGACGAGCACCCACGGCGCCTCGGTGGGAAAGCGGCTCAGGTACGGCCGCGACGACTTGTACGAGCAGTGCTCCGACCACATCACCGAATACATGGCCAGCTCGAGGTGCGTGGGCTCCCGGCCGAGCTCGTCGACGACCGCCGCGAGCTCGTCGTCGGTCATCCCGAGCTGTCGGTGCAGCGCCTCCGCCATCGCTTTTGAGCCTACCGATCGAGAAATATGCCAAAATGACTCGTTCCCATTTCCGTAAATGCCGAGGTGAAGTCGTGGCCCCCCAGAAGAAAAAGACGGTGATGACCGACGAGCACAAGGCGGCGCTCGCCGAAGGCCGAAATCACGCGCGTGCGGTCGGTCGCTATCTCGAGGCGCTCGAGGCACACAAGCCCAAGCGGGGCCGCAAGCGCACGGCCGAGAGCGTCAAGAAGCGCATCCTGGTCGTCGCCGATTCACTCAAGGAATCGTCGGGCGTGCAGCGGTTGAACCTCCTCCAGGAGCGGCGTGACCTCGAAGTCGAGCTAGCCGGCATGCAGGCCGGTGCGCCCGACCTCACCGCGTTGGAGAAGGATTTCGCCAAGGTCGCGAAGGTCTATGGAAAGAACAAGGGCATCTCGTACGGCGCGTGGCGCGAGTTCGGTGTGCCGCCCGAAGTACTGAAGAAGGCCGCTATTACCCGGGGTTCCTGACCCAGACTGCCTGGCGAATTACCAGATCACGTCGCCGTCGTTTTCCGCCATGTTCGCGCACGGGAGTGTTCGATGAGTGCCGAATCCGTCCGCGCGCTCGCTCACGCCGCGAGCAGGGACCGCAGCATGACGACGCCGTCGGCCGACCCGAGGATCGAGTCCGACGCCCGTTCGGGGTGCGGCATGAGCCCCACCACGTTGCGGCCCGCGTTGCAGATCCCGGCGATGTCGTCGAGGCTGCCGTTGGGGTTGTCGGTGTAGCGCACGACGATGCGGTCTTCGTCGCGCAGGCGGGCCAGCGTGTCCGCTTCGCAGACGTAGTTGCCCTCGAAGTGGTTGATCGGGATCTGCAGCTCTTGACCCACGGTGGTCTCTGAGGTGAGGATCGAACGATTGGTTTCCACACGCAGCGTCACCGTGGTGCACAGGAACTTCAACCCGGCGTTCTTCTGGAGTGCGCCCGGGAGCAACCGGGCCTCGGTCAGCACCTGGAACCCGTTGCAGATGCCGACGACCGGTCCCCCCGCGGCGGCGAACTCGGAAACCGCGGTCATCACGGGCGA
>JANNHK010000473.1:0-3929 GCA_031404355.1 Actinomycetes bacterium
AAGCGACCGTGTTCGCGGAAGTGCGGACGATCCGTGGGCGCCGGGCGCGTACGGGCAAGGTCGTCGTCGACGCGGTCGTGCACGACGGCACGTCGCTGCTGAACGTGGTGTTCTTCAACCAGGCGTGGCGTGAGCGTCAGCTTCCCGAGGGCACCGAGGTCGCGCTGTTCGGCAAGCTCGAGGTGTACCGGGGCAAGCGGCAGATGACGAACCCCGTCGTCGACGTGATCGGCGGCAAGGGTGGCGGCGACGAACGCACCGGCGTCATCGTCCCCGTGTACCCGCAGTCGGGCAAGGCCGACGTGTACACGTGGCAGTTGCGCAAGGTCGTGTCCGAAGTGCTGCGCCGCTGCCGGGCGCGGGGGTTGGCGGAACCGCTCGACGAGTCGATCCTCGACAAGCACGACTTCGTCGCGCGTGACATTGCGTACTTCGGCATTCATCAGCCGGAGGACAGCGCCGAGCTTGCGGCCGCGAAGCGCCGCCTCGCGTTCGACGAGTTCCTGCGCATGCAGGTCGGCCTCGTGGCGCGCAAGCGGGCGTTCGCCGCGGAGCAGACCGGGATCCGCCACGTCGTCGACGGCTCACTCGTCGGTGCGTTCGTCGGAGCACTTCCGTTCGCGCTTACCCATGATCAGCAGCATGCGATCGACGAGATCACCGGCGACATGGCCGCGCCCGCGCCGATGCACCGCCTGCTGCAGGGCGACGTCGGTTCGGGGAAAACGGTCGTCGCGCTGGCGGCGCTGCTCGTCGGTGTGCAGGGCGGCTACCAGGGTGCGTTCATGGCACCCACCGAGGTGCTGGCCGAGCAGCACTACCTGGGGTCGGCCCGGATGCTCGAGGGTCTTACCGTCACGGCCGAGGGATCGCTGCTCGCCGAACGCCCGGTGCGCGTCGAGTTGCTGACGAACCGCACGACCGCGGCCGAACGGCGCCGCATTGCGGCCGGGCTCCAGAACGGCGAGGTCGATATCCTCGTCGGCACGCACGCGCTGCTCTACGGCGACGCACAGTTCACGCGCCTCGGCGTCGCGGTCATCGACGAACAGCATCGCTTCGGCGTCGAACAGCGCGCGCTGTTGCGGGGCAAGGGCGACGAACCAGACGTGCTCGTCATGACGGCTACACCGATCCCGCGCACGGCTGCCATGTTGATCTACGGCGACCTCGACAAGTCGGAGTTACGCGAGATGCCCCCCGGCCGCACGCCGATCACGACGAGCGTCGTGGGCGCGAACCCGATGGATCAGGCCGCGGCGTGGGCGCAGTTGCGGGCCGAGGTCGAGACCGGTCGCCAGGCGTACGTGGTGTGCCCGCTCGTAGAGGAGAAAGCGAAGATCGAGGCGCGCGCCGCGACGGAGGAATACGAACGGTTGCAGGCCGAGGAACTTGCCGGACTCCGGCTTGGATTGCTGCACGGGCAGATGGCCTCCAAGGACAAAGAAGCCTCGATGGACGCGTTCCGTCGGGGCGAGGTCGACGTGCTGGTTGCCACGACGGTGATCGAGGTCGGTGTCGACGTACCGAACGCAACCGTCATGATCGTCGAGGACGCCGACCGCTTCGGACTCTCGCAGCTGCACCAGTTGCGCGGTCGCGTCGGGCGCGGCGGCGGCGACTCGTGGTGCTTCTTGTTCGGCGACCCGAAGACCTCCGACGGCGAGGAGCGGCTCAAGGCGATGGAAGCATCGACCGACGGGTTCCTGCTCGCCGAGAAGGATCTCGAAATTCGGGGCGCGGGCGAAGTGTTCGGCGAGCGGCAATCTGGCTTCAGCGACCTGAAGCTCGGACGCATCCCGCGCGACGAGGCCGTGGTGGTCGAGGCCCGGCGCGTTGCCGAGAGCATCCTCGACGCCGACCCCGGCCTCACGCGCCATGCGCAGTTGCGAGAAGAAGTCGAAGACCTGCTCGGAGACGACGTCGACTTCTTGTTCAAGAACTGATGCGCGGCATCCGGGTGATCGCCGGGAGCGAGCGGGGCCGGCGGCTCGTCGTCCCGTCCGGCGACAGCGTGCGCCCGACGAAGGACATCGTCCGCGAGTCGATGTTCAACGCGCTCGACTCGCGGCGCCGGCTCGTCGACGCCGCCGTGCTCGATCTCTTCGCGGGAACGGGGGCGCTCGGAATCGAAGCGCTGTCGCGCGGTGCGGCCTCCGCTGTGTTCGTCGAACGGGACCGAAACGCGATCAGCGCCATCGAGACGAACCTCGACACGCTTGGTCTCGCCGATCGGGGCCGCGTCGTCCGCGGCGACGTCGGTGCCGTGTTGGGCGCTGGATTGCCGCGCGAGACGCCCTTCGATGTGGTGTTGGTCGATCCGCCCTACGACTGTGGCGACGAAGAGATCGCAACGGTGCTCAGCGCGCTCCGTGGCCCGGGTTGGCTGACCGAGGACGCGATCGTGAGCGTGGAGCGGCGGACGAAGCCGCGTTCCGACGTGCCCGACGACGTGGTGATCGAGTGGGAGCGGGCGTTCGGGGATACGCTCGTACGGTTCCTCAAGCTGATCTGAAGGACTCGAGTTGGCGACAGCCCTGTGTCCCGGTTCGTTCGATCCGGTTACCAACGGCCACATCGACATCATCGAGCGGACCGCGCGCTATTTCGACCGGGTCATCGTCGCCGTCGGCGGCAACCCGTCGAAGACCGAGCCGTTGTTCACAATTGAGGAACGGCTCGCGATGCTCGACGAGGTCACCGAACACCTGGCCAACGTGCAACTCGACGTGTTCAAGGGGTTGCTCGTCGATTTCGCGACTGAGCACGGTGCCAACTCGATCGTCAAGGGCCTGCGTGCCGTTTCCGACTTCGACTACGAGCTCCAGATGGCGCAGATGAACCAAAGGCTTTCGGGTATCGACACGTTCTTCATCTCGACGAGTCCGCAATACTCGTTCTTGTCGTCGAGTCTCGTGCGCGAGGTCGCGCGTTTCGGCGGCGACGTTTCGAGCATGGTGCCGAAGAGTGTCGCCGATCGCCTGGCGACGATGTTCTCGCCATGACCATCGCAAGAGAAGGGTGATGAGCTTGCTCGAAGATTCGCCCGATGCGGCACCCGACACACGCGACTTGCTGCTGCGGCTCCAGGAGCTGCTCGAGAAGGCACGCGGGTTGTTCATGTCCGCGTCCGTGTCGGTCAACCGCGACGAGTTCGGCGGGCTGCTCCAGGAGGCGATCGAAGCCCTTCCCGAGGAACTGCGCCAGGCGCGCTGGTTGCTGAAGGAGCGCGACGAGGTCTTGGAGCGTGGCAGCCGCGAGGCGGAGCGCCTCATCGAGTCGGCCCGGGTGCGCGCCGAACGCATGGTCGAGCGCACCGAGGTCGTTCGCGAGGCGCGTCGCTCGGCCGAGGCCATCATCGAACACGCCGAACGGACCGCCGCGCAGATCCGCCACGAGGCCGAGGACTACGTCGACCGCAAGCTGGCCGCGTTCGAAGTCGTCCTCGACCGCACGCTCTCGCAGGTCCACAAGGGCCGGGAACGCCTCCAGGTCCACATCGACCCCGCCAACGAGGCGCGTGAGGCCGAAGAAGACGACGGTTCGGTCGGCGCCTTCTTCGACCAGGACGACTGACACGCCGCCCGGGTTCGTCGGGGCCAGACCGCCACTAAAAGTGATTGTCGGACCCGTCGAGGACAAGCTCGTCGCGCTCACGCGACAGCGGTTCTGACCTGCTAAGATAGCTCGTTCTCCCCGCGCCCGGGCTATTGTCCGCGCGCCGGTGTCCGGCCCTTTCCGGCCGGGTTCGAGCGCCCAACCACCCAGACCGAGCCCCCAGACCGAGCCCCCAGACCGAGCCCCCAGATCGAGCCCCATGTCCAGCCCGTTTCAGATTCCCGTGGCCGACCTCATGCGGCGGCCCGGCGCGTCCCGGGCCGTCACGGTCTCGGAGTCGCTCGCGGGTCTGGGCGACGAGACCGTCAGCG
>JANNHK010000474.1:0-4580 GCA_031404355.1 Actinomycetes bacterium
CGGTGGCTGCCGGGCGGGCGGTTACCCTCGCCGGAAGTTGCGCCCGGACTACCCGAATGTCGTCCCGTCGAGAAGCTCGCGCGTCGAGTCGGCATGCCCGGCGTGATGGGCCGTCTCCTCGATGAGATGCAGCACCGCCCAGCGCAGGTCGAGCGGCGCGGGGAGCCCGAGCAGGACGTGCGCCGGCGGCCCGCTGCCTTCGCACCCGAGACACGGTTCTTCGAGACTCGTCGCGGCGCGGACGATCGCGTCGGTGCGCTGCGCTTGCAACCAGTACGCGTCGATCACGCCCGCGAGCGACACGCCCGGACGAAGCTCTTCCTCACGTGGCGGAAACGGGTTGGCCTGGTAGCGGCCTTCGATCCAGCGCCATTCGACGTGGGCGAGGTGGTTGATCACGCCACCGATCGGCAGCAGTTTCCCGTCGGGAGTCCACGCCGCCTGTTCGTCGGTGAGCCCCGCCGCGGTCATGACGACGCCCTCACGCTGGCGCCACAGGAACTGCAGGAGTAGCTCCCGCTCGTCCGAAGTCGGAACGATCATGCGAGGCGCTTCAAACGGCATCGGTGTCCCTCTCGACTGGTTCTGGTCGCGGCCATATGTCGCCAGCAACACATCGTCGCGACCAGAAGCGGTTCTGGCGCCCCGGACGGGGGGAGGAGCGGGAAGTTGGTACGCCCCCCGGGACTCGAACCCGGAACCTGCAGATTAAGAGTCTGATGCTCTAACCAATTGAGCTAGGGGCGCTTGCTGCGAAGCGGCGAGCTTAGTGTGGTCCCATGGATATCGCGATTAGTGGAGCGGGCGGTCTGATCGGCGGCGCGCTGAGCGAATCGTTGCGGGCCGACGGCCACCGCGTCCTCCGACTCCGGAGGGGCGCGGTGACACACGAGGATCAGATCGGCTGGGATCCGGAGTCGGGCCGCATCGACGCACCGTCGCTCGAAGGTCTCGACGCCGTCGTCCACCTCGCGGGCGAGGGGATCGGCGAGAAGAAGTGGAGTGACGAGCAGAAGCAGCGCATTCGCGAGAGCCGCGTACGGGGCACAGCCACGCTCGCCGGCGCGATCGCGAGCCGCGAGCTCAAGCCCGGGGTGTTCGTCTCGTCTTCGGCCATCGGGGTCTACGGCAACCGCGGCGACGAGGTGCTGACGGAGCAAAGTGCGCCGGGTGACGACTTTCTCGCCGGGGTCTGCCGCGCGTGGGAGGCCGAGACGCAGACTGCGGTCGACGCCGGGGTGCGCACGGTCATCCTCCGGACCGGGATCGTGCTCGCCGCGCACGGCGGCGCGCTGGCGCGCATGCTGTTGCCGTTCCGCCTCGGGCTTGGTGGCCGGATCGGCTCGGGCAAACAGTGGATGTCGTGGATCGCGCTCGCCGACGAGGTCGCGGCGATCCGGCACACGATCGACACGGTGTCACTTTCGGGTCCGGTCAACCTCACTGCGCCGACGCCGGTGACGAACGCCGACTTCGTCCACTCGCTCGGCCGGGCACTCCACCGGCCGACCGTGTTGCCGACGCCGCTGTTCCCACTCAAGGCGCGCTACGGAGCCGAACTGGTCGAAGCCCTGCTCCTGCACAGCCAGCGGGTCATGCCCACGCGGCTCGAGTCGACCGGCTTCGCGTTCCGGCACTCCACGCTCGAAAGTGCGCTGAACGCGTTGACGGCGCGGGCCTGAGCCCGCGCCGTCGGAGGGTGACTGACGGGATTCGAACCCGCGACCTCCGGGACCACAACCAGGCGCTCTAACCAACTGAGCTACAGCCACCAAGGCGAGGTGCATTGTAGTCGGGTCCGAATCGGCCGCTCCCGGCCAGTACCGTATTGTTGCTTGGCGTCGAACCAGATCGTCAAGGTCGCGACGTTCAACGCTCGCCATGGCGCGGGCCCGTTCGGCCTCGCATTGAATCGTCACCTCGTCGCGACGTGCCGCACGCTCGACGCCGACATCCTCGCCCTGCAAGAGGTCGACCAGCGCGTCATTCGGTCGTGGTTCGTCGACCAGCCCGCGCTCATCGGCCGCCGCCTCGGGCGGCAGGTCGCGACGGCGCGCGCCAAGCGGACCCCCGTCGGCGGCCGGCAGTGCAACGCGATCTGTGCGCGCGGCCCGCTGACCGACGTCGAGATCGTGCCGTTGCCGGCCGGCCCCCACGACGAGCCCCGCGTCGTGCTCCTGGCTACCGTCGCGCTCCCGGGCGCGGTGCTGTCCGTTGCGTGCACTCACCTGCAACACCGGGGTGGAGCACCGGCGCAACTTGCGGCCGCGCTCGATGCGCTCGCGACGCGGCCGCTGCCGCGCATCATCGCGGGCGACTTCAACCTCGGGGCAGACGTGGTGGAGCCCGAGCTGGCCCGCCGCGGGTACCGCCCGGCGGAGACCGGCCCGACGTTCCCGGTGACGAACCCGCGCACCCGCATCGACTGGATCGCGGTCGAGGGCGACCTCGACGTCGTGCGCACGTCGGTGCCGCGGCCGCTGATCAGCGACCACCGCCCCGTCGTAGCCGATCTGGGCGTGGTAGTGGTCGAGGAGCCGTAACCGCCGTATCGTCGGGGCGTGCCTTACGCGCCCCGACCGATGCATGACGCCGACTCCCACATCATGGAGGAGCCGGAATGGCTCCATCCGTATCTCGATGCGGCGACCCGGGAACGGTTTCCCTATGTGTGGTCCGTGGACGGTGACGAACCCGACCGCCAGCTCGACCGGGCCCGGCAGTTGCACGTCGACGCCGCGTACCGCGCCGACGACGAGTCGCAGCTCATGCTCCGCAAGAACATGGCGGCGACGGGTTCGTTCCTCAACGCCGACCGGCCGCTCGCACTCGACCTCCTCGGCTTCGCGAGCCAGCTCGTGTTCGACACGTTCACCAGCCCGCACGTGTTGCGGTTCGATCGCGACGGCGACGTCGAGCTGGCAACCGCGCTCGGCCGCGCCCAGCGCCGCGCCGTACTCGACTGGTGCTCGGTCGACCCGCGCCTGCTTCCCGTCGTCGTACTCCCCGTCGGCGACATGGACGCTGCGGCCGACCTCACGCGCGAAGCGATCGACGGCGGTGCCGCGGCGATATGGATCGGGCAGTACCCGACACCGAACCACTCGCCCAGCCATCTCGGTCTGGATCCGGTGTGGGCGATGTGCGCGGAGGCGGGCGTCCCCGTCGTGCTGCACGTCGCCGGCGCGGGCGCCAACGTGATGTCGCCCGCGTTCTTTGAGAACGGCCGCGCGCCCGTCCCCGATTTTCACGGTGGCGACACGAACTTCAAGTCGGTCGACTACATGTCGATCCCGCTGCCCGTCATGCAGACGCTGAACGCGTTGATCATCGACGGTGTGCTCCAGGCGCATCCCGATCTCCGCATCGGCGTCATCGAACTCGGCGCGTCGTGGGTACCGGGCTGGATGCGCATGCTCGACTCCGCCCACGAAGCCTTCCGCAAGAACGAGGACCGGCTCCTTCAGATGGAGATGAAGCCCAGCGAGTACGTGCAACGACAGGTGCGGGCGACGCCGTACCCGCACGAAGACACGGGCTGGACCATTGCCAACACCGGGCCCGACGTGTGCCTCTTCTCGTCCGACTTCCCGCACGTCGAAGGCGGGCGCAACCCCCTCGCCCGCTTCGAGCGCAGCATGGACGCCGCCGCGATCGACGCCGACGCGCGTGCCCGGTTCTACTGGGAAAACTTCGTCGACCTGCTGGGCCCGGTCCTCGTCCGGCGCGGCGTCGCGACCGTCGCGTAGGTTTCCATTCCTGCCCAGTGACATCGGTCACGCGCGAACTTCGGTGCAACCTCGCGGTATGGCCCGGAGTCAGTACGAGTATGGGCAACGGGCGGGTTCTCTCAGGGTTTGTCGCGGCGGCTGTAGCCGTGGCGACACTCGGTTTCACATCAGGCTCGGCATCGGCGGCGACGAACGCGTCGCTCGCTGATCCGGCAGGCGACAACGGCAGCGGATTCGATCCGCGCGGCGACATCGTGGGCTACTCGGCGACGACCAACGGTGCGCAGGTTGCGCTCACCGTGCAGGCTCGGCAGTTCGACGACCCGCAGACGAGTCCGAACTGGATCTTCGGCAACACCGTCATCTACTTCACCTTCTACGTCGAGGGTGGGTACGACGACTACGTCAGCATCGCCATGTACAACAACGGCAGCGGCAGCGTCGTTGCTGATCCGGAGTTCTCGTGCGCGGGAATCGTTCCGAGCTGGAACGCCGCGGCATCGACGTACTCGATCAGCGTTCCTTCGGCGTGTCTCGGCAATTACTCGGGTATCCAGGCGTACGCCTACTTCGACTACGAGACGATCTCCACCTACTCGTCGGACGAGGCCGGCATGGTGTTCATGCACAACACGGCCCCGGCGGGCTACTGGATGGCAACGGCCGCGGGCCGCGTGTACGCCTTCGGTGCGGTGTCCTTCTACGGCGACGCGGTTCCGTCGTTCGGGTCGAGCATTGTCGACATCGAGCCGTCGCCGGCCGGTCGGGGCTACAACACACTCGACGACCGGGGCAGTGTCAGCGAATTCGGTGACGCCGAGTGGTGGGGCGACGCGACCGTCGACTACA
>JANNHK010000475.1:0-1566 GCA_031404355.1 Actinomycetes bacterium
GTTCGGCGTGCACTTGCTTCTGGAAGATCGCGGCGTCGGCCGCACCACCCCGCACGGTGAAGTCGTCGCCCACGACGACGACGGGGCGGTCGTCGACCCGGCCGCGGCCCATCACACAGTTGGCGGGGGTGACGTCGACGATGTTGCCGTCGTCGTCGTACGACGCGCGCCCGGTCAGCGCGCCGATCTCGTGGAACGATCCCTTGTCGAGCACGGCGTCGATGCGTTCGCGTACGGTGAGCCGGCCCTGGGCGTGGTGCTTGGCGACCTTCTCCTCGCCGCCCATGCGGCGCGCCAGTTCGGCCCGCCGTTCGAGTTCGTCGAGCTCCGGCTGCCAGCCCGTGCCGTCCATCGGGCGAACCCTACGTGCAGGACGGCTGCTGCGGGCCGCCGACCCAGGCGTTCCATTCGTTCGCGGTGAGTTCGTGCGCGGCGATGGCACACGCCTCGGCACGCCACTCCGCGCCATCCAGGGTGACGTGCAGGAATTCGAGCGGTTCGCCGTAAGCGATCCACATGCCGATGATCTCGCTCGTGTCGGGCGCGAACACGGTGGATCCCATGCCGCTGATCGGCGACCCGAACGGCAGCAGCGTGTGCACGTCCCAGATACGCATCGTCCCGGACGACCCCGTCGCGACGAGGAGCGAACCGTCGCGCGACAGCGAGATCTGAGGCTGGAAGCCCAAGTCGGTACCCGTCGACAGCTCGGCGACCGTCGCGCCGGTCGCCGTGTCGAGCACCACCGTGGTCCCGGGGTTCCGGTAGAACGCGGCGCGGGTCCCGTCGTCCGAGAACGTCAACGATCCCTCGGCGTTGGCGTAGAGCGCCGGGATCGGCACTTCGGCACCGGTCGTGACGTCGACGGCAGATTCGGGACCGACGAAGCCGCCGAGCACGGCGGTGCGACCGTTGGGCATGAAGCCGACGATGCCCGCGTCGGCACTCGGATTCTCGAACTCGTGCAGCAGGGCGCCGGTGGTCGCGTCGTAGAGCGTGGCGGCAAGCGAGAAGGTGGCCGTGAACCGCGTGAAGCCGACGACCTTCGCGTCCGGGTCGAACGACGCGAAGCCGAAGTCGGTCGTCTCGATCTCGAACACGCGCGTGCGCGTCGCGGTGTCGTAGACCGCGAGGCGGTTCTCGTTCTCTGGTGTCGCGACGTCGTCGGCATTGACGGCTGCGAGCCGCGACCCGTCGCGAGAGAACAGCACGCTCGCTCCGGGGCCCGCCGTGGGCAAAAGCGTTCCGAGTTCGGCCCCGGTGGCCGGGTCGTACAACACAAGGTCCGTGGTGAATGTATTGACGACCACCGCGATCGATCCGTTTGGTGCCATCACCATGTTGTCGTCGGGCGACAAGCTCGCGGTGACGCGCTCGACGAGCGGTGCCTTGGGTGCGACGACCGAGTACAGGCGGACCTTGCCGTCGACGCCACCGGCGATCACCTGGGTGCCGTCGGCGGTGAACTGCACGTTCGAGACGCTGCCCAGCGAACCGGTCGACCCGAAGGTGAGTTGGAGGTTGGCCGAGAACGGCGCGCCGAGTTGTTCGCCCGTGGTCGCGTTC
>JANNHK010000476.1:0-8627 GCA_031404355.1 Actinomycetes bacterium
GTTCGGCCTCGAGACGGTCGCGTTGCGCTACTTCAACGTGTACGGCCCGCGCCAGCGACCCGACGCGGCGTACGCGGCGGTCATTCCCCTGTTCATCGACGCGCTACTCAATGGCCACCCACCAAGTGTGCACGGAGACGGACTGCAGTGTCGCGACTTCACCTACGTTTCGGATGTCGTCGAGGCGAACCTCGCGGCGGCGACCGCGCCGGCCGACCGGTGCGCAGGGCGCGCGTTCAACATCGCGCGCGGTGAACCTACGACGCTGCTCGATATCTTGGCTGCCGTCGGCCGCATCCTCGGAGTCGAGCCATCACCGGTGTTCACGAGCTCTCGGCCGGGCGACGTGCGGCTTAGCCACGCCGACGCGACTGCGGCGCGCCGCGACCTCGGTATCTCGTGCCGGGTCGAACTCGACGACGGCCTGAAGCGGACGATCGACTGGCTCCGTTGAAGACCAATTGCACTACGCAGGAACCTTCTTGCGCACGAGAGTGCCCATCGTGCCCAACGTGGCGAAGTTCTCGAGGACGAGTTCTTCGTCGTCGATCTCGATTTCGAACTCCTCTTCGATGAACGTGACGAGTTCGAAGATGCCCAGCGAGTCGATGACGTCGTTGTCGATCAGTTGATAGTCAGTCGTGAGCAGCGTTGGCGTTCCCTGCCACCCGAGGTCGCCGACGATGAACTCCCGGAGCCGGTCTTCGAAGAGATCGTTGTTCCCCACCGTTACAGTCCCATCTGTCTCGCGGCCAGATTCCGTTGGATATCAGACGTGCCCGAATACAACAGGCTACCGATGGCGTCACGCAAGGTCCCCTCGACGCCGTACTCGGAGGTGTACCCGTAGCCCCCGAGCGTGCGTACTGCGTCGAGCGACGAGGCCACGAGCGATTCGCCCAAGTGGAGCTTGACGAGGGCGGCGTCGAGCACCGATGGCCGGCCTTGGTCGATGAGCCAGCCGAGCCGATAGAGAAGCAGCCGGGCGGTCTCGAGGCGGAGTTTCATGTCGACCAATCGATTCGACACCGTCTGGAACGAGCCGATGTGGCGGCCGAACTGCTCCCGCTGGCGCGCGTAGGCGACGCTTTCGTCGAGCGTGCGCTCCATCGTTCCGATCGTGCACGCGAGGATCAGACTGCGCTCCCGCTCCATCGCCGCGTTGAAGACCGCGGCCCCCCGGCCGGCTCGTCCGAGAAGCGCGGCGGCCGGGACGCGACAGTCGTCGAGGAACACCTCGCTCATCGGCGAGGAGTTCAAGCCCATTTTCCGTATCGCCGGACCGACTTCGAGGCCGCGCGTGTCGCGCTCGACCAGGAATGCGCAGAGCCCCAGCATCCCGCGCCCGCGGTCGAGCGTCGCGAACACCAGGAGCAGATCCGCGACAGGCGCGTTGGTGGTGAACGTCTTGGTCCCGGTGATGCGGAATGAGTCGCCGTCGCGCACGGCCGCCGTGGTGAGCGCGAACGCATCCGAACCCGAGCCCGGTTCACTCATCGCGTGGGCTCCGACAAGGGCGCCGCTGCAGAGTCCGGGCAGGTATCGGCGCTGCTGTTCGGGGGAGCCGAACTCCAGAATGGGGTGCTGTACGGCCCACATGTGCGCGTTGAGCGAGAACAACAGGCCGTTGTCGGCGCACGAGTAACCCAACGCTTCCAGGGCGACGATCGTCGTCAGCGCGGAGGCGCCCTGGCCGCCGAGCTCCTCGGGGATCGCCAAGCCTTGGATTCCGACATCTGCGCACCGTTGCCAGACCTCGCGTGTGAACGGCTCCGCGCCGCTCTTCGCGTTTCCGAGTTCGCGCGTCGCGAACTTGATCATCGATTCGCGCATTGCGAGTTGTTCGTCGGACCAGTCGAAGTCCATGGGGCCCCCGTCGTTTCCTCGGTCTATCCGGGTGGTGTCGGAAGACCGTGGTCGGCCGCATCGACCGGATCAACGTTCGGGACGCCGACCGGTTCGACGATACGGCCGATCCACGTGCATACGGTGTCGATCGCGAACTCCTGGGCGGGGAACCAGGCGAAACCATGGAGCCGACCGGGACAGGTCGCGACCTCGATCCGCCCGGCCGCTTGCGCAATCAAGCGACCGAGCCGGCCGTCCCGGGCGCGAACGAGGTCGGTGTAGTACTCGTCGTCTTCGCCGTAGGCCAGAAGGACGGGAACGTCGCGCTCGGCGACCGCCGAGAGATCACGAAGGAACCCCCGGCTCACGGTGGAATCAGCACCGCGTTGGCGCAGGTTGTCGAGCTTGGCGCGGATCACCTTCGCGTATGCGCGCCGGTTCCGCGGATTCGCGAGGCCTCGCAGGACGCTGAAGCGCAGTCCCTTCCGCACGTGCGTAGCGACCGAGCTCTCTCGGAGGCCCTCCTCGACGGAGTAGTCGAGCAGCGGCGGCGCGAGGAGTGCCATCGCTCGGACGCTCGAGAGGCTTCCGGCGGCGAGTGCGGTTCGGGCGCCGAAGCAAGTCGCGACGAGCATGACGTCCTCGAAGCCCAACTCGCGAAGCACTCCAGTCGCTCCGACAACGTCGTCGACGAACAAATCGCGGATGTTGTAGTGCGATACATGACCCGAGCTCTCGCCGACGCCGTGGTAGTCGACTCGAAGGGTCGGAACGCCCAGACCGGCCAGACGGCGAGCCATGGTCGCGAAAAACGACCCTCGGTGTGATCCGGGCATCCACGCGCCGCCGGGCAGCATGACCACGGCGGGCGATCCGGGCGCGATCCTCGACGGCAGGGTCAGCATGCCGAAGAGCTGCGCACCGGCGGCATCGAAGAACACGGGTCGCTCTTCGTAGATCAGGGCCGAACTCCGGCTACTCATGCCGTTACCCCGGCCAACCGCGACAGCATCCAGTCGGTGGTCACCTGCAGGATGCTCTCGGATCGGACGCCGCGCTCGTCGAAGAACCACCAGGTTTCCTGGCTGGGAATGAACTCCTCGTCGATCGTTGACCCCACCGCGCGCCACTCTGCCGCGAGCTTGGCGAACTCGTCCGGCCGTCGACCGATCGTCACGAGCAGAACATCTCGCGGGGCGGGCATGGCGGTCCGGAGTGAGATCTCGCCGAGACTCTCGAAGAGATCTCGGCCGAGCGCATACCCGAGCAGATCGGCGCGGCCGTTCTGGTCGATCTCGCCCGCGATATCGCCGCGAGGTGAGTCGCCCTTGTTCATTCGCAGATCCGTCATCCGGCGGGCCCGGGCCGCCTCGCGGAAGAACGCACGTCCGGTCATGGTCGGATGCCAGAGCGCGATCGGCGCGGCCGACTCGGCGATGGAGCCGGTGACCAGTGCGCCGACGCGGGTACCCATGTACGCCATGCGCTCGATGGGAACGCATTCGCGGAGGAATGTCGATGCTCTCGCCGCGTCTTCGCACATCGAAGCGAAGCTGATGTCTTCGAAACGACCCCCGCTCTGTCCACACCCGCGATAGTGG
This sequence comes from Actinomycetes bacterium, assembly GCA_031404355.1. Lineage (GTDB taxonomy): Bacteria > Actinomycetota > Acidimicrobiia > IMCC26256 > PALSA-610 > JANNHK01. Next base: position 3,450 of record JANNHK010000476.1, read on the forward strand.
AATCGCTGGACCGGGATGCCGCGCTCGGCGAGCGCTTCCGCCAGGAGGACCTCGCGGCGGTAGTTGTGAACCGATTCGGCAAAGACCGACGGGCAAATCAAGACACCCGAAGACGCCGGCTCATCGGGTACGTGGGTGACAAGCAGCATCCGGGTCGAGCCCTGGTCGACCAATCTCGCCTCGACGCGCGTTCGCGCGGTCCGGCGTACCGCGGCTGCCGACGCATCCCTGCTCGAAAGCACTGGCCCTCCTCGGTGTGCGACTCCGACGTTTAGCAGCCAAAAAGCGTGTTTCGCAAGGCGATTCCAGAGCCGACCTCTAGAAAAGCTCGACGTCCCCGAGGCCGAGATCCCAACCGGCGAGCGGAGGCACCGTCGACGAGTCGGCGATCGGGCGCGCCGTGAGGATAGGACCGAGGCGAGGCACGGGCACGAATCCGCGCGGTCGTCGGCCCAGCGCCGCGACGTAGTCGGCATCGACGGCGCGGGCGACAGTCCGCACGAGCGCGGCACGTTCTCGCGCATCGTCGTCGGCCAGGAGCATCCCGCCGAGCGCGGCCTCGCGCGCGGGGCCGCGGCGGCGAACGCGGAAGAACGCGATGCCGCGTGCCGGATCGTCACGGAGTACGACGGCTCGGTAGCCGAGATCCGGCAGGCCGAAGCGCCAACGCAGGTACGCGGGGGATACCTCGGTCGCCAGGCCTGTCGACGCCGGCCCGGCCGCGACGGCGAGTCCTGCCAGTGCGTCACCGTGCAGGATCTCCGCCGCGCTCACCCCCGCGTGCGTCGGTGCCGACCACAGTTCGGCCGGCACCCTGGCTCGTGCCATCCGCGGCAGCGCGAGCGGCGAGGTCGGCCGCAGCGCGAGTGGAAGGCGGCCGATCACCTGCCAGCCCATTTTCAGGTATCCCGGTCGGCTCGAGTCGTTCGGTGTGTTGAAGACGAGGTGCACGCCTTCGTCCCGAAGTTCGTCGAGCGCGGTGCGGGTGAGCGCGCTGAAGATGCCCTGGCCCTGATAGTCGCGATGCGTCGCGGTATCGACCGCGCGGACAGCGGCGACCGAATCGCTCCCCCGCCGGAATCGCCAGCGCATCAGCAGGCGCACTCCGACAATCCTCTCTTCGTCGCACGCGACCCAGAACGGCGACGCCCCGAACGGGTTGTCGACGTGCTTCCACTGGTAGAGCGCGCGGTGCCGGCTGTCGTCGGCCCAGCCGAGCATTTCGGTCAGCAACGCGAGGATCGCGGGAATGTCGTCGTCCATGCCGCGCCGTATCGTCACCCGCGCAGAGACGCTCACGACCGGAGACTAGTGACGAAGGCCGGCCGCCCGGCGAGGCCGATCTCCTAGCCTTCCACTCGATGTGTGGGATCGCGGGGGTACTCGACGGGCAAGCCGCAACTGGTCGCGACGCGCTCGCGGCCGTGGCCGAACGTATGGGCGCATCGCTGCGCCACCGCGGACCCGACGACGGCGCGATCTGGGTCGACGAGGCCGCGGGTATCGCGCTCGCGCACCGGCGGTTGTCGATCATCGACTTGTCGGCGGCCGGGCGGCAACCGATGGTCTCCCGGGCGGGCCGTTACGTCCTCGTGTGGAACGGCGAGCTGTACAACTTTCGCGACCTGCGGGGACGCCTCGAATCCAACGGAGCCCAGTTCCGCGGGCACTCCGATACGGAGGTCATGCTCGCGGCGATCGAAGCGTGGGGTCTCGAACGAGCGCTGGTTCGCGCCAACGGCATGTTCGCGTTCGCGGTCTGGGACCGCGAGGACCGGCGCCTCCGCCTCGCGCGCGACCGGGTCGGCGAGAAGCCGCTGTACTACGCGAGCACCGGCTCGACCTTCCTGTTCGGATCGGAACTGCGTGCCCTTCGCGAGCATCCGTCGTGCCCTTCCGGCGTCGACCGCGACGCACTCACCGCGTTGCTCCGTTACGGCTACATACCCGAGCCTTGGTCGATCCTGCGCGGCGTTCGGAAGCTGCCGCCCGGAACGTTTCTCGAGGTCGACCCGAACGACCGCAGCCTCCGCCCCCCTACGCCGTACTGGCAGGCCGAGGACGTCGTCGCGCGCGCGCTCGCGGCGCCGCGCCTGAGCGGCGTCGAGGCCGTCGACGCGACCCACCGCGCGCTCAGCGACGCGGTGCGGATTCGGCTCGAGTCCGATGTCCCGCTCGGCGCGCTCCTCTCGGGAGGCATCGACTCGTCCCTCGTCGTCGCGCTCATGCAGGAGCACAGCTCGACCCCGGTTCGCACCTTCACGATCGGTTCCTCGGATCGTGCGAACGACGAGGCCCCGGAAGCCAAGGCGGTCGCGCGCGCGTTGGGAACCGACCACACGGAGATGTACGTGGAGCCCGCCGAAGCCCGAGCCATCGTGACCGAGCTACCCGCCATCTACGACGAGCCGTTGGCCGACCCGTCGCAGTTGCCGTCGGTCGTCGTGGCTCGTCTCGCGCGACGGGCGGTGACCGTCGTGCTGTCGGGCGACGGCGGCGACGAACTCTTCGGGGGCTACAACCGTTACGTGCTGGGCGACGCCGTATGGCGGCGAGCGCGCCACGTGCCGGCTGCCGTTCGCCGACCCATCGGAAGTGCGCTGTCACGCATCCCGCCCGAGTCGTCGGACCGGTTGTATCGCCGGGTCGAACACCTCATGCCCCGGGCCGCGCGCGTGCGTCTGCCGGGCGACAAGCTCCAGAAGCTGGGCGACGTGATCGCGGCCCCCGATCTCGACGCCCTGTGTCGGGCATTGGTTTCGCAGTGGCACGATCCGACCGAAGTCGTCATCGGGGGTGTCGAACCCCATGTCGCCTTCGCCGATCCGAGCTCCGGACCGTCGCTACCCGACACCGTCGATCGGCTGATGTATCGCGATCTCCTCGGCTATCTCCCGGGCGACGCCTTGGTCAAGCTCGACCGCGCGACGATGAGTGTCGCGCTCGAAGGACGCCTCCCGTTTCTCGACGACCGCGTCGTCGAGACCGCGTGGTCACTCGATCGCTCGGCCAAGATCCGCGACGGGCAGGGCAAGTGGGCGTTGCGGCGGGTGCTCGACCGGTACCTGCCCTCCGAGTTGGTCGACCGCCCGAAGATGGGATTCGACCTCCCGCTCGACGGCTGGCTGCGCTCGGACCTGCGCGAGTGGGCCGAAGCGTTGCTCGAGCCGAAGCGCCTCGCCGCCGAGGGCTATTTCCGACCGGAGCCGGTCCGGAAGTTGCTCGACGGGCATGTGCGCGGGCGTCGCAACGACGCCTACCGCCTGTGGCCGCTGCTGGCGTTTCAGGCGTGGCTGGAAAGCGAGCGCACCCGCCCCGCAGCCCCAGCCTGACAGCACATCGTCACCGACCGGGCGCCGGCGGCGGGCTGCCGACCACGCTCTCGAGGAACGCGACGCTGTCGTCCATCACCGCGCCGGCCAATCCCCGGCCGTGCGCGTTGCCGGGCACGATGACGAGTTCGGCGCGAACGCCGCGGGTCCTCAGCATCCACGCCATCAAGACGGCCTGGGCTGAAGGGATCTGTTCGCGGTCGGAGTTCGCAAGGAGCATCGGCGGTGAGAGCTCATTGACATGGAACAGCGGCGAGGCGTCGTACGCACGCGCGAAGCACTCGCTCGGGACACAGCTCAGGTACCCCTCGATCGTCGAGCGAACGTAGCGATCAGGTTGCGCATGCAGCGAAAAGAATTCCATCGGCCCCGACCACGAGACAACCGCGCGCACCGCGGGTGGGGTTGTACCCCCGCGCGCCGGGCGCGTCGCGGCGAGCGCAGCGAGGTTGCCGCCGGCCGAGGTTCCGAGGAGTGTGATCTTGTTCCGATCGATTCCGTACAACGCAGCCCGGCTCGACAGCCAGCTGATCGCGCTTTGCACGTCTTCCACTTCGGCCGGGTGGCCGACCGGGACATCGAGGCGGTAGTCGATCGAGACGGCGACGAAACCGAGTCGCATGAACTGGTTCGCAATGCCGGTGAGGTCGCGGCGGTCGCCACGGCGCCAACCACCCCCGTGAACGAGAATCACGGCCGGACGCGGGGCAGTCCCGCCCGGCACGTACAGATCGAGCTGAAGCTCCTGATTCCCGACCCGCTTGTACGCCACGTCCCGCGTGACACCACTCGGAACCGCGACTTCGGCTGCCTCCGCCGAACCCGAGAGCACTGCGATGAGTGCGACAACAACGGCGGCAATCCGGAAACGCATCAGGATCCTCCATGCGGAAAACGTTGCCAGTTCGGTAGGAACTGGAATTCCATTCCAGTGGCCGTCGATCAAGCGCCCAACGGCATCAGAGCACACATCGGCGGCTCGGCCTGGGCGCTGAGGCCGTCCGTAAGTACGCTACGTCGCCCGGGGGTCTGCGTCTTGTCCCCCGTAGAACCAGAAGACATGACCAAATGGGGCCGACCTCGGGCCGAGCCGGGGCCGGCTGGCAGGGGACGGGGGATTTACGGATGAGCGACGCCGTCGACAGGCTTCTCACGGGAGTCGGCATACCCGGATGCGCGGCGAGGCACACCCGTCGCGTCGCCGGACCGTAGGAGGACGCGCCCATGCAACGACTCCTCCACGATCTCCTCGACAACTCGGCGGCCGCCGTGCCCGATCAGGTCGCGGTCGTCGACGGTGACGCGTCGATCACGTACGCGGATCTCGCGGAGCGTTCCTCGCGGGTTGCCAACGCGTTACGGGACGCCGGCGTCTCACGCGGTGATCGCGTCGGTCTCTACCTCGACAAGTCGATCGAGTCGGTCGTGGGTCTCTACGGCGCGATGCGCGCCGGCGCCGTATACGTCCCGCTCGACCCGCAGGCGCCCGCGGCCCGCCTCGCGTACATCGCCGGCAACTGCGACATCCGCACGCTCGTCACGTCAGTCTGCAAGCAGGAACAGTGGCCGGAACTGCTCGCCGAAGGCGCGCCCGTCGAGTCGCTCTTCGTACTCGACGCCGCGCAATCGCACGAAGTAGATGCGCCCAGTGCCACTCGCGTCTTCGCGAACGACGCCGTTTCCACCCAACCGGCGAGCGCACCGAAGGTCGGTGTCATCGACCTCGACCTTGCGTACATCCTCTACACGTCCGGATCCACCGGAGAGCCGAAGGGCGTGACTCAGTGCCGGCGCCCGGCAGAAACTGCTGGCCTTTACCAGCCTGATCGGCCTCCTCATCTTCTTC
>JANNHK010000477.1:0-23245 GCA_031404355.1 Actinomycetes bacterium
GTGAGCACGGTGACCGAGAGTGCGCATACGGCGAAGGCGAGGACTTTCGCCCAGGTCTGGTGGCGGACCGACAGGTCGGAGAGCATCGGCGCCACGACCGCAACCGCGAGCGCGCCGCCGGCGAGGAGCTGGGGCATCCGCCGGACCCACCAGATAGCGCGCAGATGTTCCGGGACGACGCCGACGCGCGGCGCGAACTGGAAGCTCTCGCCCCCGGCTTCGGTGTCGCGGCTGACGCGCGCGACGAGCGCGACCACCATGAGGAACAACACGAACTGGACGAGGCCGATCTCGGAAAGGAAGTTGAAGTAGAGGACGCGTTCCCCGATGCCGATCACGACCGCCGCGACCGCGGCCCGCGGGAATGAAACCATGCCGCCGACGAGGGCGGCGGCCATGCCGCGCAACAGGGTTTGCGGCCCGATGAGCACCAGGTCGGTCGACCCCTGTTGCGTCGCGGTGAGGACGATCGCCATCGTCGACAGGAAACCGGCGATCGACCATACGGCGGTCGACACCAGCTTGGGGCTGATTCCGGTCATCCGGGCGAGGTCGGCATTGGTGGCCGAAGCCCGTACGGCGTCGCCGAATGCGGTGTGACCGAGCAGCCACCACAGCCCGACGGTGATCACGGGAACGACGATCAACACCAGCAACTGCGCGGCGGACACGTCGACGTCGAGCCCGGGCTGCCACTCGCCCGTAAAGGGCAGCGGGAACTGCGTCTGGAACTTGCCGGTCTTGTAGTCGGGCAACGTGAGCGTGATCGCGTGGAGGAGCTGGGCGACGCCGATCGTGGCGACGAGCACGATCACCCGCGGCGCCCGGGCGAGCCGGCGGATGACGACGAGCTCGATGACGGAACCGGTGAGCGTTCCGACCACGAGCGCCGCGACGAGCGAGGGCCAATAGGGCCAGCCCTGCTTGGCGGCCATCACGCCGAAGAGCGCGGTCGCGGGGACGCCCATGTTGCCTACCGCGAAGTTGATGACCCGGCTCGCGCGGTACACGAGCACGATCCCCATCGCGACGAGGGCGCTGATCATGCCGCCCACAAGACCGAGGAACGCGAGGTTCCACGTAGCGATCTGTCCGACCATCACCCGCCCTCGGTGCCGAAGAACACCGCGCGCGCGAGGTCGTCGCGTTCGAGTAGATCGGCGGCCGACCCCTCGAAGCGCACTTCGCCCTTCTCGAGGAAGATGGCCCGGTCGGCGATCGCGAGCGCGACGTTCAGCGACTGCTCGACGATGATCATCGTCTGGCCCCTCGCTTTGAGCTGCTCGACGAGTTCGAGCAGGCGTTGCACGACGACGGGTGCGAGACCGAGCGACAGTTCGTCGATGAGCAGGATCTCGGGATCGTGGATCAGGACGCGGGCCAGCGCGAGCATCTGCTGCTGGCCGCCGGAGAGGCTGCTCGCGACCTGTCCGCGCTTCTCGGCGAGGTCGGGGAACAGCTCGAGGACGCGGTCGACGCGTTCGGCCTGTTCGGCGCGCGCTTTCGTGGCGAGGCGCGCGCTGATTGCGAGGTTCTGTTTGACGGTCAGGCTCGGGAACGTTCCTTTGCCGCCGGGGAGCTGCATGATGCGAAGCTGCCGGGCGCGTGCTTCGGGCGCGACGTAGGTGATGTTCTGGCCGTTGAGTCGCACCACGCCGCGCTCGGGAATGGCGAGGCCGCTGACGACGCGCAACACGGTCGATTTTCCGGCGCCGTTCGTGCCGAGGAGCGCGAGCGTTTCACCTTTCCGCACTTCGAGGTTCACGCCGAACAGCACCTGCACCGGTCCGTACGAGAAGTCGATGTTCGCGAGCTGGAGCACGGGAACCTCGGCCCCCTCGTGCCGCTTGTGGTACTCCTCCTGCTCTTCGAGGAGTTCTTCCACGACCAGCGAGAGGTCGTGACGGATGAACCGGGCACCATTCATCAACAGCACCCCGCCGATCACGGCCGACGGGATGCCGACGAGAATCACCGTGCCGCGAATGCCGACGATGTCGGTGAGGAACCCCGAGAGCAACCCGCCGAGGAAGCCGCCGACGAAAAAGATGTACATCGTCGAGTACGCGGTGCCCATGCCGCGCAGCCGGTAGGGGATCACCGCCTGCAACACCGGACCGACCATCGCGAACGCGCAGGTCGTGAGCACCGCCGACGGGACGTCGAAGAGAATGAACAAGACCTCGTTCGTCGTCGAGAAACGCAGCGGCATGAACAGCGCCGACGGGAGTATCAGCATGCCCACCAACGAAAGTGCCTTGGCGGGGTTCTGCCGGTACACCCGGTCGAAGTAGCTCCCGAGGATCGGTAGGAACGGGAGTGCGGCAATACCGCTGATACTGAGGATGACCCCGCGCCGCAGCGGGCTTTGCACGTCGATTGTCTCCTCGAGGTACAGCGACGCCATCGAACCTTGGCTGAACAGTCCGAAACCGAGCGCACAGAACGCGACGAGCACGGTGCGGATTGTGCGGATCCGTTTCAGGCGTTCGAACGCGGCCTCCATCGAGATTGGAGCCGGCTGTTCTTCTTCGACGAGTTCGCCGAGCACGTCGAGCTTCTCGAACTGCCCGCGTGGGGGTTCCTTCATGAAGAACGCTGCGACCGCAACGATGGACACCGGTATGCCGAGAATGATCCACGCCCACCGCCAACCGGCTGCGCCGCCGACCCACACGGCGATGCCGCCGACGAGAACCGGGCTCGCGAGGCCGAGGCCGTGGCCGACCATGTTGTTGATGGCCGACATTCGGGCGCGTACGCCGATGGGGTAGTTGTCGGCGATGAGCGACTGGTGGACCGGAATGGTGTTGGCCTTGGCGATGCCGGTGAAGAACCGCGTCCAGAACAACATGAACGCGCTCACCGCGAGCCCCGACAGGAACACGAAGAAGCCGAAGAAGATGCTCGACACGCCGACCAGTGGCACCCGCTTCACCCGGTCGGTCAGCCAACCCATCGGTACGGCGCCGAGAACGAAGAACGCGGCCGACGCGGTGCTGATGAAGATGATCGTGCCGTTGCTGACGCCGAACGTGGCGCGGATCTCGGGTGCGAGAACATTGATCGCTGCACCCTCGAGTTCGTCCAGGGAGTTGAGGATGGTCAGGACGACGAACATGTACGCGCCGCCGACCTTGAGTCCCTGCTTGAGCGTGATCGGCTCGGAGTTCACACCCGGCAGCAGGTCGTCGGGGAATATCACCTGCTCGCGGGACTGGGCCTGGGCCTCCTCGCGTGCGGCTTCCTCGTCGAGCACGGCCGCGGCCAGCGCGGCGGCCCCCATGGGGGGCTCGCCGCTGCTCTCGCTCTCGCCGTCCGTCGTCACCGTCACCCCCGTCCCGGTCGGGCGGAGCGTAACCGTCCCTGACACGCGTGTCAGCGTCAGTGCAGGTCGTTACGCTGCGCGGCGTGGACGAACCCAAAGCCTTCTTTCTCACCGCCGACGTGCACCGCTACCTGGTCGAACACGGCACCCCGCCCGACGAAGTCCAACGCGACCTCATCGAGGAGACACGCGCGCTCGGACCGGTGTCCGGCATGCAGATCGCGCCCGAGCAGGGTGCATTCATGACGATGCTCGTGCAGGTCATGGGCGCCAAGCGCGCCGTCGAAGTCGGTACCTTCACCGGGTACTCGTCGCTCTGCATCGCGCGCGGGCTCCCGGCCGAGGGTCACCTGCTGTGTTGCGACGTCTCCGACGAGTGGACCAGTGTCGCGCGCAAGTACTGGGAACGGGCCGGTGTCGACGACCGCGTCGAGTTGAAGATCGGACCTGGTGTCGAAACGCTGGCCGCGCTGCCGCGTGAGGAGAACATCGACTTCGCGTTCATCGACGCCGACAAGCCCAACTATCCGAACTACTACGAAGAGCTCATCGTGCGGTTGCGCCCGAACGGCGTCATCGGCGTCGACAACGTGCTCTGGGACGGCCGCGTCGTCGACCCAAAGGCCGACGACGACAACACCGAGGCGATCAAGGCCTTCAACGACCTCGTGGCCGCCGACGACCGAGTCGACGCCGTCATGCTTCCCCTAGCCGACGGCCTCACCCTCCTCCGCAAACGCTGAGGGAAGCGACGCATCCCTCTTACATGCTGCGGAGCATCTTGTAGTACGGGGCCATCTTTTCTCTTGTGGAGTCGGGGAGGGGGACGATCTCGCCGAGCTGCTTGGCGCCCCAGATGATCTCGGCCGTCAGTTCCACCAGGTTGGCGATCTTGAGCGCGTCCTTGGGCGACTTGCCGACGGTCAACAGACCGTGGTTCGCCATCAGCACGGCGGCGCGGACGCCGACCCACTTCGACACCTCGTCCGCGAGTTCCTGCGACCCGGTGAACTCGTAACCGGCCACCGGCACGTCGCCGCCGACGAACACCTCGACCTCTTCGATCACACACGGGATCGGCGTGCGGGTCAGCGCGAACATCGTGCAGAACTTGGCGTGGCAGTGGATGACGGCGTGCACGTCGTCGTACGCCTTGAGGCACGCCAGGTGGAGCATCTTCTCGGTGGTCGGCCCGTTCCTTCCTTCGAGGACGTTGGCGTCGAGGTCGGTGACGACCAGATCGTCGAGCGTCATCGTCTCGTACGGCAGCGACGACGGTGTGAGCACCACGTTGCCGTCGGGCAGGCGGGCCGAGAAGTTACCGGCGGTGCCGTGCACGAGGTTCGTGCGGAGGCTCTCCTGTGCCACCCACAGCAGCTCGGCCTTGATCTCGTCGGCAGTGCCCTTTACGCCACTCATGCGTCCAGTACCTCCGGGTTCACGCAGTTCACGGGCTTCTCGCCCGCGAGGATGCGGGCGACGTCGTCGGCGATCAGCTTCGAGTGCACCGCCTCGGTGTCGTACGTCGCTCCACCGATGTGGGGAGTGAGCACGACGTTCGTCATGGCCGCGATCGGATGACCCTCGGGCAGCCGCTCGCCCTTGAAGTGGTCGAGCCCTGCTCCGGCGAGGTGACCCGACTCGAGCGCCGCGGTCAGCGCCGTCAGCGAGTGCAGCTGGGCGCGGGCCGAGTTCACGTAGATCGCGCCCTCGGGCATCAGCGCGAACTGCGGCGCGTCCATCATGCGGTCCGTGTCGGGCGACACCGCCGCGTGCATCGAGACCACGTCGCATTCCGGCAGCATCTCGTCGAGTTCGGTGTGTGTCGCCTCGGGGTTGTACGGGTCGAACGAGAGGACGCGCATGCCGATGCCTTCGAGCCGCCACTTCGTCGCGCGTCCCACCGCGCCGAGTCCGACGATGCCGGCGGTACGGCCCGCGAGTTGCCACGCGCGGTAGCGCTGGTAGGGGATCTTGCCGTCCTTGAACACCTGGTTGGTCCGCACGTCCTCGTCGGCCGGCAGCACCGACCGGTTCACGGCAAACAGCAGGGCCAGCGTCATCTCCGCGACTGCGTCGGCGTTGCGGCCCGGTGCCCGCAGCACTGGGATGCCGGCCTTGGTCGCCGCCGGCACGTCGACGTTCGTGGGGTCGCCCCGGCACGCGCCGATAACCCGTAGCGGCCGCTCGAACACGGGATCGCTCACGAAGTCGGATTCGATGATGAGGATTTCGGCGCCAAACTCGTCGACCAGCGCCGCGAGCTTCTCGCCGTCGAGGATGCGCAACGGCACGTGGTCGATCCACGGGTCGACGGTAACGTCGGCAAGGCCCTGCAGCGTCTCGAGCCCCTCACCGCGAAACGGCGCAGTGACCAGGGCCTTCGGGCGTGCCGCCAACGATGTCTCCTCTGTGAACCGGGCGCGCCATCCTCGCGCGCAGGTGACGCCAACGTCAGGTTCGGGAGTAACTTTCGGGGGTGGGAAGTGACGAGACGTTGTCTACGCCGAAGGCCACCCCCGGCGACGGAACGGGCGGGAGCTAGCGATGCCGATCCACTATGCGCCGGACGAGGACCACGTCGTCCTCATCACGATCGACCGGCCCGAGGCCCGTAATGCCTGCGACATGGAGCACTTCAAACTGCTTCGTGAGGCGTGGGAACGGTTCGAAGCCGACGACGACGCTTGGGTCGCGATCATCACGGGTGTCGGGGAGGCGTTCTTCTCCGGTGCCGACCTGAAGACCTACATCCCCGAGATCACGAAGTTTCAGAAGCGCATCGCCGAAGAGGGCATCACGGAGGTCGACGGCTACCGCCTCGACGACGGCACCCGCTCCGTGCTGCGCAACTGGCCGCTCTACAAGCCGATCATCGCCGCGGTCAACGGCTTCTGTACCGCCGGCGGCATGGAAATGCTCGGCGGCACCGACATCCGCATCGCGTGCCCGGAAGCGAAGTTCGCGGTCATGGAACCCAAGCGCGGTCTGTTCGCGGGTGGGGGCACGACGGTCCGGTTGCCGCGCCAGGTTCCGTGGGCACAGGCGATGGAGTTCTTGCTCTGCGCCGATCTCATCCCCGCCGAGCGGGCGTACGAGATGGGGCTACTGAACGCGGTCGTGCCGAAGGACCAGCTGCTCGACAAGGCTCGCGAGTACGCCCGGCGCATCATCGAGAACGCGCCGCTCGCGGTGCAGGCGACGAAGCAGAGCGCGCTGCTCGGGCTGTACGTCGACGAGGACGCGATCACGCAGCTGCGCCTCGCGGCAAAGGCGTTGAAAGGCGCGCTCGAAGGCATCGACGCCGACGACCCGACGACGAGCAAGGCCGCGATCGCGACGAGCATCGAAGTGCTCGACGGGCTGGGCAAGGAGCTGCGCACGGCGTTCGAGAAGGAGTCGCGCATCTCCAGCAAGATCTTCCAGACCGAGGATGCCAAGGAGGGCCCGCGGGCGTTCGCCGAGAAGCGCAAGCCCAACTGGCAAGCGAAGTGAACCCCGACGCGCCGTGCATCATCGGGGTCGCGCGACACACGTGGCATCGGGGCGACACGGGGGAGCAGGGTGCGCCCGAGCCGCTTCTCATGTGGGAGCACGTCGCACGCGAAGCCGCCGCCGACTCCGGCGCCGCGAACCTGCTCGACGCGCTGGAGAGTGTGCAGCTCGTCTACTGCCAGACCTGCCAGTACGACGACCCGGTCGATCGACTCGTCGAACGGCTGGGCATCGAGCCCAAGCACCGCCACTACTCGGGCATCGGCGGCACGACCGGCCAGCAACTCGTCGACGCGACCGCCGAACGCATGCTCGCGGGCGAGCTGGACCTGGCCCTGGTCGCCAGTGCGGAGGCGCTTGGCACGCAGCGCGCGTACAAGCAACGGGGCGACCGGTACCCGTACTCCTACAAGCCCGCCGAGAAGCGGCCGTTCCCGTGGGAGTCACCGCCCGATCCGGTCGAGGTCGCGCACGAGGTGTTCCAGGCGTGGCTCACGTTCGCGGTCTTCGACAACGCCCGGCGCGCCCGTCTCGGTGTCGGACTCGACGACTACCGGGCCGCACTCGGCGAGATGTTCGCTCCGATGACGCACCTGGCCGCCGCGAGCCCGCACGCGTGGTTCCCCGTCGAGCGCACCGCGGCCGACATCACCGACGTCCGTGCCGACAACCGCATGGTCGGCTACCCCTACACGAAGTACATGGTCGCGGTGATGGACGTGGACATGGCGGCGGCCGTGATCGTCGCCACGCACGAACGGGCCGACGCGCTCGGCGTGCCCGCCGACCAACGGGTGTACCTCAGGGGCTGGAGCTACGCGACGGATCCGGTGCTCGTCGCGGCCCACCCCGACATGAGCCGGTCGCCGGCGATGGAAGCTGCGTCGGGCGCGGCGTTACGCGCGGCCGGCATCGGAATCGACGACGTCGCGTATCTCGACCTGTACTCGTGCTTCGGCAGCTCCCTGAACTTCGCGTGCGACGCGCTGGGAATCTCGCCCACCGACGAGCGCGGGCTCACCGTCACCGGCGGCCTGCCGTACCACGGCGGTCCCGGCAGCGGGTACCTCGTGCACTCGATCGCGGCGTTGACCGAACGTCTGCGTACCGATCCGGGAACGTACGGCCTGGTGAGCGGCGTCGGCATGCACATGACGAAGCACGTATTCGGCGTGTACTCCACGACCCCCGGACCGGTCGCGCCGGCTGACACCGTGGCGCTTGCGGACCAGACGCCCGTTATCGCCGAGTACGAAGGCGAAGCAACGGTGGCGGCGTACTCCGTCGTGCACGGGCGCGACGGCGAGCCTGAATGGGCGCTCGTCGTGTGCGACCTCCCGGGCGGCGCCCGCACGTACGCGAAGCTGCTCGACGGCCCACGCCTCGCCGCCGCCGAACGGGAGGAACTGGTCGGGAACTCCGTCCGCCTGGAAACCGTTACCTCCATGGCACCGGCGGGGGAGGCGAGGGTGAATGTCCTCGCTTGACGACATTCGTTAGGGTCTCGTCGATTCGGTTCTTGGTATGGGCGACCGGGGGAGATGACGTGAAGTCGATGAAGCGCGCGTTCGCGACGCGGATCGTGGTTACCGCGTTGGCATTGGCACTCGTCGGCGCGGCGTGCAGCAGCGGCGACGACGACGATGACGCCGGCGGTGGCGACGACGACACGACCGAGACGACGCTCGCCGACGAAGGCGAACCCGTTCCCGGCGGCGAGATCAGCTACGGCATGGAAGCCGAGAGCGACGGGCTCAACCCCACCGTGAACCGCTTTGCCGTCAGTGGCGCGCTCATCGGTTCGGCGATCTTCGACACGCTGGCGAAATTCGACCCCGAAGGCATCGCACAGCCGTACCTGGCCGAGTCGCTCACGCCGAGTGCCGACTTCATGCACTGGACGATCACACTCCGACCGGGCATCACGTTCCACGACGGCACGCCCCTCACGTCCGAAGCGATCAAGGTCGGCGTCGAGGGCCAACTCGCCGACCCGCTCATCAGCATCGCGGTGCGGCCCGTGCTGGATGCGACCGAACCGGTAACCATCGTCGACGACCTCACCGCGACCATCAACACGAGCCGGCCGCTGCCGTACTTCCCCAACTACATGACGACGCAGCTCGGCATGATCGCGTCGCCGACCTGGGTTCTTGCCGCGCAGGCCGACCCGGCGCTCAACCAGGCGCCGGTCGGGACGGGCCCGTTCATGATCGAGAGCCGCCAGCTCGACACGCAGACGAAGGTCGTCAAGAACGAGGACTACTGGCGGGACGGTCTGCCGTACCTCGACGCGATCACGTTCGTCGTTGCGACCGACCCGCAGGCGCGGAGCCAGAGCTTCGCCGCGGGCGACTTCGACATGATCCACACGACGAGCGACGAGAGCATTCTCGCGTTGCGTGAGGACGACTCGATTCAGCTCTACGAAGACGAACAGGGCGAGGAAGGCTTCGTGATGCTCAACACGTCGAAGCCGCCGTTCGACGATGTCCGGGCCCGCCAGGCGATCGCGTACTCGACCGATCGTGAGCGTTACCTCGAACTGCTCGGATCGGGCATCCTGACGCTCGCCAACAGCATGTTCCACCCGGACAGCAAGTGGTACACCGAGGCCGAGTTCCCGGCCCACGACCCGGCCGCGGCCGCAGCGGTCGCGGCCGAGTACTGCGCCGACGTCCCCGACCAGTGCGACGGCGACAAGATCAAATTCGAATACAAGACGACTCCGAGCGTCGAGAACGACCAGATCTTCCAGGTGCTCGAGGAGATGTGGGGCGATGTCGCCACCGTTGCGAAGGTGCCGGTCGAACAGGCCGCGTTCATCACCGAAGCCGCGGTCGGCAACTACAACGCGGTGCTGTGGCGGCAGTTCGGCGCCACGGATCCCGACTCCGACATGTTGTGGCTCGACTCCGAGAGCATCGGCGCGATCTCGGTGAACTGGCCCCGCATCGACAATCCCGAGATCGACGGTTGGCTCGACGAACAGCGCGTCGCGAGCGACTTCGAGACCCGCAAGGAACTGTGGGCCAACATCAACGACAAGCTCAACGAGGAGCTTCCGTACATCTGGCTGAACCACACGCTGTGGGCGATCGCAGCGCAGGACAACGTGCACGGTGTCGCCGACCCGACCTTCCCCGACGGGGAGCCGCTCGAGCCGTTCAACAACGGCCGCAACGAGTTCACATCGATCTGGATCGACGGCTAGCTATCCACTCCGAGCTGGGCGCCTGTGCGGGCGCCCCCCTCGCATGTATATTTCCGGAACTGCCGCCGAGTGTGACATCGGTCACATTCTGGGCGGCGGGGTGATCGTCGCCCTCCTGGGTGGGGGCGGCCCATGACTGGGGGAACGCGTGAAGAAGTCGGGCGTCAGCATTCGTAACGGTCGGTGGACGCGACTCGTCGTCGTACTCATGAGTCTTGCGTTGGTCGCGGCTGCCTGCGGCGGCGGTGACGACGATGACGACGACGCCGACGGCGGTGGCGGGAGCGACGACACCAGCCAAAGCGCCGGCGGCGACGACGACGCCCCCGACGAGGGCGAGCCGGTCGACGGCGGCGACCTCGTCTACGGCATCGAAGCCGAAACCGACGGTCTGAACCCGACGACCAACCGCTTCGCGATCGCGGGCGTCGAGATGGGCCTCGCGGTCTTCGACCCGCTCACCGCCTTCGACGACGCCGGTGTCGCCCAGCCGTACCTGGCCGAGTCGCTGACGCCGAACGAGGACTTCTCGGTCTGGACGATCACGCTGCGGCCGGGAATCACGTTCCACGACGGCACGCCCCTCACGTCCGAAGCCATCAAGGTGCACTTCGAAGGGATCCTCGCCGACCCGCTCACGTCGCTCGTGCCGAAGTCGATCTTCGGCAGCGCGAACCCCGTCACGATCGTCGACGAGCTGACCGCGACGGTCACGATGGCCGGTTCGGTCGCGACGTTCCCGGCGTGGCTGACTGCGCAGTTCGGCATGATCGCGTCGCCGACGTGGATCGCGGCCTCGGCGGCCGACACCGCACTCAACCAGGAACCGGTCGGCACCGGTCCGTTCATAATCGAGAGCCGTCAGCTCAACACGCAGACGAAGTTCGTGAAGAACCCGGACTACTGGCAGGAAGGCCTGCCGCACCTCGACTCGGTCACGTTCATCATTGCCACCGACGGCGAGGCCCGTAACCAGAACATGCAGGCCGGCGACCTTGACATCATGCACACGACGAACCCCGAGCACCTCAACGAGTACATCGAGGACGACGGGTTCGACGAGTACATCGACGAGTTGAACGAGGAAACCTTCCTCATGATGAACATGGACAAACCGCCGTTCGACGACGTACGCCCGCGCCAGGCGCTCGCGTACGGCCTCGATCGTGAAAAAGTGATCGAGCTCAACGACGGCGGCTTCGGCACGATCGCCAACGGCCTCTTCCACCCGGACAACCTGTTCTACACGCCGGTGGACAACTTCCCGCAGTTTGACCCGGCCATGGCGCAGAGCCTCATCGACGAGTACTGCACCGACGTGCCGGCGGGGTGCACCGACGGGAAGATCACGTTCGAGTACAAGACGACGCCGAGTACCGACAACGACCTGTTCTTCCAGACAGTCCAGCAACTGTGGGCCGACTACGCCACGATCACCAAGGTTCCCGTCGAGCAGGCCGCATTCATCACTACGGCTGCCGTCGGCGACTACCAGATGGTGTTGTACCGCCAGTTCGGCGCCCTCGACCCCGACTACGACGCCGCGTTCATCGACCAGCGGTCGCTCGGTGGCATCTCGATCAACTGGCCCCGCCTCGACAACGACGAGATCCAGGCGCTGCTGCTCCAGCAGCGGGAAGAGGGCGACTTCGAGACCCGCAAGGAGATCTGGGGCGAGATCAACACCAAGATCAACGACATCACGCCGTACATCTGGATCAACCACACGATGTGGGGCATTGTTGCCAAGCCTGAAGTGAAGGGTGTCGTGGGCTTTACATTGCCGTCGGGTCAGACCACCTACGGGATGAACGAAGGCCGCCACAGCCTTACGAACATCTGGATCGGTTGAGAGCGGCGTAACGGGGAAGGAAGCTCGGCATGGGGTTCTTGCTGCGACGCCTGGCGCTGTTGGTGCCGGTGCTGCTCGTGGTGTCCTTTCTGACGTTCATGCTGATGAGCTTGCGGGAGGGTGGGCCCGAGGTGAACTTCCTCGGGCCCCGGGCAGTGCAGGACCTCAGCATCTGCGACGACCCCGAACTCGACCTCAACACCCAGACGGCGTGCGAGGAAACCATCGCGATTCGGGAGGAACTAAACCTCGACGACCCACTGCTCGTGCGCTACTTCTCGTGGCTCGGTAATGCGATCCAGGGTGACTTCGGCGACTCGGTGATCACCGGCGTGCCCGTGTCCCAGACCATCAGTGAACGGCTCCCGACGTCGATCGCGCTCATGCTCTACGCCCAGTTCATCGCGCTCGCGATCGCGATCCCCATGGGCATCATCTCGGCGTACCGGGCCAACGGCGTCGTCGACAAGAGCACGACCGGGCTTTCGTTCGCGCTCATCGCGATTCCGTCGTTTGTGCTCGCCTTGGTGCTGTTGTTTTTCCTCGGTGTGAAGCTGGATGAGGTGTTGTCCGACAGATTCGGTTGGGCGGTGGACCCGTTCCCAACCCGTTACGACATCGACGCTTCGTTTTCCGACAAGGCCGCGGCGTTGTTCCTACCCGCGCTCACACTGGGGCTGGGGCTCGCGGCCGTGTACCAGCGGTTGTTGCGCACCGACCTCGTCGCCACCCTGCACGAGGACTTCATCTTCATGGCCAAGGCCAAGGGCATCCCGGCCCGGCGCATCCTGTTTCGCCACGCGCTACGCCCGTCGTTGTTCTCGCTGATCACGGTCGTCGGTATCCAGGTCGGCGCGCTCATCGGCGGCACGATCGTCGTGGAACAGATCTTCCTCGTGCCCGGCCTGGGTCTCGTGATCACCCAGGGAATCTTCAAGTTCGACTATCAGGTTGTACAGGCGTCGGTGCTCGTCATTACGTTCATCTACGTCATGGTCAACTTCTTCGTCGACATCCTGTACGGCGTCCTCGACCCAAGGGTGCGTCATGCGCGATCCGCGCGCTGACTCCTCGCTCAGCGAATCCCTGCCGTCGAACTCGCTCTACGTCGAGTCGGCGCTGGAGATGCGCACCGACGCGATCGTTTCCGAGGTGCACGGAGCGAGCGGCGCGCCGGCCGACGCGATCCGCCGGAGACTCGGCTTCGGGTTCTGGCTCGCGGCCTCGTGGCTCGTGCTCGTCACGCTGCTCGCGGTGTTCGGGCCGCTGTTGCCGCTCGACGACCCGAAGGCTCTGGTCGGCGAGTCGAAAGAGAGCTTCTCGACGGAGCACTGGCTCGGGACCGACTCACTCGGACGCGACCTACTCTCCCGCACGGTCTCCGGGGCGCGCATCTCGCTCATCGTCGGCTTCGCGGCCGTCGCCGGCGGGTTGATCGTCGGCGGGACGATCGGCCTGATCGCCGGTTTCCGGCGGGGCTGGTTCGAACGCACGTCCATGGCGGGCGGCGACATCCTCCTCTCGTTCCCGGCAGTCGTGCTCGCCCTCGCGATCGTCAGCTTCAGGGGTCGCGACCTTTGGGACATCGTGCTGACGTTGTTCATCCTTTCCGTGGCTCCGATCCTCCGCTTGACGCGCGCGAACTCTCTCCAGTGGTCGCAACGCGAGTTCGTGCAGGCGTCGCGCGTGCTTGGCGCGAAGGACAGCACCATCCTCCGGCGCGAGGTGCTCCCCAATGTGCTCATGCCGCTGGCGTCACTCGCGCTCGTTGGCGTGGCCATCGTCATCGTCGCCGAGGGCACCCTCGCCTTCCTCGGGCTCGGGATCGAGAGCGCCTTCGGGGTCGCCGACCCGGTCTCGTGGGGCAAGATGGTGCTCGAGGGCAGCAAGGACCTCGAGACCGCGCCGCACATCGCGTTCGTGCCCGCGACAGCGCTGTTCCTCACCGTGCTCGCACTCAACTTCGCGGGCGACAAGATCCGGGGCCACTTCGACGTCAAGGAATCGGCGCTATGAGCCGCAAGTCGCGGGCCGAGCGGTTCGCCGACGCGCCGGGCGACGGGGCGTTGCTCGAAGTCGAAGACGTCAAGACGTATTTCCGCACCGAGCGGGGGACGGTGCGCGCCGTCGACGGCGTCTCGTTCTCGCTGGAGCGGGGCAAGACGCTGGGCATCGTCGGCGAGTCGGGGTGCGGCAAGTCGGTGCTGTCGCGTTCGGTCATGGGGTTGCTGCCCAAGCAGAACCTCATTCGTGAGGGCAGCATCAAGTTCGAGGGCAGCGAAGTCGCCAACCTGGTCCAGAAGGACATGCAGCGCTTCTGGGGCACGCAGATGTCGATGATCTTCCAGGACCCGATGACGTCACTGAATCCCGTGATGAAGATTGGGAACCAGATCACGGAGTCGTTGCGCTACCACCTCGACGTCGACAAGTCGTTCGCACGCGAGACCGCCGTGGCGCTCCTCGCGTCGGTGGGAATTCCCGAACCGAAACGTCGGCTGAGCGAGTACCCGCACCAACTGTCGGGCGGCATGCGCCAGCGGGTCATGATCGCCATCGCGCTCGCGTGCGGTCCCAAGCTGCTGTTCGCCGACGAACCCACGACGGCTCTCGACGTGACCGTGCAGGCGCAGATCCTCGACCTGCTGCAAGCGCAGCAGCGCGAACGGTTCATGGGCATGATCCTCGTCACGCACGACCTCGGCGTCGTCGCGGGCCGGGCCGACGACATCGCGGTGATGTACGCGGGCCGCATCGTCGAGAAGGCATCGGCGCGCACGCTCTTCACCGAGATGCGCCACCCGTACACCGAAGCGCTGATGAAGTCGATCCCGAAGCTCTCCGACAAGAGCCACACCCGGCTCGCCGCGATCGCGGGCCGCCCGCCCGACCTCGTCGGCGAGCGGAAAGGGTGCAGCTTTGCGGCGCGCTGCCCGTACGCGCAGCCCCGGTGTCGCGAAGAGGACCCGACACTGGTTGACGGGGCGACGCTCGGGCACCAGTACGCGTGCTTCTTCCCGGTCGGAACTCCCGAAGGGCGCGAAGCTCTCGCCCGGAATCAGGATGCGCTCGATACCACGGTCGACGCGACCGACACGACGGTAACGCCGGGGGTGGGCTGAACATGGCGGGCAGCGGTACCGCGCACATGCGCCCCGAGAACGAAACGCTGCTGCGGGCCGAGGGCCTCGTCGTCGAGTTTCCGGTTGGGCGCACCGGCCTGAAGGTGCACGCCGTCTCCGACGTCAGCATCGACGTGATCGAGGGCGAAACCGTCGGACTCGTCGGCGAGTCGGGCTGCGGCAAGTCGACCACCGGCCGGGCGCTGATCCAACTCCCGCACCCGACCGGCGGCCGGGTCGTCTTCGACGGTCTCGATCTCACGAGCCTCGACGGCGAAGCGTTGCGGCAGGTGCGCCCGAAGCTTCAGATGATCTTCCAGGACCCGATCTCGTCGTTGAATCCGCGCCGCAAGGTCGAGGAGATCGTCGGTGAGGGGTTGCGCATCTGGAATATCGGGGACGACGCGTCGCGCCAGGCGAAGGTCGACGAAGTGCTCGACGCGGTCGGACTCGATCCGGCTGTTGCCCGTGGGAGGCGTCCCCACCAGTTCTCGGGTGGACAATGCCAGCGCATCTCGATCGCGCGCGCGGTCATCACCGACCCGAAGGTGATCATCTGCGACGAGCCGGTGTCGGCGCTCGACGTGTCGGTGCAGGCCCAGATCCTCAACCTGCTCGAAGACATGAAGGAGCGTTACGGGCTGACGCTCATCTTTATCGCCCACGACCTCGCCGTCGTGAAGAACGTGAGTGACCGGGTGGTCGTCATGTACCTCGGGAAAATCTGCGAGGTAGGCCCGCCCGACACGATGTTCGCCCAGCCCGCCCATCCGTACACGGCGGGGCTGCTGGCCGCGATCCCGATTCCCGACCCGTCGCTACGGCCGGAGGAGCGACCGCCGCTCGCGGGCGAGATCCCGTCACCGGTCGCGCCGCCGAGTGGGTGCCGGTTCCGGACGCGCTGCCCGAAGGCGCAGGAGTTGTGCGCGGCCGAGGAGCCGATCATTCGCGACCTCGGCGGCGGCCAGTACGTCGCGTGTCACTTCCCGCTCGCGCCCGGCGAAGCGCTGCCGTCGTCGAACGGTTCGAGCGTGCCGTCGGCGTCTCCGCTCGGTTAGGAACGGGGCAAGCCCAGAATTCTCTGGGCGACGATGTTCTTGTTCACCTGGGTGGTGCCGCCCGCGATGGTGAGCGCTCGGCTGTAGACGCGGTCGCGGGCCCACGGGCCCGAGAGTGCGTCGGGGCCGAGCACATCGGACGCGACCTCGGTGACGTGCTGCTCGGCTTCGCTCCACAACAGCTTGGCGATGCTGCCCTCGGGACCCATGGCGCGGCCGTGGAGTTCGGCGGAGAGGGCGCGCTCCGAGATGAGCTTCAGCAACTCGCCTTCGAGGTAGACCCGCGCGAGTTTCCGGCGGAGCACCGGGTCATCGGCGGCGATCGGGCGCGCCAGGTCGAGGAGGCGACGGATCTTCTGCCGGGTGCCGAGATGCAACTTGGCGACGGTCCCGCGCTCGTACGCGAGGGTCGTCATCGCGACGCGCCAGCCTTCGTCGATCGGCCCGAGTGTGGAGGAGACGGGCACGCGCACGTCGGTGAAGAAGATCTCGTTGAACTCCTTCTCTCCGGTGATGGTCGTCAGGGGGCGCACCTCGACGCCGGGGAGCGTCATGTCGACGAGCAGGCACGAGATGCCCTTGTGCTTCGGCACCGACGGGTCGGTACGTACGAGCAGTTCACACCAGTTGGCGAGGTGGCCGAGCGTGTTCCACGTCTTCTGCCCGTTCACGATCCAGTCGTCGCCGTCGCGCATCGCCGATGTCGAAAGGGACGCGAGGTCGGAACCGGCGTCGGGTTCGGAGAAGCCCTGGCACCAGATGTCGTCGCCGCGGAGCATGCGGGGGAGCAGGGTGCGCTTCTGTTCGTCGGTGCCGTGCTCGATGATCGCGGGCGCGATGTTCGAGAGACCGAGCGGGTTCAGCGTTCCCGGCGCGTCGGCCCGGTGCATCTCCTCGGCGTAGACGACCTGCTCCATGACGCCGGCGCCGCGGCCGCCCCATTCCTCGGGCCAGGCGATCGCCGCGTAGCGCGCGTCGGCGAGGGTGCGGTTCCACGCGCGTAGTTCCGCGAAGCGTTCGTCGGTGATCTCGAGGCCGCTCCCGAGCCCGCGGCCGACAAGCGTCGCGGGTAGGTGTGCGTCGAGCCAGGCTCGGAACTCGGTGCGGAACGCTTCTGCTTCCGCCGGGTACGCGAAATCCATCTAGCGCCCTTCGTGCCGGTCGAGGCCGCCGGCCGCGAGCTTGGCTTCGACCTCCTGTTGGCGGGCGACGTTCTCGGCGTGCAGTTCTTCGGTCATGTTCACGCGCCCGTCGACCTTGAGTTCGCCCATGATGTGCACCTCGCCCAACGTCTCGTTCATGTAGCTCGGGCCCTCGGCGGTAGGGATGAACCATCCGGTCGGGCACATAGTGAGCACCTCGACGAACGAGAAGCCTTCGTGGCGGAGCTGCGACTCGAACGCCCGCGTGAACATCTTCTTCGTCCGTGCGACCGCACCCGCGTTGTGCACGGAACCACGCGCCACGTACGCCGCGCCTTCGAGCTGGGCGATCAGGTCACCGATGAGGATCGGATACCCGTGGTACTCCGCGTCGCGCCCGTCGATGGTGTTCTTCGTGCGCTGGCCCACGACGGTCGTTGCCGTCATATGTCCGCCGGTCTCGCCGAAGACGCCGTTGTTCAACAAGATGCACGTGACGTTCTCGCCCCGCGCCGCAGTGTGGATGACTTCTTGGAGGCCTTCGTTCACCATGTCGCCGTCGCCCTGGAGGGTGAACACGAGCGCGTCGGGCAGCATGCGCTTCACGCCGGTCGCAACCGACGGCGCGCGCCCGTGCAGCGCTTGGACCAGGTCGACGTCCATCGAACCGGAGAACGACGTGTAGCACCCGATGCCCGCAACGGCGACGGCCTGCTGCACGACGTCGAGATCCTGGATCGTTTCGAGGAACTGGCGCACGGCGAGCGGCTCACCGCAGCCGGGACACATGTGGTGTTCCTGCGTGAGCAGCAGGTCGGGCTTGAGCTGCTCGATCTTGCGGGCGTCGGCCGGAGCCGTGGACGTGTCGAGCGTGGTCATGCCGGCGTCTCCTGGTGCTCCTGCAACTGGTACGTGAACTTCTCATAGCCGGGTATCTGCGGCTGGGTTCGGCCCTCGTGCAACGCGAGGAGCCGGGTGCGGATCTCGCCGACCTCGAGCAGCCGACCGACCCCAAAGCCCGAACTGTCGGTCGACACGCCACCGATGAACTCGACCGGTGCCCGGCCCGCGACGGCGATGCGCACGTCGTCGACCATCTGCCCCGCCGCGAGTTCGAACGAACCGACGACCCGCGCGTTGCTCGCGGCGTCGCGCACCGTGTCGAACGGGAACGGCCACAACGTGATCGGCCGCACGTAACCGATGCGGTGGCCCTCGGCCCGGAGTTGCTTGATCGCGTACTTCACGAACTTCGCCGGCGACCCGAACGCGACGACCACGGTCTCGGCGTCGTCGAGGTAGCCGGACTCGACACGTACCTCGCGCTCCATCAGCGGCGTCTTCGTCGCGATGTACTGGAACTTGCCCTCCTGGCCGAACGCCTCCTGGCCGTGCTTGGCGACACCCAGGGGAGTGACGTTCTTCGAGAGCCCGCTGCCCGATGCGGAACCGTCGACGGCCCAGTCCTTCGCCGGCAGGGCGGGGAACTCCATCGGTGTGATGGCCAGCGCTTCCTGCGTGTGCGCGAGGAGGTAGTCGCCGTACACCAGCACCGGATTGCGCCACTTGTCGGCGAGGTGGAACGCCAGTTGCACGTGCTCGACGCCTTCGCGCACGTCCTGCGGCGCCAGCACGATGTGGCGGTAGTCGCCGTGCCCGCCGCCGCGTGTGGCCTGGAAGTAGTCCTGCTGGCCGCGCGCCATGTTGAAGATGACGAGCGGCAACTCCGCGAGCGTGATCTCGGAGAACGACTCCTGCATGAGCGACAGGCCTTGACCGGTCGAGCCCGTTGCGGCACGGGCACCGGTGGAGAGGGCACCCCACGCCATCCCGACCGCTTCGAGTTCGGACTCGGCGTTGATACACACGCCGCCGACCTCGGGGAGCAGCCGCGCCATGTGTTCGAGCACTTCGGTGAACGGGGTCATCGGATAACCCGCAAAGAACCGGCATCCTGAGACGATCGCGGCGCGGGCCAGCGCTTCGCTGCCCTCCATCAGGACGCGCCCCGACATCGTGGTGGTCACTCGCCGGCCCCGGTCATTGGGACCTCGTGCACCTGCGGCTGGTTGAACCGGAACACCTCGAAAACGAAGTCGGGACACACGAGCAGGCATGCCGCGCACCCGGTACATCCGGGGTGGAGTTCGGGATACCGATAGCCCATGTGGTTGACGGGCGTCGACATCGTCAACACGGCGGGCGGGCACGCGGGGATGCACAACTCGCAGCCCTTGCAGTGCTCGACGTCGACGGTCACGGTGCCGCGACTCTTGATGACTCTTCCCGCTCGGACGGGCCGCTCGGGCCCCGCCTCGCCTCGTAGCGCAGCGGTAGTCGTCGCGTTGCCGCTCGGCTTAGGCCTCGTCTCAGACATCGGCGGTGGTCGTCTCCCACGCGGGGAAGCTGTTCGCGGGCAGGAGTTCCCACCCGGCGCGCAGGGCCCGCTCGTTGGCTTCGATGTGTTGCGTCCGGTACGACGGGATCGACGCGCGCATGGCCTCGACGAGCGCGTCGCACGACACGATCTGCGTCGCCGCGCAATACGCCGCGAGCATCACGAGCGATCCGCCCATCGCGTTGCCGAGTTCGGCTGCCGTCTCGGTCGCCTGCACCCGGTGCACGATGGCCGAGGCCGTCGGCGTGCTCGTGAAGGTGGCGTCGTTGACGAGCACGAGCGCACCCGGCCGGAGTTTTTCCTCGACCGGCGCCCAGAACTCGTCGTGCATGGCGATCGCCGACCACGTGTGCGACACGACCGGCGGCGCTTCGATCGGCGCGTCGGCGATGACGACCGTCGAGTCGGTGTTGCCGCCCCGCATCATCCCGCCGTAGAGCCCCAGGTACATGACCTCGCGGCCTTCGAGCGTCGCGGCACGCGCCACGACTTGGGCGGCGAGCTGGACGCCCTGTCCGCCGATACCGGTGATGAGCAACTCACGTTCCATAAACTACGGCTCCCTCACTGCGCTGGGGTCGCTGCGTCCGCACGGTTCGCTCCCCTGTATTCCGGCCAGACAAAACGCGACGAGATGGTCGACGTCGGCGTCGGTCGGCACCCGCCCGTGGATCAGGGCGTCTTCCATGCGCCGCATGACGAGGTCGTGCACCAGCTCGGCGTCCGCGCGCGCGATGTCGGAACCGAGCGTGGCGACGAGTTCTTCGCGGCTGCGCGCGATCTCTCCGGGGAACTCGGCCCCGAGCCGTGTCGCGTTCACGACGAAGGGGAGGGTGGCGGCCGCGGCTTCCGGATGGCGGGCCTGCTCCATGACCCCCTCGATCCAGTGCCGCATGCGCTCGGCCGGATCGCGGACACCGGTCAACCGGTGCTCCAGATAGGTGACAAGTTGCCGGCGCCCGTCGGCCAGCACGGCGACGAGGAGCGCATCCTTCGAGGCGAAGTGCCGGTAGAAGGCCTGGTTCGAGAGCCCGGCCTCGCGCACGACGTCGCGCACAGCCGGCTCCACGCTGCCCGACCGGCGCATGACCACGAACGCGGCGTCGATCAGGCGCCGCACTTCGGTCGCGTACTGCTCCCGGCGCCCGGCCAGCGTCCGGTCCGCGACCTCGTTCTCAAGAGCCGGAACAGCGTTCTGCACTCCGGGAACCGTATTCTTTCGAGCCCCGGGCGTCAATCACCGGCCCAGAAGCCGTTCCACGATGAGGGTCCGCTGGACCTGGCCGGTTGCGGCAGTGCGGGGGAGGGAACCGACGACTTCGATACGGCGGGGTTGTTTGGAACCCGCCAAGCGGCCGTCGCAGAACGTGCGGAGTTCGTCGAGGGTGGGTGGTTCGCCACGGGCCACGACGACCGCAGTCACGACCTCGCCCCACTGCGGGTCGGGGACCCCGACGACCGCGACTTCGGCGACGGCCGGGTGTGACGCCAGCACCGCTTCGACCTCGACCGGCGCGACCGTCTCGCCGCCGGTGCGGATGACGTCGCGGGCGCGCCCGACGATGGCGAGGTAGCCCTCGTCGTCGAGCGCGCCCAGATCACCCGTGTGGTACCAACCGTCGCGGAGCACCTCGGCGGTGGCGTCGGGCGCGTCGAAGTAGCCGTCCATCAGGAACGCGCTCCGCATGCAGACTTCGCCGTCGACGAGGCGCACGTCGACGCCCGGTTGAGGCAGGCCGACGCTGCCCGGCTTGCGGAACAGGTCGGCGTCGCCGAGTTGTACGCCCGGTCCGGCTTCGGTCGACCCGTAGAAGACACGGGTGACGGTATGGGGGAGCGCGTCCTTCATCGCGCGCAACAACTCGGGCGGTGTGGCCGACGTGCCCGTGTCGGCTTCGATGAGCGACCCCAGGTCGTAGCGGTCGACGCCGTGGTCGAGAATGCGCGCCCACACCGCCGGGATGCAATAGAGGCGCGACGCGCCGTGACGCACCGCTGTCGCGAGCAACGTCTCGGCGTCGGGAACCGTCACGAAGTGGATGGGGCGGCGGCCCTGCCACGCACCGAGCGCGATTGTCCAGCCCGCCATGTGGAACAGCGGGAACATGCACACGACGCCCGCGCCGCCCGTGGTGGTCGTCGCGCCGACGTAGGTGCGTAGCCAGTTGGTGCGATGCGAGAGGACGACGCCCTTGGGCCGTCCGGTACTGCCGCTCGTGAAGAAGATGACGTGGGGATCGCGCTCGTCGAGTTCGGGAACGACCGGGGGAGGGGCCGCACCCGGCTCGATACCGGCCGCGAAGGGGACGTCGAGTTCACGCGCCGCCGCCGCGTGTGCATCGTCGGCGAGCACCAACCGGGCCCGCGCGTACTCGGCAACCGGGCGGATCTCCTCGAGCGACGCCCGGGCATTGAGTGGCGCGAACACGGCACCGATCTTGGCGACCGCGCCGAACAGTGGCAGCGCGTCGAGCGTGGTGTCGCCCCACCACAGGACTCGGTCGCCGCGACCGATGCCCATGCCCGTGAGCCCGTTCGCGACGCGGTTGCTCCGCTCGTCGAGCGCGGCGAAGGTGATCGATTCGTCGCCCAGGGTGGCCGCGACGGCGCGCGGAGCGACGCGTGCCGCGTTCGCGATCACGTCGCCGATCAGGAGCACCGCGGGAGTGTGCCAGGTTCCGGCCAGGAGTTGCTTGTCGACAATCGTTGTCGATAGCGTGGCGGCGTCATGAAGACGGTCGACGAGCTCACCGAACTGTTCCGCAGCCAGGGGTTGCGCGTGACGCCCCAGCGCCAGGCGATCTTCCACCTGCTCGAGGGCAACAACGCGCACCCGACGGTCGACGCGCTCTACGAGCAGGCGCGCGTCGACATGCCGACGATCTCGCTGAAGACCGTGTACCAGACAGTGCATGACCTCGAAGGACTCGGTGAGGTCGACGTGCTCGACCTCGGTACGGGAACGCTGCGCGTCGACCCCAATGTCGAAGACCACCACCACCTCGTGTGCAGCGTGTGTGGGCGCGTCCGCGACGTCCCGGTCGAGTTCGACGGGATTCGTCTTCCCATCCGTTACCGCCGTGATTTCACCGTGGACGCCGTCGAAGTGATCTTTCGCGGGCGCTGCGAGATCTGTTCGTAATACCGACCGATCACCATCCAAAGGGAGCCGTCGCAATGGCGAAGCTTGAAGGAACCAAGACCCACGACAACCTGAAAGAGGCCTTCGCGGGGGAGAGTCAGGCGAATCGCCGCTACCTCTACTTCGCGCAGAAGGCCGACGTCGAGGGTTACCCCGACGTGGCCGCGCTGTTCCGCTCGATCGCCGAAGGTGAGACCGGCCACGCGTTCGGTCACTTCGACTTCCTGGCCGAAGTCGGCGACCCCGTCACGGGTGTCGCGGTCGGTCAGACGTCCGACAACCTCAAGTCGGCCATCGAGGGCGAGACCTACGAGTACACCGAGATGTACCAGGGTTTCGCGAAGACAGCCCGCGACGAGGGCCTCGAAGAGGTCGCAGAGTGGCTCGAGACGCTGGCACGCGCCGAGCGCAGTCACGCGGGCCGCTTCACGCAGGGCCTCGAAACCCTGAAGTCGCTGACCTGACGTATCAGGTGCGAGTAGGACATCGTCGGT
>JANNHK010000478.1:0-3044 GCA_031404355.1 Actinomycetes bacterium
GCGTGGTCGTAGCGGTCGTAGTCCGCCGTCGCGTGCTCTTTCTGCTCGAAGTTCTTGGATTCATCCGCCGCGGAGCTGCCTTTTAGCACTTCCGCATCGACGGCAAATTGCGAACCCGGTTTCACCAGCAAACGCATCCCGCGTTGCAACGACTCGACCGGCACTTCGCTTTCATTGCCCGCCGCATCCAGCGCGGTGGCGGTCTTGGGCGCGTCATGGAAGAGCGAGCGGATTTCTTTTTGCGTGCGCCCCAGCGCGTAGTGTTCCAGCGCGCCGGACAGCGAAAAGAGAAACAGCAACGTTGCGCCTTCGCCCCACGCGCCGATGCTGGCGCTCCCCGCCGCCACCGCCAGCATCAGAAAGTGGACATCGATCGCGCGTTGCCGCAATCGCTCCCAAACTTCCTCGGCCGGAAACCACGCGCCCGCCAGATAACTCAATACGAACAGCGGGATGCGCCAAGCCGGCGGCGCCACGTAGGCCGCCAACAGCCCCAGCGCGCCGCATGCAACCGCCAGGACGAGTTGCAACTTCCATTCATCGGCATGGTCGTGGCCGGGTTCGTCATCCGCGTGTTCCAGAAACTCCACGTCGCGCTGCACGACTTTGGGGAACGGCAGATCGCGCCAGCGCCAGAACTTGGGCGCGGTGGGACACGTCACGCGCGCGATGGTGGTCGCGCCGTGCTCGCGGGTGATGGTGATGGCTTGTCGCTCCGGCGCGGTCAACGGCGATTCGCAAGTGGAACAATCGCCCGCGCCGCTCAGAAGTTGACAGGCGGCGGCCTTGGATTCCTCGGCGGCCTGGATTTTGGCGCTCACCCGCTTGGTGAGTTCAGTCACGTCGGTGCGACCCAGCGTGGCGACGGAGATGGTTTTCCGCGCGCGATCCAAGGTCACGGCTTCGAGCGTCGGCTCTTCGGCCAGCGCCCGCGTCACCGCCCTGGTGAGACAAGCCCCGGGAGCTTGGTCGCTGGCACTGGGAGTTGGGGTCGTGGCACTCATCACGCGCAATCCAGCGTTAGCACATCCACCGCCGCCCCGCGACAAGAATCCGTCCCCCGAGGCATCCGCGGGAATCGCCGGACTTGAATTACACCCCCGGTCAACGCCATCCTTCCTCGGCTTGGGTTTTTCATGACGGTAACAATATGGACAATCAACGACGCGGAAAAATCAACACGGTGGCCATTCTGGGCGGTGGCCCGGCGGCGAGCACGCTCGCGACGCTCCTGGCCCGCGAGGGCATCCGTGTGGCCTTGCTGCATCGGCCCCGCAATGCGGCTTTGCTCGTCGGCGAATCGCTCGTGCCCGCCATCATTCCGCTGCTGCGGCGGCTCGGCGTTGAAGATGAAGTCCGCGCGTATGCCAAGTACAAGCCCGGCGCGATCTTCAACATGAACCAGTTCGGGGACTATCCATTCACGTTCAAGGATTTTTGCGGACCGCTGCCGGACTATGCCTACAACGTGCCGCGCCTCAAGTTCGAGACGACGTTGCTCGCCGCCGCCCAACGCGCCGGCGCCAAAGTTTTTGAGATCGAAGCGAAAGTCGAACGGGTGGGGACCACGGACAAGGTTTGCTTGACGCGCGAAACCCTCGCCGCCACGGACAATTTCTTTGATGGCCATCCGGATTTGATCGTGGACGCGACCGGCCGGGCGAGAGTGTTGCCCAAGCTGTTGAACATTCCCAGTCGCGAAGGCGGGCGCAAGGACACGGCGTTGTTCGCGCATCTCGACCGTACCGAACTCTACAAGGACGGCTACGTTCATTCCTCCCGGCTCGATCACGGCTGGAGCTGGCGCATTCCGTTGCCGGGCCGGGTGTCGTTGGGCATCGTCATCGGCTCCGAGCATCCGCCGAAGTTTGGCGCGACGGCCGAGGAGCGTTACGACAATTTGCTGAAGCAGGATTCCGTTTTGCGCGTGGCCACGGCGGGCGCGCAACGCCTCACCCCCGTGCTGGAATACACCAATTATCAACTCGTCTCCGAACGCCTCGTTGGCGACGGCTGGGCGCTCGTGGGGGATACGGCGGGCTTCATTGATCCGGTGTTCTCCAGCGCGTCGACAACGCCGGGACCGCCTTCGCGTCGTCGGTCGCCTGCCAGGAAATCTGCCACAGCCGGATGTCGGGTTGCGTGAACAGCACCGCCGAGACCGGCCGCAGGAACTCCGGCATCGAGGGGAACGTGCGGATGGCGCCGTTATAGAACCTCACCGCGTCGCGCATCGTCGATCCGCCGGCGCCGTACGACGTCGTTGCGCGCGCGAGCTCGTCGTATTCGCGGTTCAACTCCGAGAGCTGGGTGGCGACCCGGGTGTCCGCCTCGTCGCCCTGGAAGACCCGCGCCAGGTTGTACCCCGCCCATGCGATTCCCGCGACCAGCGCCGCCACCGAGGCCCCGGTAAGCGCGATGCGCGCGCGCCGCAGAGTCGCCTGGCGGCGCAGCTCCGGGGAGGCGAAGTGGTTGGCCGCCGGGCGCAGCAGGAAGAGATGGATCATCACTTCCTCGGCGGTGGAGTCGAGCGGCGCGGGCTTCAAGCCCAGCTTCATCGACGCCTGCTCGATGTCGATCACGCGATACTGGATCTGGGCGAAGTCGCGCAGCTCCGGCTGGATCGCGGGACGGTCGGAGGGGTGCACCAGCACGCACACCTCCAGGCGGTCTTCCGGGGCGAAATGTCGCAGGCTGTCGAGGTATTGCCAGGTACGCGTGGTCTCCTCGGCGATCATGGTGCCGAGCGTCTGGCCCTCCTCGAGGTCGACCGGCGTGAGGCGGCTGAACTTGATCTCGTTGTCGTGGAAGTAGGTCTGGCGCATCGCCTCGCCGGGCGTGAAGGTCACGAGCAGCGTGTGCGCGAAGTCGAGGTCGAGCTCCTCGAGCAGCGTCGCGCTGAACACCGCCGCCGAGTAGATGCCCACCAGCGGCACCTTGTGTTCGTCAGTTTGTAACCGCCGAGCTGGTCGGGATAAGCATCGGTTGGTGAAAGAGCAACGTTCGCTAACGGTTGCACACCGGTTAAGTGATGAACCATTTGC
>JANNHK010000479.1:0-28662 GCA_031404355.1 Actinomycetes bacterium
CGGCGCGGCGCGGGCGGGCGCGTCCTCCCGCCCTCCCTCCCCCCCCCCCCCAACAAGCTCTAGCCGGCGCGGATTTTGTGGCGCTCAAACAAAACCCCCGCGACCAGAACGGATGCGCTAGCCGCAGAGGCGCTCGAAGTCGTCGATGTGGTGGGTGACGACGGCGAGGCTCGACGCCCAGAACGCGGGGTCGCGCACGTCGAAGCCGAACCGCGCCGTGAGGTCGGCGGCATCGGCCATGCCCGTCGCCGAGAGCAGGTCGGAGTACCCACCGCGGAATCGGTCGGGGTCTTCGGCGTACTTCGCGTACAGCCCGATGCCGAACAGCAGGCCGAACGTGTACGGCCAGTTGTAAAACGGCGTGAAGTAGTGCGCCTTCACCGCCCACATGTACTGGTGGCGCTGTTCCGGATCGAGCCCGTCGCCGTACGCCGCCTCCTGCGCGTCGAGCATCATCATGTTCAGCTCGGGCACCGACACCGACGTGCGCCGGCGCCGACGGCACAGCTCGGTCTCGAACAGGAACCGGCAGTGGATGTCGACGACGACCTGGCTGGCCCCGACGAGGTACACGTCGAGCAATGCCGTGCGTTCGAGGTCGTTCGCGACTTCGCGCGCGGACTTCTCGAACAGCAACGTCTCGCAGAAGATCGACGCGGTTTCGGCCAGCGCCATCGGGGTCCGGCGCTGGATCGGCGTGCGGTTGGCGAGCGCGACGTTGTGGAACGCGTGTCCGAGCTCGTGCGCAAGCGTCGTCACCGAGTCGAGGCTGCCGTCGAAGTTCATCATCACGCGGCTGACGTCGTCTTCGACGCCCGCGCAGTACGCGCCGCCGCGCTTGCCGTCGCGGATCTCGGCGTCGATCCAGTGCTCGTCGAACGCGCGGTTCGAGAGGGCGGCGAGCTCGGGCGAGTAGTCGGCGAACGTGGCGCCGACCGAGTCGACCGCGCGCTCCCATGTCACCTCGCCCGCGTCGCCCACCGGTGCGAAGAGGTCGTACCACGGCAGCGCACCGGGGTGGCCGAGAAGGCCGGCCTTGGCCTTGAAGTAGCGCCGGAAGTCGGGCAGCGACGCGACCACCGCCTCGGTCATCGCTTCGAGGGTGGCGCGGTCGACGTTGTTGCCTCGCAGGTTCGGCTCGAGGTCGTCGACGTAGCCCCGCCGCTTGTTCAGCACGGCGAGCTCGCCTTTGGCGCCGTTGAGCGCCGCCGCGAGCGGGACCGCCGCGCTCTCCCACGCCGCGAGTTCGCCTTCGTACGCGGCCCGCCGGCGGGCCGCGTCGGGATGCGTCGCGAGACCGCGCGCCGCGGCCATCGGCACCCGCTTCCCCGCGACGTCGACCATGAGCTGCGACGAGACGTCGCCGTGCAACCGCTGCCACGCCAGTGATCCTGACGGCGCGAGGTCGGCTGCGAGCGATTCCTCCGACTCGCTCATCTGGAACTCGACGTTCTCGGCGGCCTTGTGCAGCGCGAACGCGTGTCCGTCGGCCTCCTCGCTGCGCGCGACGAAGTCGTCGACACCGAGCGCGACCAACCACGAGCCGAGCCGCTTCATCAGCGGCCCCAACGCGGCGGTGCGGGTCTGGAGTTCGACCATGTTCGCGGCGGCCTTGTCGTCGCGGCTGTCAGTGGTCACCAGTGCATAGAGGAACGTGCTCACCGGGCGCAGTTGCTGCTGCACGCTGTTGATCGACGTGAGCGCCGACTCGAGGGCGGCGACGTCGGCGTCGGTGACGGCCCTTGGCTCGATTTCACCGATGCCGTGCTCGTCGAACAGCGCGGCGAGCCGGTCGACGTCGGCGTAGATCCCTTCGATCGCCAGCGAGAACGCGCGGTCGTCGAGATCCGGGAAGATCGGGCTCAGGTCCCAGCGGGGCGGGGTCTCGGTTCCGGTCATGGCGCGACGCTAGACGCTCCCCAACCTGCGTCGCCCAGGTGTCCCCACGACACTTGCACGGCGCAAGAACGCGACCCTGGGCCACGGCACCTCGCGCTCGGCCGCCAGCGCGACGTCGAACAGCAGGTCGTCGGCGTGGTGGCGGGCGAGTACCTGCATGCCGACCGGCAACCCGCCGACGGTGCCCGCGGGAATCGACACCGCAGGATTGCCGTAGATGTTCGAGATGATGGTGAGCCCGCCCATGTTCACGAGGTCGGGGAACTTTTCGGTCACGAGGTCCATCAGTGCGACCGGCACCTTCGGGAACGCGCCGCTGACGAACCGCACACCGCCCATCAGCCCACGAAATCCGAGCCGGGCGGCGGCGTTCGACTTGGCCCAGTCGACGAAGCTGTCACTCGACGAACTCATCGCCGCGTCGGCCGCGAACGCAGGCCCGGGGTTGGTGGCGGAGATCACGAAGTCGACTTCGGCGAACGCCTCGGCCATCGCGGCGTAGGCCTCGACGCTAAGTTCTTCGGCAACGGCGGCCGCATTCAGGTTGTACATCGACTGCGACAGCAGTAACCCGACCGCGACTTCGTCGGTGAGGTCACGCGCGCACTTCGGCCACCGGTCGCCGAGTTCCGCGAGCAGCGTGGAGAGGTTGCCAACCATCCACTGCACCGCGAGGTTCGGTGGCTCCAACTTCAGGTCGACCTCGACCATGCCCGTGCCCGCGATCAGCTTCGCGGCGGAGTCGCGCAACTGCTCTTCGACGCCGGGTTCGAGCGTGACCCCGCCGAGCGCCGGGATGATCGCGACCGTGCGGCCGCGGAGGTCGTTCGTGCCGAGGCCCGCTTCCCAGTGGCCCCGGTCGGGCAGGCTCGACGGGTCGTACGCGTCGAAGCCGGCACACACGTCGTAGTAGCGCGCCGCGTCGCGCACCGAACGCGCGAGGCAACCGAGCACGACCGTTCCCGGGCGGAAGTACGCGCCCGGCCCGCGCGGGATGCGGCCGTAGGTTCCCTTCATACCGAGCAGCCCCGTGTACCCGGCCGGGATACGAATCGACCCACCGCCGTCGCCGCCGGTCGCGATCGTCACGAGCCCGCCGGCGACGGACGCCGCGCTGCCCGCCGACGATCCTCCGACGGAGCGGCCGTGCCGCCACGGATTGTGCGTGACGCCGTTGAGCTTCGTGACACTCACGTTCAGCCCGCCGAACTCGCTCGCGGTGGTGAGCCCGACCGGCACCGCACCGCCGCGGTCGAGGAGCCGGGACACAGCGGTCGTCGTGAATGTCGCGATGCGGTCCTTGTGCACGAGGGACGCTTCGGTGGCGGGCCACCCCTCGACGCACTCGAGCTCTTTGATGCCGACCGGCACACCCCCGAACGGCTTACGCACGTCGGCCTGGTCAGCGGCGGCGAAGGCGCGCTCCGGGTCGAGGAACGAGAAGGAGTTGAGGTCGCTGCGCTCGATCGCGGCGTACGTCGCCTCGAGTTCCTCGCGGGGCGAGCGCTCGCCCCGGCGGAACGCGTCGACGAGCGACGACGCGTCGTCACCCCACGGCAGGTCGGTCATGTCCGAAATGATGCCAGACTCTCGGGCATGCCTCACGACCGTGCCGAGATCGAAGCCGTCATGAAGACCTATGTCGCCGTGCGCGAGAACATCGACGCGGGGAAGGGCACGTGGCGCGACCTCGCCCAGTTCTTCACCGACGATGCCGTGTTCATCGACCCCGCGTGGGGGCGCGTCGAAGGCATCGAAGAGATGAAGGCGACCGTGTTCGGCGACGCGATGGAGGGTTTCGAGGACTGGACGTTCCCGGTCGACTTCGTGGCCATCGAAGGCGACAACGTGGTCGTGAAGTGGAGGCAGGTACTCCCGGGCCAACGCGACGACGGCCGGGGTTACGAACAGTCGGGCGTGTCGACGCTCATCTACGCGGGCGACGGCAGGTTCCGGTATGAGGAGGACATCCTCAACATGGTGCACGTGTTGGAGGACATGAAGGAGAGTCACTGCAAGGTGGCGCCCGTGGCAATGCCGCCGCGGCACCCGAACCGCGACTTCTCCCGGCCCGCGTGAACCCCGACAACTGACCAATGGACGACGAAGTCCGCGACGCCATCGACGAAGTCGCCATCCGCCGGCTTCAGGCGGCGTACGCCGACACCGTGACGCGCCGCGTGTGGCCCGAGTTCGTCGACCAGTTCGTGCCGGACGCCCCGGTGCACATCGACACCGTCACCAACCCCGCGATCGACCTCGTCGGCCCGGGCGCCGTCGGCGACTTCATCGGTGCTGCGCTCGAACGCTTCGAGTTCTTCGAGTTCACGATCCTCAACGCGCACCTCGAGCTCCGCACCGGCGGCGACCTCGACGCCGCGCAAGGCCGCCTGTACATCTGCGAGCTGCGCCAAGAAGCCGCGACGCACGAGTGGACCAACGCGTACGGCGTGTACCGCGACGACTACCGCCGCGTCGAAGGCCGCTGGCTGTTTGCCCGCCGCTCGTACCAGTCGCTCGCCCGCACCGGCGGCGAAGTCTTCCCGTTCCCGCGCGCGTTCGAGTTCAACGAATAGCTACAGGTTCTCTTCGATCTCGACGGGGACGCTGTACTCGCCCGCGACATCGGGGCCGAGACCAACCGGCACCGCGTCGACGCCGAACAGTTCGCGCAGCCACGACGTGACGACGTGCTTCACGATCGGGAACGTGTCCGCGACCGCGACTGCCGGTTCGAGGCACCCGTCTTCGCCGAGCGCGCGGAACTCGGGTGCGGCGTCGAGGAACGGGCCGAGACCCGACGCGACCGCGACGCCGATGATGCCGGAGCCGTTGCCGTAGGTGCAGATGTCAGCGAACGCGAGGTGGCCCGCGCCCTCGATCACCCACAGCCGCGCCGGGGCGGGTGCCGCTTCGAATGCCGGCTTCGTCGCGGTCTCCACGGACGCGATCGCGTCGAGCGAACCCGCGACGAATAGGCTGGGCTTGTCCGGCAGGACGAGCGGCTGGGGCGACGGAGCGCCACGCGTACCCAGGCTTGCGCCCGACGCCAGCGACACGTACCCGGCGATGCCATCGTCGGGCGCGAGGCCGAGCACGCTGCCGCCGCCGGCCGAGTGTCCGACCGCCGCGACCGGCCCGCTGCCGACGTGGCCTTCGAAGCGCGATCCCGTGGCAGCGTGCTCCGACTCCATGAGTTCCCTGGTGAACCGCAGGTCGTCGACGCTGTCGTTGGCTTCGACCGGTACTCCACCGAGGAACGAATCGAGCGCGTGATACAGGTCGCGACTCCAGTGGTCGGGCGCGGCGACGATCATCCCCCAACTCGCGAGGTGCGCAGTCAGGAACGTCGACTGTTGGCGGAAACCCGAATACCCGTGGCTGAACAGCACGAGCGGGAACTCGCCCCCGGCGACGTCGGCGTCGCGACCCGCACCCGTGGTGAAGGTCGCGGGGACGTCGGCGGTGAGCAGATCGGTGATCGACTGCGGCACCATCGTCCGCACGTCGTACGTGTCCTCGCCGGCCGTGCCCTCGACGGCCGGGTACCAGACCTCGACCGGGATGCCGCCTTCCAGTTCGAGCGTCGTGATGCCCACCGGGTACGGGCCGGGTTCGGTGTACGCGTTCGCGGCGTCGGCAACCGACAACGTCGTCGACGTCGTCTCGTCGGCCGCGGGCGCGTCGTCATCGTCATCACCGCCCCCGCACGCCGAGGTGAACAGGGCGAGTGCGGCCAACGCGGCCACGAGAACTCTTACGCGCATGGTGTCCACGGTTTCGCTTTGAGACTCATGGTCTTTTTGATGGCGCTGCGACCACCCGCGATCGCAGCCGGACAGAACTTCTTGAGCGCGGTCCCGTACTCGATCTGGAGTACGGCCTGGCCGTGGGCGGTCCACGCGTCGTACACGCCGCATTCCTGGTACTTCGCGCACTGCTCGTTGATCGCGAAGTCGAAGTCGTTCCGCAGCGCGGCGGCCTGTTCGACGTCGTTCTTCAACCCGACCGCGAGGCCATGGTCGTGGGCGAGGTCGGCCAGAGCCCGGTTGTACGACAGCTGATGCGCCGCGGTCAGCGGGAACCCGGAGTCGTTCGAGTAGCCGTCGACGTTGTCGAACTCGACCGCGTCGAACCCGGCGTCGACACAGTTCGCGACGCGTGCGTCGATGATCGGCAGCAGCGTCGACTGCGCACGGATGTCGAGCCACTTCTCCCCCGGCCATCCGTTGGACTTGCCGAGCACGGCGCCGGGGAACGCGTTCTTGTCGGGGCGCCAGTTCTCCCACGAGCCCGCCGAGACGTAGCACACGGCGTGCGCGCCGGCCGCGTGCACCCGATCGACACCGAGCGCATTGAGGGTGACACCGTCGGGCCGGTACAGGTCGATGTCGTAGACCTCGGGCCGTACACAAGTGCGCGACCCCGGAGGCTTCGTACACACGCTCGTGTCGACGTCACCTTGGAGCTGGTACTGCCAGCGCGCATTCACAGGCGGTACCCACTCGACGTCGGCGTGCGCGTCGATCGGCACACCGACAGCGACCGCAAGGATCGCGGCGGCGACCACAAACCGAAGACCTCGCATCGAGCGCGACCGTAGCCCAGCCCGATCGGCGCCGATACCTCAGCGATCGTGGATCGCGAGGCGAATGTCGCGTTCTTCGAACGACGTGGGAATGATGTGGCCGTCAGATATGCGGCGCACCCGGTAGCGGCGGCCATGATCGTCGTCGACCACGTCGGCGACCTCGAAGCCGTCGGCCCAACGGTCGCCGAACCGGCAACGGACCTCGACGGCCAGTCGCAGTTCCGCGTCTTCGGAATCCTCCGCCGCCGTGAGCGACACCGAGTGCGCCGGCGCGAGATCGGGACGCACCGTGCCTCCGATGATCGACGAGCCCGTTGCGCGCGCGTCGACCAAGCGGTCGGCGACGAGTCCGAGCACGTCGCGCAAATAGACGCGTTCGCTCCGGTCGGCTTCGAGTTGGTCGGCGATGCGCTGTTGCGAGTGCGAAATCGACTTCAACACGTCGATCAGTTCCATATCGCGCAGTGTCAGCGCCTGACGCATGTCATCGAACGCGGGACGGAGCTGACGCTCGACCGCGGCTTGTCCTTCTCGGCGGGCGCTGTCGATCTCGTCGACGACGCGGTGCAACGCGCCTTCGAGCATCGATGTGAGGGAAGCGCGTAAGGCCTCGACCTCGTTTCGCAGCGCGTCAACCTGGTGCATGGCTTTCGTACGCATTGACATCGCCTGCCTACTTCGCCAATTTCGACTCTGGGGACATCACCTGCAATGGAGCGGGCCCGGCACTTGCAGTCGCCCGACGGGCGGCTCCCGCAACGCTAACTGGACCTAGGCTGAAAAGGGGTGATGCCCGACCGGATCGGGTGCCGCGTCTCGCGCCAGCGACTCCGACACCGTGGCGTGCCGGTCGCGGGCCAGCGCAAGCGCCTCGTTCGCGTCGGTTGCCTCGTCGGGACAGTTCACGACGCTGTACGTGAACGGCGGGCACGCGGCGTCGCCATCGCGTCCGACCGCCGAGGCCGCCCGCTCGAGAATGACGCCGACCTCGTCGCCGGGCGCCAGCAGCAACACGAGCGCGAGTTCACGGCCGGGCAGCGAGAAGAGGACGTCGTCACGCCGCAGCGTGCCGAGCAAGCGCTCCTCGATCGCGCCGCCGGGCGCGGAGCCCAAAGGTTCGACGCGCACGAAGGTGAAGTCGCACCCCGTCCGGAGCGCGTGCGAGATCGCCGCGTCGAAACGCTGCTCGAACGCTTCGCGCGCGCTGACCGCGGCGGGAACATCGTCGACGACGGCGGACAGGAGGCGAAGCGCGAGCCGGCAGGCGTCGGTGACCGCCGCAGCGATACCGCTGCCCGGGTCGAGCGCCGGCTCGGAATAGAGGCCGGGCGCCTGCGTCGCCAAGAGCCCGTCGTCGCATTCGACGCGCCGCCCGGCCCGGAACAGCTGGTGGGCGAACGGCGGCTCGTCTACGACGACCGCGGCGCGCGTCAGCCCGAGTTCTGAGACGGCGACGTCGAGCACCGAGTACAGCAATCCCAAGCCGGTGTTCTGCTCGGCCAGCGCGTGCAGCAACCGGCGCGCGAGCCGATCGGCAGGCCCGGAGTCGAGGTCGGGCGCCGATTGTCCGGCGCGTGCACCATGCGTCAACTCGCTGTTCACCAGATCGGAGCCTCCCACAAATCCCACCGGGTGGCTGATGCTGCGGGCCGACCGGCGCCGCCTTGATGCGCGCCTCCCGCCGGCCCGAGCGCGAAGCTGACTACAGAGTGATCAGCAGCAACGAGAAGATCGCGCTCACGAACAGCACCACGACGACGCCGATGACTGCGTACCTGACCCACGGCGACGCACCGTGCAGCCCGACCGTGTCGAGCACGGCTTGTTGCTCCTGGTGCTGCAGCCGATTGTTCGATGACGCCGTTCCCGCTTTGGGAAGGTGCTGCGAGTGTTTCGGCTTTCTCGGCTTACTTCCTTTGCTGCCCACATGCGCACGCTAGCCGCTGACCGCCGGCTGGCGCTCGGTGGAGTCGTCGGCCCGATCGCGTTCGTCGCGGCGTGGGCGATCGGCGGATTCGTCACTGACGACTACTCGCCGGTCGAGGACGCGATCAGTGAACTCGCGGCCGTGGGCGCCTCGACGCGACTCCTGATGACTGCCGGATTCGTCGCGTACGGCATTGGCGTGGGTCTCTTCGCGGTCGCGCTGCGGCACGCACTTCCCGGACGGGCGTGGCTAGCGGCGGCCGTGAGCGCGCTTGCGACGCTCGGCGTCGCGGCAACGCCGCTCGACCACTCGGCGTTCGTCGACGACCTGCACGGCGTGTTCGCCGGTACCGGGTACGTCGCGCTGGCTGCGCTTCCGCTCCTGGCGCGTCCGTACCTCTCGACGCCTCGCGCTCGCGGCGCGTCGGTCGTCGCCGGGGCGGTGTCGGGCGTGTGCCTGGCCCTCACCCTCACGGGGGATGCCCACGGGTTGTTCCAACGCGCCGGGCTCGGCGCGGGCGACATCTGGATCGTCGCCACTGCTATTGCATTGCTCGCTCGCAGCGGGCTTCGAGCCAGCTCGCCAGCTGCGGACTGACGCGATCGCGGTTGTCGTCGGGACTGTTGCTGCCGTCGAACATTCCCGCATGGAGCGCAAGAACCTGGGTCCAGCCGCTGACGCAGTGCAGGGCTTCCCACCGCCGCACCCGTTCGTGGTCGAGAGGCAGCATCGATTCGTACACCCGCAGGTAGCGGCGGCGCATCAGCGGTCCCGCGGCTTTGAGCGCGAGTCGCTCGGAAGCGCTGTTCGCGGCGACCGAAGCGACGAGGAACAACAGCGCGGTGCGGGAGACGTCGCCGTGGCGGTCGCCGAGGCCGCAGTCGGTCCAGTCGATGACGCCCGCGTCACCGACATGCGTGTCGACGACGACGTTGAGCGGGTGGAAATCGCCGTGGCAGACGGCAGGCTCGTCGACCTCGAGGGTGGTCGCGATCAGCTCGGCGCGTTCGAGGGCGCGCAACAGTTTGACGTCGCCGATGCGGGGCGCGAACTCGCGCGGCATGCCGAGCACGCGGTCGGCGTATGCGCATTCGTCGGCGGGAAAGTCGGTCGTTGGAAGCGCGTGCAACTCGGCGTGCAACTCGGCGAGTTGGCGAAGGTACGCGCGGCTCCGCCACGGTGCGGCCGTGATCGCCCGCAACATCGTGACGCCCGGAAGGCGCTCCATCACCTCGATCGAGACGTCGAACAGTTCGCCGGGCTCGAGCACGGCGAGCACACGCGGCGCGGGATACCCGCGGTCGGCGCACCACCCGTGAATTGCGGCCTCGCGATACGCGGTCTCGAGTCGTTCGGCGTCGGGTTGGATACGAAGGACAAGTGGGCGTTGCCACGAGTCGGGAACAGCCGGGCCGCGCGGATGGACGAACACGATCTGGTTGTCGAACCCGTCGCCGACCGTCGAAGCCAGTTCGGTCAGCTCGACCGCTTGTCCGAAGCGCGCCTGGCACCATCCGCGAAACGCCTCGGCCACCGCCGCGGTATCGAGCACCACGTGATCTTGGCAGGTCCTAGCCCCCGATCCTCTCGCCGGGGGCGCCATCGCCGATGATGAGGTTGTGAAACCGCGCGGCGAAGCAGGACTCTCGGCCCTGCTCGTCGTCGTCGCCGGCGCGCTCGTCGGCGGGCTGGCGATCGGCGCCGCAGCCGGCATCGCGACTGCGCCGGACCCGGAGGTCGTCGAAGCTCCCGACGAGGTCGCAGGGACCGTCACGCGACTGACCGTTGCCGGCCTGCGGTGCCCGGGTGGTGCTGTCGTCGCGACGTTCCACGACGGGGACCGCGTGCTCGCGACAGGGCGCGACGCGACCTCGACGTGGATCGAGGTGCGCGACCCGCAGAACCTGTCGGCGCGGGTGTGGATCGCGGCGGGCGTGCTCGACGCCGACACCGAGCCCGACCTTCCCGAGCCCGACCTTCCCGAGCGCACGTGCGGGGGCACGACGGTCACAACACTCCCGGAGACGACGACGTCGACCCCGAGTTCGACCACGACGACGACCCGGCCCGGAACGACAACGACGACACCGTCACCCACACCGACGACGAGTAGCGGCGGACCGACAACGACGACAACGACGACGCCCGGTCCGACGACGCCCCCCGACGCCGCTCCACCCGAGATCACCCAGTTCGCCGCGTCGCGTACGAACATCATCGAAGACGACGCGGCCGTCTGCGGAACCAACGGTCTGACGCTGACTGTCACCGGAGTCGTCACCGACGCGGTCGGTGTCGCGTCGGTCACGGCACGTTGGACGGTCGGCGCGAAGAGCGGCACCACGACCGTCACCCAGAGCGGCACGTCGTACTCCGCGACGATCGGGCCGTTCGCTACCGACACGGTTCCGTACCCCACCGACGAGCTGCCGCTGACCATCACGCTGACCGCGGCCGACGCCGCGGGGAACCAGGCCTCGGCCAACACCACGGTCACCCTCTTCGACTGCACGTTCATATGAGACGCCCGGTCGCCGTGGTCGCAGTCGGTGTCGTGACGTTCGGTATCGCGCTCGGCGGCGCGTGGGCAGTTGCCTACAA
Organism: Actinomycetes bacterium; assembly: GCA_031404355.1. Taxonomy (GTDB): domain Bacteria; phylum Actinomycetota; class Acidimicrobiia; order IMCC26256; family PALSA-610; genus JANNHK01. Next base: position 11,019 of record JANNHK010000479.1, read on the forward strand.
CGTCGCGGGCGACGAAGACGCTGCGGCCGAGCCCCCGGTTGCACCCGAAGCGGCCGACGCGCCGGCGCTGGAGACCATCCCGATCCTCGCGCCGGTCGGTGTCGAAATGGCCGGCCCGCCCGCGGCCACGGCCACCGTCACAGCAACTCCGGGCGCGCTCGGCCCGTACGCAGGCGTCGCCGAGGTCGCGCCGCCCGCCTCCGAGCCCGACTCCGAAGCCGAAGACGCCGCGCTCGCCGACAATGCCGGCCCGCGCGAGCTGACGCGCGACGAGCAGATCGCGATCGCGGCGAGCATCCCGGCCGGTGCCGCCGCAACCACGCCCGCGTTCGTCGATCCGTGTGCGGGGGCCGCGCCCGGCGAAGGAAGCGGCGACGAATCGTGCGTCGGTGACGCGTCGACGGTGCGGATGGCCATCGTCTCGGCCCAGCCCACCTGGGCGATCATCATGAGCGACCCGCTGCGGCTCGACGGCACCTACACGGGGTGGCGCCGCTGTGAGTTTCCCGACGGCGACGGGCTTCCCGTCGTCATCGTCACGAACAACCCGACCAGCTCGGTCGCGCTGACGGTTCGGGCGCGCGACGCGGCACCCGGCGACCCGGGAGCCATCGCGCTCCTGGCCAACACGAGCGCGCCCGACGACCCCGAACGCATGCGGTGGGAGTCGGCCGGCTCGTACCCGGTGAACTGGTGGGCGAACGTGCAACACTGCGCGCGCATCGACCAGGACTTCGAGCGCGGCGTCACCTACAGCGTGGTTGCGTCCGTCACCGGCATCATCGGCGACGATGCGCGTTCGGCTCCCTCCTGGTTCACCGGTGCCGACGGGCGCGCCCGCCCGCCGGTCACCTGGAGCTTCGACGGCGACACCCGGCTCACGGCCGTCGTACCGACGCGCAGCGGTGTGACCGAGTCCGCCATCGTCGTCGCGCTCGACATGAGCAACCCCGAGGTACCGCACCGGTGCCGAGACTACGAACCGGTCGCCGGCACCTTCGACGTCGGCGCCGACCTTCTGTCGTACGGCTCCGGTGTCTCGAACGTGCCGCCCGAGGTGGTCGACGCCGACGACTATCCGTATCTCCCCGCGTACGACCGTCGCTACTCGTTTGATCTGCACCTCGAAGAGGGAACGGCCTACGTCGTGTGCGTGCTGTGGACGTCGCAGCCGCGCTCGTTCACACCGACCCGCATCCACGAGCGCGAAGAATGGGCGGTACACACACCCGACCGGCTGCGCGTCGAGATGTTGATCCGCGGCGCCGACCTCGCCGGTCCGGTTGACGAAGGGTCCGTCCGCATCCACGCCCGCGATGGGGTCACCGGCGCGTCGGTCCCCGACGAACGGGGCGGCATCTGCGCGGGATCGACACCACCGACCGATCTTGCGGCCGGAACCAATGCGTACACCGAACCCCAGTCCATCTGTCGCTCCGGTGGCCACACCGACGGCATCCCGCGTTCGGTCGTCGTCGAGACGCGATGGCTCGACGCCGACCCGTACCGCGCGGTCATCCCCCTCGACCCGACGGGTTCGCCCCGCCGCGAGACCTTCCGGGTCGGCCTGACGCGGAGCCGCACGTTGTGCGGGTCGTCACCGTTCGGCGCCGGCGACTGCAGCCACGACGACCTCGGCTCGCTCCTGGTGGAGGTCGTCTACACGGACGGTCCGGTGAGTCCGGCCGACGAGTGGCTGGTCACACCGCTCGGTCCGTGGGAGTACGCGGCGGAACCTCCGACGCGCCCGGTCGAGCCGCAGGTCGACATGTTCCTGACCGACACGCTCGAGTACCAATCGGGTGTCGTCCCGGTTGCGGGCACCACGGACCAACTCGAAATGCGCCTCGTGCCGGACCGCGACGTGTTCGTGCGCGTCTTCCACGACGCGACCGACGTTGCTTCGATCTGCCTACACGAGGGCGCGCCGCTCGAAGTTACCGGCATCGCGCCCGCGAACGCGCCGACGGCAATCGTCATCGGCGGGCTGTGCGCACGGACCCCGTACTCACTCGCGCTCGAGTTGACCGACGCCGAGGGCAACCGCGTCGTCTACTCCGACTCCCGCTCGGGCATTGCGGGCGCGCGCCCGTGGGGCCGCAGCTACAGCCAGACGTACGGGTACGTCGCCCGCTACTCGTCGAGCCTGTGGATCGACACGTTGGCGTATGACGACATGTACCTGCGGCCCGAGGCGGTTTCGGTCGCGGGCTCGTCGCTCGGCTACGACCGCGACATCGACGAGACGCAACGCGCCGCGTACGGCTGCGAATCGCGCGGCACGCTGTTCCAGCGCGCCCGCCACAACGGTCGCTTCGGCGAAACGGTCGAGGTCGTCGTCGACCTCGAAGCCACGATGCTCGTTGCGGGCCGGAGCTCGTGCCTATGGACGGGAACCGGAGCGGTCCCCATTGCGCGCGCGACGACCACCATCGAAGTTCCCGTCGTCGCGTTGCTCGACGGCACCGAGGAAATCGTCGCGACCGCCGACGGCCTGAGCGCGCGGCTCGTCCTGCGCGAAGTCACCCTCGAAGTCGGCTGACCACCAGCCGTTACGCGGGTGGGGCGATGTCGGGGACGTCGTCCTCGACGTGATCGAGCACAGGGGTTCGGACCATGCCCCACAGCGCGGCGACGACAACGGCCGAACCGAGAATTTCCCACGGGCCGAGCGCCTCGCCGAAGCAGATCCACGCCGCGATCGCGACGAGCGGCGGTTCGGCGAGCAGGAACGGTGCGGAAACCGATGCCGGCATGTACCGGTGCGCCCAGATCACGAGCACATGCGCGGTCGTCCCGAGCACCATGGTGAGGAACGCGTACCCGATCGCGGCTGCGGGCAGCGACAACCCGTTCTCGCCGATCGCGGCGAGAGGCGTGACGATGAGGGCCGCCGCGAACAGGACCCACAACAGGAACGCGAACGGGTCGACCGGGTCGCGGTCGCGCACGATGCGCCCGTAGAGGAACCAGCCGACATTCAGGAACAGGCTGGCGACGGCGAGCAGTTCGCCCGCCTTGCTCCAGTCGCCGCCACCCGCAGTGGACAGCGCGACGAGGACCGTTCCCGCGATCGCGACGACCGCCAGCACGACCTTGGTGCGCTCGATGTGCTCACCGAGGAACGCGACCGCGAACGCGATGATCACGACCGGTTGCAGCGCGCCGATGAGCGTGACGTCGAGCAGCCGGGTCTTGTTCAGGGCCGCGAACGCCGTCACCGCTCCCGACGAGAAGAAGAATCCCGCACCGGCGATCACGAACGCCCACCGCATTCTCGACATGTTCGGTGGGCGCAGCATCGTCGCCGTACCGTTCCGCTTGCGGACCGCGACGATCACGGCGAGGGGCGGCAACGCGAACCACAACCGCCAGGTGGTGAACACGATGGCGTCGGCGTGGCCGGCCCGTACCGTCAGGGCGGACGCCGACCACAACACGATGGCGAGGGCGACCGCGGGAACAGCTCGCCGATGGGTCGCTCGGGGTTCGGCGAGGTCGACCACGCGAGGACGCTAGCTGCCCAGCCGCGCGACGACTTTCAAATATTGCTCGGTCGCCATCGCACCACTGAGTACGTACTCGTCATCAATGGCTTCCACGACCACCGTCGGTACCGCGGCGATGCCCTGGGCGAGGGCGGCCTTGTGATCGGCGACCACCGCGGCGTCGTACTCGTCTCCGTGCGCGTCGAGCCGGGTCGCGAACTCGTCGGGGTCGAGCCCGACCGCGCCCGCGACGTCGAGGATCACCGCACGTTCGGAGACGGTGCGGTTGTCGACGAAGTACGCGCGCATCAGCGCGAGGTGGAAACGGTCGAACGCGACCGGCCCGAACGACGCGGCGGCCTTACCTGCGATCGCGGGCGGGCGGCTGTGACTCGGCGGCGGCGTGTCACTGTCCCAGACGTGGAACTCCGCGCCCGGTTCGGCCTCGGCCGGCCGCAACCACGACGTGGTGTACTGGCGGAACCGGTCGAGCGGGCGCGGCTCGGCGTTCGGGCGCAGCAGGAACGAACGCCATTCGACGCGCAGCGCGTCGCCCGCCTCGCGCTGCACCTCTTCCAACCGGAGCGCGGCGACGTAGCACCAGGGGCACAGAAAGTCCGACCAGACCGTGAACGAAACCGGGAGTGCGGACGCAGCCTGGTGCCCACTCACCGAAGGTCCCGACGCGCCCGGCGAGGGAGCCATATGAATGTCCTTCACTTTTTCTTGCGCTTGCGGAACCGGCCCTTGCGCTGCTTGCGGTCCTGTTCGGCCGCGAGGTCCATGCCTGCAAGATTCACGATCTGCTCGGCCTCGTCGAGCAACGCCGCGACATCGTCGTTCACCACGGGCGGCGGATCGGCGGGCTTCTGCGCGTCACCCAACGATCCGTACTGCCAGCCCACGTCGATCATGCGTCGCTCGTACCCGACGCAATCGTCGGGGCATTTCCACGGCGCTTCGGGCGCGAGGTCGATGCGACACTTCCGCACGGTGTCACCCGAGGGGTAGGTGCGGCTCTCGTAGTGGCGGCAGTCGGTGCGCATGCCCATGCCCACCATTGTCGCGGATTCCCCGGCCGGAGTACTACCGGACGGCGCCCAGCACCGCGTCGAGCGCCTCGGCCTCTTCGGCCGTGCGCCGTATGAGCGTTTCGATCGAGACCGCCGTGAGGCCCAGCGCGTGGAAGGCCTCCTCCGGGTCCCACATCGGTTCGTGGGACCAGCCGTCGTTCTCGTCGGCCGACCGGGCGAGCGCCTCGCCCGCGATCACGACCCGTCCGAGCTTGGCCTCGACGGTCTTCGGGTCCTTGTGGTGCAGGCGGATGGCACTGACAATCGACTCGGGCAGCTTCCACGCGTCGAGCGCAAACGCGCCGATCATCGCGTGGTCACCGGAGTACGCCTCGGCTTCGGACTCGATGTAGGCCGAAGGCTCCATCTGCGCCGCGCCGCGCTCGCCGTAGCCGTCATTGTCCATCCGGAACAGCAGCGCGGCGCCGAGGTCATGCAACAACCCCGCGCACAACGCATCGCCGGGCGGGATGTGGGCGAACCGGGCCGCGATCGACGCGCCCGCGGCGACACTCACCGAATGGCGCCAGAACCCGTCGGGCATGGCCTCGCCCTTCTCGCCGAACATGCCGGCCGCGGTGCTCACGGCAAGGGTGCGTACCGTCGACGAGCCGAGCGCGACGACCGCCCGCTCGACGTTGCCGACTTTGCCCGAGAGCCCGAAGTACGGCGAGTTGGCGAGATGCAGGAGGCGGGCGCAGAGGGCGGGGTCGGTCTGGAGCGCCGATGCGACGTCGCGCGCGGTCGCCTTGTCGTCGTCCAGGACCGACAGGACCTGGGTCACGGCCGACGGCCGCATCGGCAGCCGCTGGAGTTCGTCGATGACGTCGGTGGTCTTCAAGGTCTCCCGCCCTGGACGTGGCCGTTCCTTTCCAATCGGAAGGATCCGGCCAGGGGTTGAGACCCTTCGGCTCTCCGGAACGGGTCCCGGCCCGACTGCGCTAGTCGAGCCACTCCCCGGCCTGTTCGAGCAGGTAGCGGCTCACGCCCAGGCAGCGCTCGAGCATGTCGCAGCCGACCTCTTCGCCCCGCCGGACGCCCAGCAGCGACACCCGCTGGTGGGCGACGATCCGCAGCGACCGCTCGGGCGCATCCGTGGCCGACGGGAAGGAGTCGGTCGCCGAGACCTCGAGCGGCAACTCGGGCCCGCCGACGCCGGCCAGTTCGGTGGCGAGCACGAGCAGGTCGGGACCCCGCGGCAGTGGCGGCAGGGCCCACGTGAAGCTGAGCGGGAAGTGGTACAGATCCTCGGGCTCGTCGTCGTCGGGAAGGCCGACCACGGCGTCTTCGAACCCGAGGAGCACCCGCGGATCGATCTCGAGCGACAGGTACAGGTCGACGGGACCCTCGCAGCCCTCTTCGGGATGCAGGTCGACTTCCCACGTCTGGCGCAGCGAGTAACTCTCGACGAAATGACGCTCGTCGTGCACGTGGAATCCGTGCTCGACCGCGTGATCTTTCAAGTCGGCAACGAAGCCGGCAACGTCCAGAACGGCCATTCCTATGCGGCTCCGGCCTGCGGCCCTCGAACTCCAATACACGTGCTGCACACTCCGGGCCTCCGGACCTCTCGCCTGACTAACCGGAGAGCGTACCGAACGCCTTGCGGAGTGCGGTTGCCGTGTGCTCGAGCGCAGCTCGGCCGTCGTCGATGGTGCCCATCAGCGCGAAGAATGCGTGAATCATGCCGTCGTACCGGCAGGCCTCGACCGCTACCCCGGCGTCGGCGAGCCGGCGGGCGTACGCCTCACCCTCGTCGCGCAACGGGTCGTACTCGGCGGTGATCACCAACGCGGGTGCAACCCCGGCCACATCGGGCGCGCGCAACGGCGAGACACGCCAGTCCGTCGGGTCGGTACCTCCGCGCGTGTAGCAGTCGAAGAACCAGCGCATCTGCGATTCTTCGAGCAGGTACCCCTTACCGTTCGCCTGGTAGGAGCCGGTCGTGAAATCGGCGTCGACGACGGGATAGATCAGCGCCTGCAACGCGAGGTCGGGTTCGCCTCCGTCGCGTGCCAGCAACGCACACGTCGCGGCGAGATTGCCGCCCGCGCTGTCGCCGGCGATCGCGAGCCGCGTCCCGTCGGCCTCGAACGCGCTTGCGTTCTTCGCGACCCAACGCAGCGCGGTCATGCAGTCGTCGAGCGGCGCCGGGAAGGGGTGTTCGGGAGCAAGCCGGTAGTCGACCGACACCACTGTGGCCTGCGCCGCGTTCGCGAGCGCACGCGTGACGGGGTCGTAGACGTCGACGCTGCCCAGTGTCCAGCCGCCGCCGTGCAGGTACACGACGACCGGCAAGCCGTCGTCGGCTGACGGGCGGTACACACGAATGGGCACGCCGTCGGCGTCGAGGTCGCCGATTGCGTACACCGCTTCGGGTTCGCCCGAGCCACCCGCGTGCAGCATCGCGAGCCCGTCGCGCGCCGCTTGGAGCGTCTCGTCCGACGCCGGCGCGCCGCCCATCGCGTTCACGAGATCGACGAGCACTTGGGCTTGCGGGTGCAACGGCATGCCTATCCGTCCTGTTCAAAGACTTCGGCCAGTGCACGGAGGGCCCGGCCCCGATGTGACAGCGCATGTTTCTCGGCCGGCGCCATTTCCGCAAACGTACGGCCGTCACCGTCGACCGGTTGGAACACCGGGTCGTACCCGAACCCGCCGGTACCCCGAGGCGCGCGCGTGATGTGACCTTCGACTTCACCCCGGACCACGACTTCTCTGCCGTCGGGCCACACCGCGAGTGCAACCGTCACGAATCGCGCCGTCCGGTCGTCGCTGTCACCGAGTTCGCGTAGCAGCTTGGCGATGTTGTCGGCGACATCACCCGTCTCTGCGTAGCGGGACGAGTGGACGCCGGGCGCCCCGCCGAGCGCATCGACGACGAGCCCCGAATCGTCGGCAACGGACAACACCCCGACCGCGCGGCTCAGCGCGGTCGCCTTGATACGCGCGTTCGCGTCGAACGTGGCTCCGGTTTCCTCCACGTCCGGCGACTCCGCGGGCACAGGCGTGTTCCGCACGGTCGCGCCGATCGCATCGGGCGCGTCGAGGATGTAGCCGAAGGTGTCGGTGCCCACGGTGACCGCCCACGCCGCGAGCGGCTGTTCGAGCAACTCGGCGAGGACCTCGATGATCTCGCGCACCTTGTCGGAGTTGCCGCTGGCGATCACCAGTGGCAGCGGCAGTGTCACTTCCGGGGTGCCGGCGCCTCGGACACCATTTCCTGTTGGGCCGCGATGATCTCGGAGATACCGAGGTGCGCGAGATCGAGGAGCGAGTCGAGCTCTGCACGCGTGAACGCCAGTCCTTCGGCGGTGCCCTGCACTTCGATGAACCGCTCCGATGCAGTCATGACGACGTTCATGTCGGTCTCGGCCCGCACGTCTTCGGAGTACTCGAGGTCGAGCAGCGGAACGCCGTCGACGACACCGACCGAGATCGCGGCGCCCGCTTCGAGGATCGGATGCGTCGCGATCGCCTTCGTCGCCATGAGGCGGGTGCACGCGTCGTGGAGTGCGATCCACCCGCCGCAGATCGACGCAGTGCGCGTTCCACCGTCGGCCTGGAGAACATCGCAGTCGACCGTGATCTGCACGTCGGGCATCTTGCGCAGGTCGGTGACCGCGCGCAGGCTGCGCCCGATGAGCCGTTGGATCTCCTGCGTGCGCCCCGACTGCTTGCCCTTCGCGGCCTCGCGGTCGACGCGCTCGGGCGACGAACCCGGAAGCATCGAGTACTCCGCGGTGACCCAGCCCTTGCCCGAACCCTTCAACCAGGGCGGAATGCGGTCGGCCACCGACGCGGTGCACAACACGCGTGTGCGCCCGAACTCTACGAGGACCGAGCCCATCGCCATCTCGGTGTAGTCACGGATGAACCTCACCTGTCTCAGCTCGTCGGGAGCGCGGCCGGAAGCTCGGGTCGTCACCCGCGGGAGACTAGTTGTTGGGCTTCGTCCGGTTCGACGTCACACGCGGGTGACGAGGTGCGGCGCGGCGAGCACGACGGCCTTGCCGAAACCTTCCGACGCCTCCTCGACCGACACGACCGGGTCGAGGGTCGGCCACAGGTGCGTGAGGATGACGTGTCGGGCCTGCGCCGCACGTGCCATCTCGCCCGCCTGCCGCGCGGAGAGATGGATCGGAGCGCGAATGTCGTCGTGCTGGTACGTCGCCTCACTCACCAGGAGATCGGCACCTTTTCCGAAGGCCTCGGCGCTCCACTCCGGTCCGGTATCCGACGTGTACACGAGGCGCTTGCCGTCGTGTGTGAACTCGACCGCCACCGTGGGCGGCGGGTGATCGGTGCGGGAGAAGCGCAGCGCAAAATCGCCAACCGTGGCCGACGCGCCGTCGCCGACAAGTGTCCAGTCGAACGTCGTTCCCCACTCGCCCACGAGTGTTTCAAGCTGCTTCTCGACACCTTCGGGCGCGAACACTGGGAGGTGCTCACGTTCGAGGCCGTACTTGTTGAGCACGTGCAGCCCGTAGAGGTCCACGCAATGATCGGGGTGGCCGTGCGTGATCACGACGGCCGTGAGGTCCTGCGGATGCACATGTTGTTGGAGGTTCGCGAACGATCCGTTGCCGCAGTCGAGCCAGATCGCGATGTCGCCCTCACGCACGAGGTACCCGCTGCACGCGCCTCCCGCGGGGGCCCCGTACGACCCCGAGCAGCCCAACACCGTCAGTTCCACTTCCATGCCTCCACGTGAACAACTTCCGGACCGAGGAACCGCGAGCCGAGCGTGGCGAACGTGTCGACGTCGCCGCTCGTGAAGAACTCGTGACGGGCGCTGCGCGCGATGAGACGCTCACCGCCGAGCAGCGCTCGCACCTCGAACGCCGTCTCCTCGGCGCTCGATACCAACACGACATCGGGCCCCATCACGTCGGCGATGGTGCGAGCCAGCAACGGGTAGTGCGTGCACCCGAGCACCAGCGTGTCGACCTTCGCCGCGATGACCGGCGCAAGGAGTCGTTGCGCGAGGACGTGCACCTGGTCGGAGTCGACGTCGCCGCTCTCGACGAACTCGACGAACCCCGGGCAGGCGGCACAAGCCAGCTCGACACGCGGCGACAACTCCTCGGCGACGCGCTGGTACGCACCCGACGAAATGGTGCCGACGGTACCGATCACGCCGACCCGTCCCGATTGTGTCGCGCGAAATCCGGCGCGCAAGCCGGGTTCGATGACCCCGATGATCGGCACGTCGGTGTGCGCCCGCAGGTCGTCCATCGCGACCGACGCCGCGCTGTTGCACGCAACGACGATCATGCGCGCGTCGCGCGCGAGCAGTAGGTCGGCGATCTGCTCGGAATAGCGGCGGACGTCGGCGGCGGGCTTGGGCCCGTAGGGAAACCGCCCCGTGTCACCGAAGTAGACGAGGTCGTCGTAGGGCAACAAGTCGATGAGGGCCCGCATCACAGTCAGTCCGCCCAGTCCGCTGTCAAACACGCCGATCGGGCGCTCGAGGGCCGTCATGTCACTTTTACGCTAGCCCGCAGCCGCGCGCCGCAAGCGGTCGGCGACCGCCGCGCCCAGCCCCACCTGGGGTGGCGCAACCACGACCAAGATGTCCACTCCCTGACTATCGGCCTCTCGTAGCCGCGCGTAGAGCACTCGCGCATACTCGTCGACATCGGCAGGAGGATCGAGCACGATCGCCTGGACAAAGGTCACATTCGCGATCGCGTCCGCGAGCGCGAGCACCGCGACTCGGCGCCCGGCTGCCGCGTGCTGCGCGGCGCGGGTTTCGAGTTCGGCGTCGGCGACGACCTCGACCCGGGCGCGGGGCGAGTAGTGCGACGCCAACGTTCCGGGGGCTGCCACCTCGCCCTCGGTTCGGCGGCGTAGGGGATGCCCGGCCACGACTTCGAGCTGCGCATCGGTGATGCCGCCGACGCGCAGGATCTGCGGCTCGGGTCCGCTGACATCGACGATGGTCGACTCGACACCCACCGCGCACGGACCGCCGTCGAGGACGAAGTCGACATCGGACCCGAGGTCGGCACGCACGTGTTCGGCGGTCGTCGGGCTGACGCACCCGAACCGGTTGGCCGACGGGGCCGCGATGCCACCGTCGAACGCGGCAAGCAGCGCCAACGCAACCGGATGCGCGGGCACCCGCACCGCGACCGTTGCGTCGGACCCCGCTCGCGCCACGACGAGGGTGAGCGGTCCGGGCCAGAACTTCCGCGCGAGGCGCGTGGCGAGTTCGGGGACGACGAGACCGTAAGCGGCGAGGTCGGCGTGCTCGGGTACGTGCGTGATGACAGGGTGGTCAGCGGGGCGGCGCTTCACCTCATACAGGCGGCGCATCGCTTCCGGGTTCGCGGCATCGGCACCGAGGCCGTACACCGTCTCGGTCGGGAACGCGACGAGTCCACCCTCGCGCAACACTGCAACCGCGCGCTCGATGTCGCTCACCAGTAGTTGATGCGCGTCGCGCGTTCCTCGACGACGTCGATGTCGTCGGTCCACGCGCCGGACGACAGGTACTTCCACCCGCCGTCGGGAAGCAGCACCACGATGGTGCCGCGCTCCATCGTGGCGGCCATCTTGGCGGCGCCTGCCGCGGCCGCGCCCGACGAGATCCCGGCGAACACACCGCATTCGTTCAACAGCCGGCGGGTCCATTCGATCGACTCGCGTGGGCGCACGATGAACTTCCGGTCGAGCACGACGGGGTCGAAGATCGGCGGGACGAACCCGTCGTCGAGATTCCGGAGCCCCTGCACGAGTTCGCCCGCCGGTGGTTCCACAGCGACGATCTTCACGGCGGGCCGTTGTTCCTTGAGATAGCGCCCGACACCCATCAGCGTGCCACTCGTTCCGAGCCCGGCGACGAACACGTCGACCTCGGGGCAGTCACGCCAGATCTCGGGGCCGGTGCCCTCGTAGTGCGACAGCGGATTCGCCGGATTGCCGTACTGGAACAGGTACACGTAGCTCGGTTCGTCGGCCGCGATCTTCTCGGCCATGCGGATCGCGCCGTTGCTTCCCTCTTCTCCGGGCGAGAGCGTGATCTCGACGCCGAAGATCTCGAGCAGTTGGCGCCGTTCGACGGACACGTTCTCCGGCATGACCACACGCAGTTTGTAGCCGCGCAGCTTCGCGACGAGCGCAAGACCGATGCCCGTGTTCCCCGACGACGGTTCGAGAATCGTGGCACCGGGCGCGAGCACGCCGTCGCGTTCGGCCAGCTCGATCATCTTCAACGCGATGCGGTCCTTCGACGAGCCGCCCGGGTTCTGCCCTTCGAGCTTGGCCCAGATCTTCACGTCGGGGTTCGGCGACAACGCGTGCACGCCGACCAGCGGCGTGTTTCCGATCGTCCCGAGAATGTCAGGATGGCGCACGTCACCCGCCGGCGACTGCCGGCATCACCGTGAGTACGTCGCCGTCGGCGACTTTGGTGTCGAGCCCTTCGAGATACCGGATGTCGTCGTCGTCCTTGTAGACGTTCACGAACTTGTGGAGTTCGCCCGATTCGGCGAGCAGGTTGCCCTTCAGCCCGGGGTGTTGTGCGGTGAGGGCCTGGAATACCTCGCCCACGGTCGAGCCCTCGATCGCGACCGACGGCTGCCCGTCGGCGTGGGTGCGCAGGACGGTGGGAAGCTTCACCTCGACGGACATACCTGTGAGGTTACAACCCGACTTCGGGGGTCGAGATTTCCGCCCCGCGTGCCGATGTCGAATCGTAGATGGACCCGACCCGCGACGACCGGCGAGCGCGTGTGCTCGCCCTCTACGACAACGAGCACGCGTCCCTCGTCCGTCTCGCGCGCCTCCTCGTGGGGGACCCGGAGGCGGCCGAAGACCTCGTGCAGGACGCCTTCGTCCGCCTCTACCGCGCGCGGCCCGCCCTCCGGGAACCGCACGCGGCATCGGCCTACCTCCGTACGACGGTCGTGCGCCGGGCGCGCCGGCGCGGACGCCGCCGGCCCGCGACCCCGAGCGACGACCGGATCCTGGACGCGCTCGGGCGCCTGCCCGCGCGCGAGCGGGAGTGCATCGTGCTTCGCCACTACGCGCAGATGCCGGAGCCGGAGATCGCGGCCGCCGTCGACTGCTCGGTCGTCTCGGTGCATGCGCACGTGCGCCAGGGCTTGTCGGCGCTGCCCTGGCTCATGAGCGGTCAGGAACAGAAGGCCTGGCAATGATCCGCGTCGAGCATGCGCTGCGCGCCGCATTGGAGCGTCATCGAACGTCGGTCGTCCCCGCACCGGACCGGTCCCGCCTCGCGCTCCGACTCGCCCGCCACGACCGTATGCGCGTCGCGCGGCGGGCATCCGTCGCGGGTGCCGCGATCGCAGCCGCCATCGCCGTGGGTTTCGTGACGACTCGCGACTCCGGCGGCAACACGATCGACGTCAGTCGTGCCGATCGGCCGGCCGCGGAAGTGACGACCGCGCCGAGCGCGCTCGGGACAACGGCCACGACAAGTCCTTCGACAACCGGCACCATCGCGATCGTGTCGCCGACGACGATCGCGGCCGCGCCGCCGGCCACGGCCGCGCCGGTCGTGGTTCCGCCGGTCACGACGACGCCCGAGCCCGACCCGCCCGAGCCCGACCCGCCCGAGGAGTCGCCACCGGAAACGTCACCGCCGCCGGACGGGTCGTTCACGGCGACCTACGGGTCCGGCGAAAGCAGCGAGAGCCCTCCGTGGGACGAGTACTTCGGGACCGCGCCCCCCGACTCGGCCGTGGCGATCAGCTCGCCGTACGGGTCGGGGTCGACGACCACCGACCCCGACGGCTATTGGTCGACGACAGTCGAGTTCCCGGCCGCGCCCGTCGGCGAAACGTTCAGCGTGACACTGACGAACGAGGCAGGCACCGCGACCGTCCCGTTCACCCGGACCGCTTAGCGGAGCTCGACCGGGATCTCCAGAATCTGATCGTTGCGCATGCGGTACGCCCGCAACACCGGGGCCGAGTCGCGCAGGCTCACGATCACGTACATCCAGGCCGGGTCGACCGCCGAGCGGACGTCGGTGGGCGACGGATACGCGTCGGTGTGGGTGTGGCTGTGCCACACGCCCACGATCTCCCGGCCGCGGGCCTCCGCCGCCCGCATCGCGCCGAGCATGTCCTTCGGGTCGACGGTGAACGTGACCGCCGACGCGTCGGCGTTGCGGCACGGCCGCGCCTCGCTCACCACGCCCGTCGGCTCACCACTCGCAAGCACCGGTCCGACGAGCATGCCGCATGCTTCGTCGGGCAACCCGTCGTAGCAATGCGCGACGATCGTGCGGTACTGGGTTTCGGTCAGCCGCAGGGTGGGTGACGCGAACGCCATTACGCCTTCGCCGTCAAGATTGGCCTGCCTCCCGCAGCGTGTTCCACACGCGCTCCGCCGTGCACGGCATGTCGAGGTGCGTGATACCCAGGTGCGAGAGCGCGTCGACGATCGCGTTGTGGACCGCAGGGGTCGAGCCGATCGTCGCCGACTCGCCGATGCCCTTGGCGCCGAGCGGGTTGTGCGGGCTCGGTGTCACCGTGTTCGACACCTCGTACGCCGGCAGCTCGGCCGCCGACGGCACCGCGTAGTCCATGAGGTTGGCCGTGATCGGGTTGGCGTCGTCGTCGTACTGCACGGCTTCGAACAGCACCTGCGCGACGCCCTGTGCGATACCGCCGTGCTGCTGGCCGGCGACGATGAGCGGGTTCACGATGTTGCCGCAGTCGTCGACGGCTACGTGCCGGGTGAGTTCGACGCGCCCGGTGTCGCGGTCGATCTCGACAACGGCGACGTGGGACCCGAACGGGAACGACGAACCATCGGCGGCGAAGTCGCCTTCGTGCGCGAGGCGCGAGGCCATGCCTTCGGGCCGGCGGGCCGGGTCCTTCACCGCTTGCGCAAGTTCGGTCCACGCGAGCGCGCGGGCCGGAACACCTGCGACCTGGAGCCCGTCGTCGCCGACGACGATGTCGTCGGGACTCGCCTCCAACATGTGCGCCGCGAGTTGCTTCGCCTGCGCGAGCACCTCGTTGCTCGCGACCTGCAACGCGGAACCGCCGATCTGCAACGAGCGCGACCCGCCCGTACCACCACCGCGCGGCACCTCGGCCGTGTCCGACTGGAGGATCGTGACCTTTTCCATGGGTACGCCGAGTACGTCGCTGATGATCATCGCGAACGTCGTCTCGTGGCCCTGGCCGTGGGCGCTGGTTCCGACCCGGCCGATGACGGTGCCGTCGTCGTTGACCTCGATCGCGCCGTACTCCTGCGTGAGCACCATCGGCGCGCTCACTTCGAGGTATGACGCGACACCGATGCCCATCAGCGTGCGGTCGTCGCGCTTGCGGCGCGCGGCTTGCTCGGCCCGTAGCGCTTTGTAGTCGGCCGCGACGAGTGCGGCGTCGAGTGCCCGTTCGTACTCTCCCGAGTCGTAGGTCGCGAGTCCGACCGCGGTTGTGAAGGGAAACGCGTCGGGTTGGATGAAGTTCTTGCGCCTCATCTCGGCCGGGTCCATGCCGATCTCGTCGGCGGCGATGTCGAGCATGCGTTCCGTGAGGTGGATGGCCTCCGGGCGGCCCGCGCCGCGGTACGCCGCGACGGGTGTGGTGTTCGTGATCGCGGCCTGCCAGTTGAACTCGACCTTGGGAATGACGTACACGTTCTGGGCCATCATCTGGGTGAAGAACGGCAGGAACGCACCGATCGACGGGTACGCGCCCGCGTCGGCAACAGTGCGCACGCGAATGCCGGTGATCGTGCCGTCGCGCTTCACTCCCATTTCGGCGTAGTGCACCATGCCCCGGCCGTGGTTCATCGCCAGCATGTTCTCGGTGCGCGTCTCGGTCCACTTCACCGGCCGGTGCAACACCTGCGCGGCCTTGCACGTGAGGATGTGCTCGGGGTACGTACCCGACTTCGAGCCGAAGCCGCCGCCGACCGCCACCGTGCGGACCCGCAGCACGGCCGGGTCGAGGCCGAGCACACCGACAAGGTCGCCCTGCACCCCGTGTGGGCCCTGCGACGCGACGGTGACGGTCATGCCGCCCGCCGGTTCGCCCGGCACCGCGACGACACCGTTCGGCTCCATCGGTGCGCCCGCGAGTCGCTGGTTGACAATGCGGGCCGACACGACAACATCGGCGTCGTCGAGCACGCCCTCGACGGGGCCCGTCCCCATCGCGTTCGCGACGTTTGATCCGTGGCCTTCGTGGATGAGCACCGCGCCGGGTTCGAGCGAGGCCTCCATGTCGGCGATCGCGGGCAGCGGGTCGTAGTCGACGACGACCACTTCCGACGCGTCGACGGCTTGCGCCTTCGATTCCGCGACGACGACCGCGACGAGGTCGCCGACGAACCGGACGCGGTCGCGAGCGAGGATCGGGCGGTTCATCGTGGGCGGGAGCATCACGAACCCGTGCTGGTCGGGCAGATCGAAGTCGGCCGCGGTGTAGATGGCCACCACACCCGGCATCGCGAGCGCGTCGGCCGTGTCGACGCCCTCGAGCACCGCGTGCGCGATGGTCGAGCGGACGAACGCGACGTGCAGGAGGCCCGGCACCGACAGGTCGTCGTAGTACTCGGTGACACCGGTGAGGATCCCGGGGTCCTCCCGGCGCAACACCGCATTTCCGAGGATCGATCCCGCCGTTGCCATGCCGTGTTCCTCCCGAGTACCGAAGCGAGCGCACACTAGCGGCGGGGGCCGCGGCCGTTCCCCGCAACTCGGGGCCCCGCCTGCCGATCGAGACCCCGTGGAAGGCATCGCCGGGGTTCAGGCGCGCATCGCGGAGATCACGAGCCGGTTCACGACGCCCTCGGTCGGGGGCGGGGTACTCGGCGCGGGCGAGGTCGAGGAAGTACAGGACTTCGCCGCGCAGCTCGCCGAGGCGCAGGCGACCACCGAGGCGCCGGTCCCGTCGGCCGACCTGAACCGGGCCGGGGTGAACCCGACGCAGTGGTCACAGGATTTCCTCGGGGCGCTCGGGATGCCGGTGACGGCCGAGAACATCCGGGCCGTGAACGCGTGGCAGCAGGCCGAAGGCACGGCTGCCGCGTTCAACCCGCTCGCGACCACGCAGAAGTGGGACGGCGCGACGAACTTCAACAGTGTCGGCGTGAAGAACTTCCTGTCGTACGGAGACGGACTCGCGGCCAACGTCGACGTCATCCAGAACGGCAAGTACCCGAACATCCTCGCCGCGCTCGCGAAGGGTACGAACGCGATGGAGGTCGCGGAGGCGATCAAAGACTCGCCGTGGGGTTCCGGCGGTCTCGTGATCAAGATCCTTCAGGCGCAGTAGTTCGCCGCGATCTCCTGCATCACCGCGTCGAACTCCGCCATGGTCTCGTCGAGCACCTGGGCGACGGGTTTGATCTCCTCGATGCGGCCCGCGACCTGGCCGCCGAACGCGAACGACGCGTCCATGTTGCCGCCGAAGTAGAGGTCGAGGACGTTGTCGAGGCCCGGGAATACGGGCTTGCCTTCCTTCTCGGCGCGGTCGCTGAACGACGACTTCAAGACACGGAACGCGGGCGGGTTGTCGCGGTTGAGTAGGTAGGTGTCGCCTTCGGTGGCCGCGCAGATGAGCTCCTTCCAGTTGGTGTGTACGGGCGACTCGGCCGCACTCACCATGCGCGTGCCCATCTGCACCCCTTCTGCGCCGAGCACGAACGCGGCGGCCATCGAGCGGCCGTCGCACACTCCCCCGGCCGCGATGACCGGCACGGCGACCTTCGAGCACACGAGCGGCAACAACACCATCGTCGACGCGCCGGTCGGGGCCTTAAACCCGCCACCCTCGTTGCCTTCGACGACGAGGCCGTCGACGCCGGCGCCGACCGCTTTGAGCGCCCCGCGCAGCGAGGGCACGACGTGGAACACGGTGAGTCCCGCGTCCTTCAGGATCCGCGTGAACTTGGTCGGATCACCCGCCGACGTCGTGACGAACGTGACACCGTTCTCGACCACGAAGTCGACGATGCTCGGGTCGCGCACGAACATCTGCGCGATGTTGACGCCGAACGGCTTGTCGGTGAGGTCTCGCATCTTCTCGATCTCGACCCGCACCTGGTCGAGCTGCCCCGACGACGTCTCGAATGCGGGCGGGATGGGCA
>JANNHK010000480.1:0-21687 GCA_031404355.1 Actinomycetes bacterium
GACTCGTTCTCGGTCGGCCTCGACATCGACGCCAAGAAGGGGCGGTTCAAGGGCGACGCCACCGTGACCAACAGCGTCGATAACAACGACACGGTGACTGTCGGATACGAGTGGAAGAACACCTCGACGCACGACATGTACCTGTGCGGCCGGACCGGCGAGGTGCATACGGGCGACACGGAGGTCGTCGCAATGGGGCCGAACACCTTCCCGCCCAACGTCACGACGAGCACGACGAGCACGGTTCCGCAAACCACGACGCTCCCGACGACAACGACGACCCGCCCCGGCGGCGGCACGTGATCGACACTCCGGGATCGGCGGCACCCGACGGCACCGATCACCCGCCGCGCGCTCACCGCAAAGGTGTCGTCGTCGCCGCGTGTGCGGTGGCGCTGGTCGTCGCCGCGGTCGTCGCGGTGAAGGTGGGCGACAGCTCCGAGGGCCGCGCCGACGGGCCGTTGAACCAGCCCGCGGACGAGGCGGGCGGCTGGGCAAGAGACACGTGCCCCGCGGTTCCGGGTTGCGGCGCGTGGCTCAAGGGGACCGTCGGGCTGCAGAACGACGGCTCCGAGCCGGTCGAGATCGAGTCGGTCGGCACGTTCGGCGCATCGGCCGGTTTCGAGACGCTCAGCGGCGCTCTCGCTGTCGAGGGATCCAGCTTCGCGTGTTTCCCCCGAGAGTCGTTCGCCGTCGAGCCCATTGCGCCGGAGGATTTCGGGCCGGTCGAACCCTTCACCGAGTCGGGTCAGGAAATCCTCCTGATGGTCGAACTGCGACGGCGGGAGAGCTACGACATCGCCGAGATGCTCGGATTCGAAGTCACGTACGTGGCCGACGGGCGCCGGTACACCGAGCAGTTCCCGTCGCCTCTGGTCGTCTGTGCCGACATGGACGACCCCGAGTGCGACGCGTTATCCGACACCCAGGGCCAACGCCTACGCGACCTCGGGTTCTGAGCGATTCGGTCAGTAGCGTCCCCGCGATGGACGACATCGCGCGGCAGGCCCACGCCAACACGCTGCGGTCGTCGACCCAGCGCAAACGGTTCGGATGCAAAGGCTGACGCCGTGACGGCCCGCTAGGTGGTCGGTTCGAAGCGGATCGCAACGCCACCCGGGAGCGCCGTGGTCCGGTTGGTGATCGCGAGGTACGACGTCCGGTCCAACTCGAACCCGGCGGCCGGACGGTTGTTCGCCGCCATAGTTTCGTACCGCAGGTCGAACGAGCCGTTCTCCCAGAGGGTGACCTGGAAGGTGTTGCGGCCTCCGCTCGGGTCGGCCACGTTGCGCCACTCGACGACGAACGAACGCACGCCGGCGGTCGTCGGGCCGGGCCCGTAGAACATCGCGCCCGTCCCGGCCGGACTGGTGCCGACGGTGTACCGGTTCGCCGCCGGGTAGATCGCACGATTCGGATCGTTCGTCGACGGGACGGAGAGCGTGTTGCCGGCCTCGGGACTGCCCGGTTTCTGGAACGCCAACCAACCGTCGGACGACACGAACACGTTCGGGTAGCGACCGCCGTAGTACTTGAACCGGAACGGCAGCGCGAGCGCCACTGGTGCCGGCGAGGACGGCGTGAGCATGCTCGACGCGAGTGGGTAGGTGTACGGGATGCTCACGCACCGGTACTTGTTCTTGGTTTCACTAGCGATCGGGCCGACGGCAAAATCTTGCGTCAGATCGCTGTCGGCGATGGTCACCGTCGCCGACCTGGCCGTGCTGCAGGAGCCCGCGCTGACGGTCACGGTGTACGGACCCGCCGCCAGCGGCAGCACGTAACTGCCGTCCGCGGCCGTCGGTGCCGTCGTGGCGCTGCCGCCGCCGGCCGGCGCCGCCTGCACGTTCGCGCCCGCAACGCCCACTCCGGTGCCGGCGTCACGCACGAACCCGATCAGCGCCCGCTCTGCGTCCACGGTCGCGTTCAACATGGTGTCGGGCAGAACGGTGTCGGGCCCGTGCGCAACGGTCACGATCGCCGGTGCACTCGCCTGGAAACCCGCCGCCGTGACCACAACCGAATACGTTCCCGGCCCGAGGATCAGGCGGTAGCTGCCGTCGGCTGCCGTCGACGCCGTCCTCGAGACGGTGGAATCGGTCGTCGACGTCGCCCGCACGGTCGCGCCGGCGAGCGGCTGGTTCGTGTCGGCGCGCCGTACGACGCCCGTCAGCCCCGGGTCGGGCATGAAGGTGAGGGTGACGATCGTGTCGGTGCCGTTGAGCACCGTCGCCGTCGCCGTCGGCGGGCTGCCGGGTTGGCCGGGCGAGGTCGCGGTGACGTCGTACGTGCCCGCGGGCAGATACAGGCCGAACTGACCGGTGCTGGCTTGCTGGAAGCTGCGCTGCGGGGCCGCGGTCTGCCGGGCGCGAAGCGTCGCGGCAACGGGTGCGCCGCCCGGATCGACCGTCCGCACCGTGAGGGTGCCGTGCGTCTGGAGCAGATCGAGCGCGGCGACGGCGTCGATCTTGCCGTCGCCCCACTCGTGGTTCGGGTCGGCCTGCGCCGACGAGCAGAGCGTCGACGGCACGTCGGTCGCGGTGTGGCGCAAGACTTGCGTCGCGTGATCGACGTCGCGTGGGAGCGCGGGTTCGGCCGACAGCAGGAGCGCGAGGACACCCACTACGTGCGGGGCGGCCATCGAGGTGCCGCTCTTGGAGCTGTAGGAAGTGTCGCTACCGCGCGATGCCGACTCGACGCCGACGCCGGGAGCCGCGACGTCGGGCTTGCCCGTGAACGTCGTGCCCCCGCGGCTCGAGAAGGAGGCGAGGGCGCCGTTCGACGCGTAGGCCGCGACCGCGAATGCGTCGGGGCCGTTGGCCGGGTTTCCGGTCGTGTTGCAGCTCGGGCCGGAGTTGCCGGCCGAGAACACGCCGATGATGCCGGCGGCGCGCCAGGCGGCGGCGGTCGCGTCGTACCAACGATCCGTATCCGACCCGCCCCAGGAATTGTTCACGATGTGTGGCCGCCGGGCCGGGTCGGGATTGGTGCCGTTCACGGTCGTCGGTGCGAGCATGAACTGCCCCGAGGCGAGCAGGTCGCTCTCGGCACACGACGTCCCTACGGCGCAGCCCCGCGCCGCGATCCACCTCGCGCCGGGCGCGACGCCGACGTCGTGGATACCGGGCCCCTCACCGTCGCCGCCCACCATCGTCCCCGTGACATGCGTGCCGTGACCCTGCGTGTCACACGGCGCGGCGGTACACGCGGCGGACGGGTCGAACCAGTTGTAGTCGTGGCTGTAGGAACCGTCGCCGTTGCCGCCGCGGTACTGGGCCGCCAGTGCGGTGTGCGTGTACCGCACGCCGGTGTCGATCAGGCCCACGACGACGCCCTGTCCGGTGATGCCGCGCGTCCACGCTTCGGGTGCGCGCACCGCGGCGACGCCCCACGGGGTCGAGACGACGCTCGGCTCCCCGGCCGCCGTGTCCACTGGCTCGATCATCTCGACGACAACTTCGGAGCGCACGGTTGCGACCTCGGGCCGGCTCGCGATCCGGCGGGCGAGCTGGGCGGTGCCGTGCTCGACGAGCATCTCGTTGGCGATCCACAACGTCTCTGCGGTCGCGCCCGGAGTCTTCGCGATCTCAGCGGCCACACCGGCCTGCGACTGCTCCGCCGTCTCGACGAGCTCGTGGTGGACGCGCCGGCCGCGCGCCGCCCATGTCTCGCGCGCCGATGTCGGCTGGAGATCGGCCTCGGCCTTGAACTCGACGACGAACCGGTCGACCGCTTTGGACTCGAGCTTGGCCAACAGACCCGACTCGATCCGTTGGGCACCGCTGCGCGGTCCGGCCGTCTGACTCGTCGACGCCGCCGCGGCCGGCGCGGCCAGGATCGTCGCCAGCGTCAGGACGACCGCCAAACCGGGTCGCGGGCGACGCACTGATCGGTGCTCCTGCATCGAATCCCCCGCAAATTTCAGTGCACTTCACACGACCTGTTGGCTGTGCGCAGGCTATCGGCCGACTGAGCCCGACGACGCGGGGAGAAACACACTGTAACTCTCGACCACCGGCCCTTATGTTCACGACAGGTACCGAAAGGAAGCGTTTCTTCTGATGGATGACATCGCGCGGCAGGCCCACGCCAACTTCGTCGCGTTCAACCGCTGGCGGGCGGTCAACGAGGACAGCGCGGTGCTCGACGCGGGCGGCGTGTTCGCGGCCGCCGGCGCGACCGACTTTCCGTCGTCGCGCTCCGCGGTGTTGCACGACCTCGGCGGTCCCGTCGAGGCCGCGATCGCCGGGCACGAGTTCCTAATCGCGCACGGCAACACGGCATTGATCTACGCGCAGGTCGGCGGCGATGACGCGGTTACCGCTGAGCTCACCGAGCTGGGGTACGTCGAGTACTCGCAGACCCCGGAGATGGTGTGCGTGGCGCCGTTGCCTGCAGGCGACGTAACCGTGCGGCTGTCGGAGTCCCTGGACGACGCCCGCGAGTACGCGCAGGTCGCGGCGACGGCGTTCACGGAGCTGGCAATCCCCGAAGAGGAGACGCTGCACCACCTCGCGAAGCTCGACGTGCTGCTGAAGCCCGACGTCGTCGTCGCGCTGGCCGAGGTCGACGGCCGGGTCATGGCCGGCGCGCTGGTGTTGCTCGTCGGCGGGCACGGCTATGTGGGTTGGGTGTCGACGTTGTCCGAAGGCCGCGGTCGCGGCTTGGGCGACGCCGTCACCCGGCGCGTGACCAACGAAGCGTTCGAACGCGGCGCCGCAACCGTCACGCTGGAGGCATCACCGTTCGGCGAAGCCATCTACCGCCGCATGGGCTACCGCGAGCTCTACCGCTACCGCATGCTGATCAAGCTCTGAGGTCGGCCGACCGCTTCTGGTCGCGCGTATGTGTTGTCAGCAACATATACGCGCGTCCAGAAAGGGAATCAGAGACCGTCGGGGCGAGGCGACCGAGCTCACACCGGTTCGGCGTCCGTGGGCACGATTTTGCACGCATGCGTGCAGATCGGTGACCACGACTGGCACCGGCCGTCACGATCTGAGGTCGGGCCACACGATGGCGAGGGAGCTGATGAACTCGACGACCTGGTCTTCGGTGAAGGCATCCGAGGCACGGACCACGATGAGGGTGACGTCGGTCATCAGCGCGCCCATCGTCGCGTCGGCACCCGACCACGTCGTCGGCCACAGGTACAACGTTTCCTCGCCGACTGGCCGCCGCCGTTCCGCATTACGCATGGCCTGGGCGATGGCCTTCGGCAGCGCGGGAGACCGGAACACCTCGATGAAGATCCCCGGAGCGTCTTCGATGTCGCCGTGCGCGGGGTGCGTGTAGAGCTGCGCCCACCCACCCGTCTCGCCGTGGAGCACGGCAAGTTCGTCGAACTTCGCGACGAGCGGAAGGTCGCGACTCAGGTACGAGATCGTGGGCGCGTGTTCGTTCACTCGTCGCCGGTGGTGCCGTCGAGGAACTCTCTGGTTGCGTCCGCGTGGCCGGCGTGGCGGGCGGTTTCTTCGACCAGATGGATGAGGACCCAGCGCAGGTCGACCTGTTGCTCGCCCTTGCGTACGCACGGCGCCGAGAGCGACGGTGCGGCGCGCACGACTTCGGCGGTGCGCGCCGCGGAACGTTCGTAGTGGGCCACGACATCGGCGATCGACGTTTCGCGCGCCACGGTGAACTCTTCTTCGCGGCGAGACACCTTGGCGCCCAGGAACACGCCGTCGATCCAGCGCCACTCGACGTGCGCCAGGTGGTTCACGATCCCGAGCAACGCGATGAGCTTGTCGCCGTCGGGACGCCAGCGCGCCTGGTCCTCGTCGAGGCCGTCGAGGCGCGATACCACCGCGGCGCGCAGGAACGACAGCCAGTTGAGGAACAGCTCACCTTCGTCGGGCGTCGGGTCGGGATCGCCCGGGTACATCGTCCGCTCAGTGGTGCTCGACGCGGGCGTCGGAGCTGATCTTGACGCCGGGGCCCATCGTCGACGACGCGGTGATGCTCTTGATGTAGCGGCCCTTCGACGCGGCGGGCTTGGCCCGGAGCATCTCGTCGAGGACGGCGCCGTAGTTCTTCACCAGCGCTTCGGTCTCGAAGCTGACCTTGCCGACCGGCACGTGCACGTTGCCGTAGCGGTCGGTGCGGTACTCGACCTTGCCGCCCTTGAACTCGCCGACCGCCTTGCCGACGTCGGTGGTGACGGTGCCCGTCTTCGGGTTGGGCATCAGGCCGCGCGGACCGAGCACCCGGCCGAGTTTGCCGACCTGGCCCATGAGGTCGGGTGTGGCGATCGCGATGTCGAAGTCCATGAAGCCCTTCGACACGCGGTCGACGAGGTCGTCGGCGCCGACCACGTCGGCCCCCGCCTCTTCGGCTTCACGCGCCGCGTCACCCTGGGCGAACACGGCGACCCGGACGTCCTTGCCGGTGCCCGCGGGCAGCGACACGGTGCCGCGCAGCATCTGGTCGGCCTTGCGGGGGTCGACCCCGAGCCGGAACGCCGCTTCGACGGTTTCGTCGAACTTGCGGTTCGACATCTGCTTGATGAGCTCCATGGCTTCCTGGGGCTCGTGCAGCTTCGCCTTGTCGTACTTGCGGGCGGCGTCGACGAACTTCTTACCGGTCATTTTCGCTCCCTTCGAGCTCCCTCGTTCGTGTCCCGTGGTCGGCGCGCGAGGTGCTCGCGCCGGGGAGGTGAATCAGTCTGCTACTTCGATGCCCATCGAGCGAGCGGTGCCACGGACCTGCTGCATCGCACCTTCGAGGTCGATCGCGTTGAGGTCGGGCATCTTCGTCTCGGCGATCTGGCGCACCTGGGCCTGGGTGACCGTGGCGACGACTTCACGAGCCGGCGCCTGCGCGCCTTTCTCGATGCCCGCGGCCTGGCGCAACAGCACCGGGGTGGGCGGTGTCTTGGTGATGAACGAGAACGTGCGGTCCTCGTAGATCGTGATCTCCGCCGGAATGACCGTGCCCTTCTGCGCGTCGGTCGAGGCGTTGTACGCCTTGCAGAAGTCCATGATGTTGATCCCGTGCGGACCGAGGGCGGTACCGACCGGCGGCGCGGGCGTTGCCGCACCGGCCTGAATTTGGATCTTGACGATCGCGGCTACACGTCGCTTTGCCATTGTTTCGTTTCTCTCTGCTGCTTAGAGCTTGGCGACGTCGCCGAACTCGAGCTCTACGGGGGTCTCGCGACCGAAGATGTTCACGAGCACCTTGAGCTTCGAGCGGTCGACATCGATCTCGCTGATGACACCGTTGAAATCGGCGAAGGGGCCGGTGACGACCCGCACCTGCTCGCCGACTTCGTATTCGAGCCGCGGGCGCACCTTCTTCTCGCCCTGCGGTCCTTCGATCTTCTCGCCGGTACCGAGGATGTCCTCGACCTCTTTGCGCGACAGGTGCGTCGGCTTGGCGCCGCTGCCCACGAAACCCGTGACGCCGGGCGTGTTGCGCACGACGTACCACGCGTCGTCGTCGAGGCCCATGCGCACGAGGAGGTAACCGGGGAACACTTTCTTCTGCACGACGACCTTGCGGCCGTTCTTGAACTCGATGACGTCTTCCATGGGGATGACGACTTCGAAAATGCGGTCTTCGACGTTCATCGAACGCACCCGGCTGGCGAGGTTCGACTTCACCTTGTTCTCGTAGCCGGCGTACGTGTGCACCACGTACAAGCGGCCCGAACGGTCGAACGGGCTCTGCGCGGCCTCGGAGAGTTCCTCGACTTCTTCGACTTCGAGCAGTTCGGCCTCGGCGAGCTCGGTGGCCTCGGCGACGAGCTCTTCGATTTCCGCTTCGACTTCGAGTTCGACCATCTCGGCGACGATCTCGGCCGCGACGATCGCCTCGGCGACGTCCTCGACGATCTCGGCCGCGGCCTCGGGGCCGACTTCCTCGATGAGCGCGGCAACTTCGTCGGGCGCAAGCTCGATGATTACCTCTTCGATTTCTTCGACGAGTTCGGCCACTTCCTCCGCGATCTCTTCCGCGATCTCCTCGGCCAACGCTTCGTCGATCTCGTCGACGATGGTCTGGCCTTCGGATTCGGGTGGCTTGGGGGGTTCGAAGTTGGTCATCAGCCGTAGATCATGTCCACGAGCTTCACGGATGCCCAGTCGAAGGCGAAGATGATGTTGCCCATCACGACCACGCCGATGATGACGATGATCGTCGAGTTGATGACTTCGGAGCGCGTCGGCCAGGCGACCTTGCGCATCTCGCCCATGACCTCGCGCAAGTACTGGCGAATGCCGGTGCGCTCGCGGTGTGGGGGCGGGGGCGCGGCCCGCTGCTTGGGCGCGTTCGGCTTGTCGCCGCCGCCTTTGGCCATCTGTCGTTTCAGCTGTCGGTTCATGGGTTCAGCCTCGGCACAGAGAGGTGACGAGCAGGGCAGGAGGGAATCGAACCCCCAACCGCCGGTTTTGGAGACCGGTGCTCTACCAATTGAGCTACTGCCCTCCGGCGGGCGGGGGCCCGGACCACCAAGGTTAGCAGCGCCCAAATTCCACGCTCGGCCGGGCCGTCGGGCGGCCTCGGCCGAGCTAGCTCGCGAGGCGGATTCCGGAGCGCCGGCGGGCGCGGGCGATGAGCACGGCGGCGGTGACCGTCGCGGCCGTGCCGGTGATCGCACCCGCGTAGGCGAGGCGGCGGGCGGTGACCAACCCGCGGATGGCGCCCTGCTCGGCGGCGTCGGTGAGGGCCGCGAGCGTCTCGCCCAGGAGCCCGGGGGTGGGTTCGACGTAGCGCGTGCGGAGTTGTTCGAGCGTGCGCTTCAGCTTGCGGTACCGCGCCAACTCGGCCTGGCACCGCAGGCACTGGTCAACATGAGCTTCGACGGCCTGATTCGATGCGTCGACGCCGTCGAGCAGGCTGGGAAGCAGCGTGGCGTACTCGTCACACCGCATGAGCTTCAACTCCTTCGTCGTACAGCGAGTCGCGCAACTTGCGCCGGGCCCGGTGCAGCCGCACCTTGGCCGCCGCGACCGTGATGCCGAGTTCTTCGGCGATGGCTTCGTGCGGCAGGTCGTAGACGTCCTTCAGGACGACGACCGCGCGCAGTTTCTCGGGGAGTTCGTCGAGCGCGTAGGAGATGCGGCCGAGCGCCTCGGACGATTCGGCCACCGTCTCCGGCTGATTGTCGGCTCGGGTGTCGGCGATCTCGCGCACGTCGTCGAGGGGTTCGGTGCGCTGCCGGCGCCGCTTCTGCACGCTCGAAGACGCGGCGTTGGCCGTGATGCGGTACATCCACGTCGAGAACTGCGCGTCGCCCCGGAACTTCCCGATGGCTTTCCACGCTCGAAGGTAGGAGTCCTGCACCACGTCTCTCGCGTCCTCGTCGTTGCCCGTAAGACGACGCGCGAGCGTGAAGGTATCGACGAACGTGCGGCGCACGAGCTCGTCGAACGCTGACCGCTCACCCGCTTGGGCGGCAGCGATCAGCTCGGCCTCCGTTTGCTCCACGGGTCCCCTTCCAGGGTGGATAACGCCTCAGACCCGGCGGACGGAAGAAAGGTTACGCCCCGGAAGCCCCTGACCAGGCCACACGTGGCCGGTTAGCGGGTTTCCTTGTGGACCGTGTGCTGCTTGTCCCAGCGGCAGTACTTCTTCATCTCGATGCGTTCGCGGTCGTTGACCTTGCTCTTCATCGTGATGTAGTTGCGCCGCTTGCAGGTTTCGCACGCCAGCGTGATCTTGACTCGCTTGTCTGACTTCCCCACGACTGACCCCTGCTACTTGATGATTTTGACGACGCGGCCGGAACCGACCGTGCGGCCACCTTCACGGATCGCGAACCGGAGTCCTTCGTCCATGGCGATGGGCTTGCCCAACTCGACAGTCATCTCGGTGTTGTCACCGGGCATGACCATCTCCGTACCATCCGGCAGACGGACCGTGCCCGTCACATCCGTCGTACGGAAATAGAACTGCGGGTGGTAGTTCGTGAAGAACGGCGTATGCCTACCGCCCTCTTCCTTGGTCAAGATGTACACCTGCGCCGTGAAATCCGTGTGCGGCGTAATACTCCCCGGCTTGCCGAGGACCTGACCGCGCTCCACATCTTCCTTCTTCGTACCCCGCAACAGGGCACCGATGTTGTCACCCGCCCGGCCCTCGTCGAGAAGCTTGCGGAACATCTCCACCCCGGTGCAGGTGGTCTTCGTCGTCGGGCGCAGACCAATGATCTCGATCTCCTCACCGACCTTCACGATCCCGCGCTCCACCCGGCCCGTCACCACAGTCCCGCGCCCGGTGATCGTGAACACATCCTCGATCGGCATCAAGAACGGCTTGTCGATATCACGCGCCGGTTCCGGCAAGAACGTATCGACCGCGTTCATGAGTTCAAGGATCTTGGGTGTCCACTCCGCATCACCCTCGAGTGCCTTCAACGCCGACACCCGAACCACCGGCGTGTCATCACCCGGGAACTCATACTCGTTCAACAGTTCACGGACCTCGAGCTCGACCAGCTCCAAGATCTCCTCGTCATCAACCATGTCGGACTTGTTCAGCGCGACGACGATGCTCGGGACGCCCACCTGACGGGCCAACAACACATGCTCACGCGTCTGCGGCATCGGACCATCAGTCGCCGCGACCACCAAAATCGCGCCGTCCATCTGCGCCGCACCCGTAATCATGTTCTTGATGTAGTCAGCATGACCCGGACAATCCACGTGCGCGTAATGACGGTTCTCCGTCTCGTACTCCACATGCGCAATCGAGATCGTGATCCCCCGCGCCTTCTCCTCCGGAGCCTTATCGATCTGATCAAACGCCATCGCCGCGTTCTTCGGGTTCTGATCATGCAGAACCTTCGTGATCGCCGCAGTCAACGTCGTCTTCCCATGGTCAATATGACCGATCGTCCCAATGTTCAAATGCGGCTTGTTCCGCTCGAACTTCTCTTTCGCCATGGGTGCTCTCTCGCGTTTCGCTTCGGGTGTACGTACTGCGTCCGGTGGCCGGGTCCTGGCCTGGTAGCGGAGGCGGGACTCGAACCCGCGACCCCACGATTATGAGCCGTGTGCTCTTACCAACTGAGCTACTCCGCCATACTCGGATGGGTATTCCGTGATGGCTTGTGGAGCCCCCTTACGGACTCGAACCGTAGACCCCTTCCTTACCATGGAAGTGCTCTGCCGACTGAGCTAAGGGGGCAAGGCCCCGAAAGGATAGCCGAGGGGCCTAGCGTGACCGCCCGTGTATCGGACTCGGCTCGTGGAGCGGCGCGATGCCGCCGCCACCAGGGAGATCTACAACCTCGAGGTGCTGGAGTCGACGGTGACGTTCGACCTCGTCGCCCGCAGCCTCGACGAGCAGGCGGCCTGGATCGACGACCATTCGGGTGGCCACCCGGCGATCGTCGCGGTCGACGCCGCCGACGAAATCCTGGGCTTCGCGTCGCTCAGCGCGTACCGGCCCCGGCCCGCGTACGCGCCGACGGTCGAGGACTCGGTCTACGTGAGGCGCGACCTCCGCGGCGACGGGATCGGCGGGCTGCTGTTGGCCGACATCGTCGAGCTTGCCCGCACCCACGGCTTCCACTCGGTCATCGGGCGGATCGTCGGCGGTCACGAGACGTCGATCGCGCTGCACCGCAAGTGCGGCTTCGCCGAGGTCGGACGCGAGCAGGAGGTCGGCCGCAAGTTCGGCAAGTGGCTCGACGTCGTGCTCATGCAACGCCTGCTCTGAACAGAGGGATCCAAAAAAACACCCCCCGGCGATGCCGAGGGGGTTTGGGTGGGCCCGGTTGGATTCGAACCAACGTAGCGATAACGCAACGGGTTTACAGCCCGTCCCCTTTGGCCACTCGGGTACGGACCCGGGTTCTACGATAGTTGAATGCCCAGCTTTGACGTCGTGTCGGAAGTCGACATGCAAGAGGTCAAGAACGCGGTCGACCAGGCCCACCGGGAGCTCACGACCCGGTTCGACTTCAAGGGCACCGACAGCGTGGTCGAGTTGAAGGACAACGCGGTTGAGCTCGAGTCGGCATCGGACGAGCGGCTTAAGGCCGTCGTGCAGGTCTTCGAAGAGAAGCTCGTGAAGCGCAAGGTCTCGCTGAAGGCGTTCGAGTACGGGAAGGTCGAAGAGGCCACCAAGGGCCGGGCGCGGCAGAAGGTCGCGATCCAGGTGGGCATCAACGCCGACAAGGCCCGCGAAATCGGCAAGTACATCAAGGGCCTCGGCCTCAAGGGTGTGCAGCACCAGGTGCAGGGCGATCAGCTGCGCGTGACCGGCAAGAAGCGCGACGACCTCCAGGCCGCGATCCAGGCGATGCGCGAGCACGACTTCGGTATCCCGCTGTCGTTCAGCAACTTCCGCGACTAGCTAGCGCCGCCCCCTCATTCCCCTGGGTCACATCGACGCCGGAGGAGCGAAACCTCAGCCGAACGGCACGACATCGGCCGTGAACGCGCCGCGAAGCGCCTTGCCGAGCGATCCGTCTTCGGCTCCGAACAGATCGTCTCGATAGTCAATGGCGACGCACACTTGGTCGTCGCTGACATCGACCACAGTCAACGTGCCACTCGCCTGGTGGGCCTGGTTGTACAACGATCCCCCGCGATCGACGATGACAGTCACTGTGCGCGTCCCGAAATCGTCGGGACCGGCGCTGGCCGGAACCTCCTCGCCCGCCCGAATCGGCTCCGGAGTGTCCGTGGCATTGAAGGTCGTGATGGCAATCGTCAACAATGTCTTCCCAGCTGGTGCGGTGGGTGTCGTGAACACCGCGAAGTCGGCTGGATCGAACTCGTAGTCGCCGGCGTACAACGTGAGCGCCGCGCCCTCGCCAACATCAACGGCAACGGTATCGACGACCGCGAAGTCGGGTTCGTCGATCACCGGTTCGTCGCCTTGAGCAGCGTGCAACTCCAACATGAACGGAGGCTCCGGACAGTCAGCCGTGTGGTTCGCGCCGCCTTGGGTGGTCACCGAAATGTCGGCGGTGCTCTCAGTACCCGCGTCGTCGTCACCACCGCATCCGGAGGAAACGACGAGCGCAGCGAAGACGGCGGCAATCTTCTGACGGTGCGCCATGCGGCGCGCAGGGTATCGCTCGGGATCCGCGCTTTGACGGAGCCTGCGCGTCGTCGGAAATATCGGGGATCGGCCAAACCTCCGTACCGGGATGAGCGTGTCGATCCCGGCGCGCCGACTGTCTGGTCGGCGCACAAGGGAGGATTCTCTACATGAGTTCCAAAAAGCCGCGTCTGGCCGCTGTTCTCGCCACGCTCGTGCTTGTCGCGACGATTGGCACATCGACCGCTTCGGCCGCGCCGACGTTCGGCGACAAGCAGTGGAACGAACTGTTCCCGACGACCGGGCTGAGCTGGGCGCAGGTCGCGTCAGTGTGCCCAACCGACGGAGCCACCCCCTGCAACGGCACCGTCGGTGGCAGGAACCTCACCGGGTGGGTCTGGGCGACATCCGACCAGGTCCTCGAACTCATGGAGAACTACGCGCCCGGTATCTCGACCGGCGACTACACCAATGCCGGATTCGGTGCCGCCATCGGTTTCCTCAACGACTTCCGCTGGACGACCTACACCGCGCTCACCTACTTCTACACCGAGTACACGGACGGCTGGACCGCGTCCCGCGACGCGAACGACCTGCCGATCAGTGGCAGCGCCAGCTTCCAGACACCGTTCTTCGCGGGCGGCATCGGGGTCGGTTCCGGACCGGATCAGGCGAGCCCGTACCGCGGCGTGTTCCTGTGGCGCACCGCCGGGCTCGACTACACACCTCCGGTCGTGACCCCCACCATCTCGGGCACACTCGGTAACAACGGTTGGTACCGGTCCAACATCGGCGTGTCGTGGACGGTGACCGATCCCGAATCGGCGATCGTCTCCACCCAAGGCTGCGGTCCTTCGAGTGTCGGTGCGGACACCGTGAGCACGTCGTTCACCTGCGTTGCGACATCGGCCGGGCTCGGCGGGCCAGCCTCGGCGACCGCGGCCGTCAAGCGCGACGCCACCGCCCCCGCCGTCACCTGCGGCCCGACGCCCACGTTCGCACTCACGCAGTTCCCCGCATACGTCACCGCAACCGTCACCGACGCGACCTCGGGTGTCACGTCGGCCTCGCTCAGCGCGCTCGTGAATACGAACGCGGTCGGCGCCAAGACCGCGACCTTGACCGGAACCGACAATGCCGGCAACACCACGACCCGGTCCTGCCCGTACAACGTGAGCGGCCCGCTCTGCAAAGGCAAACCCGCCACCATCGTCGGCACTGCGGCCAGTGAAACGATCAACGGGACATCGGGCGCCGATGTCATCGTCGGCCTATACGGCGCCGACACCATCTACGGCAAGGGCGGCAACGACACCATCTGTGGCGGCGATAACCCCGATGTCATCTACGGCGACGCAGGCAAGGACGTGATCGACGGCGGCGAAGGCGACGACGACCTCTACGGCGGGGGCGGCGACGACGACATCGACGGCGGCGCCCATTACGACAGCATCCGCGGCGACGACGGCGCCGACCGCTGCACGAGCGGAGAGAGGCGTATGAGTAGCTGCGCGGTGATCTATTGACACAACCCAACAACGGGTGAAGGCAACGAGCTGCAACGGGTCGCTCCAGACTCTCGATCAGTGTGATACTGACGCGGTGGCTGATGACGAGGAACCGATCCGGCACGCATCGGGCCCGGCGGGTCACGACGCGACCGCAACGCCGCCGACACGATCTCGACCTGGTCGCCGAGTCTCCAAGAGGGATGGAAGCCGCCTCGCACAGAGTCCGACCTTGTGCTCGACGCCGTGCGCCAAGCCAACGAACTCGCAGCCCAGCTCGCGGGCAATACCCCCGAGATCGCGGCCAAGACGGCGAACGATGTCGTCGCCGGTCGTGTCGCCGACCCGGTGTCCGAGTCGCCCGCGCCGATCGACGCGACCGACATCGGCTTCGTGAACGATCAGACCGAGTTGGCTTCAATCGACGAGACGCCGATCGGCACCGGCGCGCTCGAACCGGAGCCCCCGACAATGGCGTTCGAGGAGACCGACCCGGAACTCACATCGTTCGCCGACGATCAAGCAGTGACCGCCGACGACTCCGGCGAATCGTGGTTCGAGGGCGAGTAAGAGCCGGCGATCAGTCGCGCGGGAAGTTGCCGGCGCGGATCTCGTCGATGAGCGTTTGCGTCGCCCACGCGAGGATCGGGCCGGATTCGGTACCCGGGATGCCGAACTCCTCGCGCATGCGCAGCCAGGCCTGCACCGAGAACAGGTTGCGCAGCAACGCGGCGATACGAATGTGTTCGCGATCGTCGTAGTCGGGGAGCGCGTCGGCGACGAGTTGGAGCAGGAGTTCGGAGCGCTGGCGGCTCGCCTGCGAGAGCCGGCGCGGGTCGGAGTTGAGCAGCGCCTCGGCGGTGGCCAATACGGCGTGCTCTTCCGCCATGGCGGTTTCGACCACGCCGTAGGCGACGAGATCATCGAGCGATCGCGGGCGCGAGCCCTCGCCGGAGATCGACATCATCCGGGCCGTGAGACCTTCCAGCAGCGCCTGCCGATCCGGGAAGTGGCGGTACACGGTCGGCTGCGAGACGCCGGCCCGCTCCGCAATCGCACGGGTCGTGACTTCCTGGGGCGAGTACGTCGCCAACAGGTCGGTCAACGCGTCGAGGATGAGTTCGCGTGTGCGCCGGGCCTGGCTGTCGCGCAGCGGGGATGAGTACGGGCGCTCGGACATGACGAGGGAAGTATATGTTGACAATAGAGGTCTGTCACCAATATCTTAGCGACATGACGGGAACGGATCTGATCTTCGAGCCGCCGGGGCCCGGAGCGTGGGAGCTTGACGCCACGCACCGGGGGCGGCGGCCGGTGTCGCACTTCCTGCGGGACAGGTTCCTGGCCGAAGGAAGCGACGGGTTCGGCGCACTGGTCAAGCGCTATGGACTCCCGCTCGACCGCATCGAGGCGAGGCTGGTGCACGGCTGCCTTTACTTCCGCCCGGTCGGCATCGGTGAGGGCGATACGCCCTCCAAGAAGGCACCGCCGGTCTGGGTCATGAAGGTGATGGCGCGGGTGCACCCGGGCCTACGACGGTGCAACCGGACGGCCGCCGCCGCGTGGGAGACGAAGCTCTGGCGCACCGAGGTCGACGACTGGTTCGACCGCGAGCGCGCGACCGTGGTGGCGAAAAACCTCGAGTTCGGCCGGGTCGATCTGGGCGCGCTCGACGACGACGCGCTGGTCGAGCACGTGGGCGAGTTGCTCGCGCACTTTGGCACCCAGGCCGGGCGCAACATGGAGATGCACGGCGGCGACCTCATTCCCACCGGCGACTTCATCGCGCACACCCGGCGCTGGGGCATCGCCGACGCCGAGGCAACCGCGCTGCTGCGCGGGAGTTCACCGGCGACCGTCGAGACCGGGGAAATGCTCGCGCCGGTCGCGAAGGCGATCGCCGACTCCGGCGTTACTCCTGATTCGATCGAAGCGGTGCGCGCGCTCAGCTCCGACGCCGAGGCCGCCGTCGACACCTGGCGCGAGTATCACGGCTGGCGGCTCGTCACGAGCGACGACATCGACAAGCCCACGTTGGCCGAGCGGCCAAAACTGCAACTCGCGGCGTTGCTCGCCGCGACGAGCGCGCCCGGCGCGATCGCACCGCCCGACGCCGCAGGCGTCCGGGCCAAGGTGCCCGCAGCGGACCGCGCCGCGTTTGATGCAGTGCTTACCGAGGCGCGCTACGGCATGCGTCAGCGCGACGACAGTGCGGGTGTGCGTTGGAACTGGTCGGGCGGGCTCTTGCGCCGCGCGCTCCTCGAAGCCGGGGCCCGACTCGCGTCGCGCGGCGCGCTCGACAACGTCGACCTTGTCGTCGAATGCACGCCTGACGAACTCGGGCCGCTGTTGCTCACTGGCGCCGGGCCGACTTCGGACGAACTCACCGCGCGCGCCGCGCACCGCGATCTGGTCGAGGCCGCGCGTGCGCCGGACATGCTGGGAGACCCTGAGGACCCGCCACCGCTCGACGCGCTGCCGCCCGCGCTCGCGCGCGCGACCGCGGCGTTCTTGACCGTGATGGAGGCCGAAGGACTCTCGTCGGCACCCTCGGAAGGCGAGCTGACGGGCACGGGCATCGGCGAGCGTTCCTACCGGGGCGTCGCGCGGGTCGCCAGCAACGTCGACGACGCGCTCGACCGCCTCGAACCGGGCGACGTGCTCGTCGCGCCCTTCACCGGCCCGGCGTACAACTCGATCATCCCGATCCTCGGCGCGCTCGTCGTCGACGCAGGCGGCACGATGTGCCACGCGGCGATCGTCGCCCGTGAGTTCTCGCTTCCTACGATCGTCGGCGCGACCGGTGCAACGACACGGATCCCCGACGGTGCGACCGTCGAAGTCGACCCAGTCGCGGGGCGGGTCCACATCATCGAGTGACCGCCCGCCGGGTGGCCCGTCACGAGCCACCCGGCGCAGTCTCGTTCAGGGGCTCGGCAGCGGCGCGATCGAGATGAAGCCGACGGGGCGCCAGGTCGGGTCGGGGTAGGCGACACCGCGCCAGTCCGGGTCGGGGTAGGCGACACCGCGCCACTCCGGGTTCGGGTACGGGCTCGGCAGCGGCGCGATCGACACGGGATTGGTCGACGGTGCCTGGCGCACGGTCGGGACCCGGGTCGCCGCTTCGGCCGGGGTCGCCATTGCGAACGTCGCGGCGACGATGCCGGCGGCGAGTGTGATCTTCGTGAACGAGTGCTTGTGCATGTGGTTGTCCTTCGTGGTCTTGCCTGCCCTCGGAAGCGTCATCGCTGCCGCCCCGACGGCGGTTACCGGTGCCGCGCCAATGTGACGGCTGTCACATACGCTCCCCGCGCGTGGCGCTCGGGTCCCGGTACGCCGACGTGCTGGAGGCGGCCCGTTCCGGCGACGACGGCGCGTTCGCGGCCATCTACACGGACCTCGCTCCGGTTGTCGCCGGTTACGTGCGGGGCAAGGGCGCGGCCGATCCCGACGACGTCGTGTCGGAAACGTTCGTTGCCGTGGCCCGGAACCTGAAGCGCTTCGACGGCGACGAAGCTGCGTTCCGGTCGTGGGTGTTCACGATCGCCCACCGCCGGATGATCGACGAGCGCCGGTCACGGACCCGGCGCCGGGACACCCCGCACGACCCGGCCACGTTGCCCGCCGAGGCGACCCCCTTCCCCGATCTCTCGGACGACGACCGGGTCGCCGAGTTGCTCGCCCTGCTCACGCCCGACCAGCGCGAGGTCGTGGCGCTGCGGGTGATCGGCGGGCTCTCGGTGAAGGAGGTCGCGCGGGTCACCGACAAGCGCGAAAGCGCAGTCAAGGTGCTGCAACACCGGGCCCTGCAGGCCCTGGCCCGCCATCTCGCCGGCCAGGGCGTAACCGATGCGGGGGCGGCAGCGATGACAGAACCGGAATGACCGACGACCTCTCCCCCGAAGCGGCCGACGCACTGCTGGCGGGCGCCGACCCGTCGTCGCCGCTCGGGCAGGCGCTCGCGCGCATCGCGGGTCTTGGCGCCGGACCCGTGCCCGACGTGACGGGCGTCGTCGCGCAGATGTCGGCCACCGCGGGCGCGGGGTCGGGTTGGGTCGCCTACGCGTGGCTGTTCCGGCCGCGCGGGTTCGTGCTGGCGAAGGTGCTCGTCGCTACCGCCGCGACGGCAACGGTCGTGACGGGCGGGCTCGCCGCGACCGGAAACCTCCCGGCGGGTCTGCAGGACGTCGTCGCGGACGCCGGCGACGCCGTCGGCATCGATCTGCCGGGCGGCGACGAAGCGAGCGCACCCGACGCACCCCCTTCGTCCGGGATCGGCACGGCGAGCACGACGACTTCCACGACCAGCACGACGACTTCCACAACCAGCACGACGACCACGACCACGACAGTCGTGGCGAGCACGACCAGCGGGCCGCCGTCCGGGCCGGGCGGGTGCGCGGCGCTCGACGCCGCGATCGTGTCGGTCGTCGCCAACGTCGAACTCACCGGGCCCGATGCCACCGAGGGGACCCTCGTGGCGTCGGTCGAGACGAGCGGCACCGTCGAGAGCGTCTCGCTGTTGACGGGCGGCATCGACGGCGGCATCGACCTCGAGCCGACCGGTCCCGGCACCTGGGGCGTCACCCGCGTGATCCCCGGCGGGGCATCGCGCGGCGGCGAGCGCATCCTCGTCACGGCACTCGGCTGCGGATTCGACGAGGTCGACAGCCAGATGACGATCGTCTATGATTGAGTCCCGAAAACTCCGCCAGTCAGTACAGGTCTTCGTATCGCTCCATTTCCTCGCCCTGAGCGTCGTAAGCCACGACAGCCTCGATGGAGAGGAGCTCCGGATCCCACGTGAGGACGACGACTGCTTGCCCCCCGATCGTCGCGTCGACCTCTTCGAGAGTCACCGGATCGTCCTCGTAGAACAGCGCTTCGACGCGCTCGACCGAATCGTCGACAGTGGCGAAGGCCAGACCTTCACCGGAACACACGCACATACGTAGTGTTTCCCCTTCGAGCGGCCAGCAACTGTCGTCTTCTCGTGATGCCTCGATCTCGACACCGATGAGGGGATCGCCGTAGTACGAGGCTGCGCCGACACAGGTACCTTCGCCGTGGTCCGGCCACGAGTACAGCCACCACTGTTCGATTCCGTGCTCGGCCGCCTCGGCGCGGTGGACGACAGCCGGGAGGTCGCTCGGCGGCGGACCTTCCCGCAACACGAGCGATGCGGCAATTCGTTCCATGTCATTGCGGGACGGCAACGCGGCGACGCACATCGCGGACTCACGGAGGCATGCGGCGGACACGCCGACGAGAACGCGCGAATGTTCGAGCCAGGCAATCGACCGAAGCGATGAGGTCCGCGTGCCGGCTTCGATCGCGACGTACCACGCCGACCGTTCGCGTACCGTCAGCTCCGCGATCTCACGCTCGCCGAGTTCGTACACATCGCCGGGAACGATCGCGTCCGGCCCGAGGCCCTCGAGCGGGTCAGCCGTGACCAACTCCTCGAGCATCGCTTCCGTGACGGAAGCTGGGAGTTGGTCGACGACGACCTGCAGCACACCTTCGGAACCGAGCAACCATTCGCGAGTCGTCGAGCCGGTGAGGTGGTCGCACATCTCGGACGACCCCGACAAGCACAGGTAGCCGTCCGCGTCGATATCACCTTCGAGTTCGTCGGGCGGCTGCGCGACGGCGTTGTCGGGCACCCACTCGGCATCGATCGTGACCACATGCGGCTGAGACTGAGACTGATCGTCAGCGGCTGCACTGTCGGACGGCGACACATCGTCCGTCCCACACCCGGCGGCCACCGAGGCGATCAGGAGCACGGTCACGGCACCGGCGAGAGGCGAACGCACAACCTCACTACGGGTCCAACGGTGAGTTACATAAGGATTCCCTCTTGAGAGGATCCTCTCAATATGAGAGGCTCATCTTATGAC
The DNA here is from genome assembly GCA_031404355.1 of Actinomycetes bacterium. GTDB lineage: Bacteria > Actinomycetota > Acidimicrobiia > IMCC26256 > PALSA-610 > JANNHK01. The sequence goes on from JANNHK010000480.1 coordinate 20,408, forward strand.
GATCCGGACGGCGCAAAAGGAGGTCACCCGGCTGCGGATCCTCGACGCCGTCCTCGACCTCGTCGCAGAGGGGCAGCTGGCCGAGGTGACGGTCCCCGACGTGGCCCGCCGCAGCGGCGCGTCGGTGGCAACGATCTACCGCTACTTCCCCACGAAGGACCTGCTGTTCGAAGCCGCCGCGAACGAGCCCGCGGCCCGCGCGGCCGGGGGTCTGCCCGACGGCGGGATCAGCGCCGGCCCCGACTACCTGCGGCAACTGTGGACCGCGTTCGCGCAGAACATGGACCTGCTCCGCCACCAGCTCGCGTCCGACGCCGGGCGCGACATGCGCGCCGCCCGCTACGAGACGTCGCGTGAATGGTTCGCCACCTCGATCGCGCGGCGCGGCATCGACCCCGAATCGGCTTCCGGGCAACGGTTGGTGCGGCTCGCGCTGCTGCTGTCATCGTCGCTCGCGTTCGTGGACCTGCACGACCGCCAAGGCGCCGACCCGGACACCGCCGTCGCCGACGTCACCTGGGCGGTCGACGCCCTCTCCGCCGCAACCGCCAAGGGAGCATCGTGAACGACACCGAATGGACCGCCCCCGGGCCGGGCGAATGGACGCGCCTCGCCGACCACTTCGACCGGCCGTTCACCGCCGAGTACGAGCGGATCTTTGCCGCGAGCTTCGAACCGGGCATGGAGGCGTACGCCACGCTGGTCGGGCTCCCCGTCCGCACGGTCGCACTGCGCACCGTGCACGGCTATCCGTTCCTGCACCCCGCGCCGTTGACCGGCCCGGATGTCTCGCGCATGCCGCCCCACGCGCTGGTATGGCTGTTCGCCCGGCTCACGCCTGCGTACCGACGCCGCAACCGTCTCGCCGAACGTGCACTGCGCGAGCGGCCGTGGCGGGACATCGCGCGCACGTACTTCGAAGTCGATCGGCCGGCCGCGATTGCGGAGAACGAAGCGCTGACCGCGCTCGACCCGACGGGCATGACCGATGCCGAGCTCGCGCACCACCTCGACGATTCCGAAGCGTTTGCCATCGCCGGCTACCGGCGCCACTTCGAACTACACGCGACCGACATGTTCCCCGTCGGCGTCTACCTCGCCGCGTGCCAACGCTTCGGAATCGACGTCGCGGTCGCGCTCGACCTCGTCGTCGACGGCACCGCCGACGTACGGGCCGCGATGGAGCACACATCCGGGTTCGATCAGTGCATTGTCGGCGGCTACGACCTCGATCGGCCCCGGCTGATCGAATGCGGTCAGACCGCGTCGAACATGGCGGG
>JANNHK010000481.1:0-5850 GCA_031404355.1 Actinomycetes bacterium
GTCGACGTCGACATCGAGGTGGAGCCCGGCGCGTTCGTCGCGATCGTCGGACCGAGCGGATGCGGCAAGTCCACGCTGCTGCGCGTCCTCGCCGGGCTCACCACACCAATCGCCGGCACAGCGACTGTCGGTGGGGCGTCGACGATCGGCACGACGGGCCTCGTCGCGTTCCAAGCCCAACGCGATCTGCTCATGCCGTGGCGGCGCGTGCTCGCGAACGCGACGCTCGGCGCCGAGGTCGCCGGTCTACCCACGGCCGACGCCAGACGCCAAGCGCAGGAACTGTTGGATCGCTTCGGGCTCGACGGCTTCGAGGAGGCGTGGCCCGCGACGCTGTCGGGCGGGATGCGTCAGCGCGTCGCGCTGTTGCGCACGTTTCTCGTCCCGCGCCCGGTGTTGCTGCTCGACGAACCGCTCGGTGCGCTCGACGCCATCACGCGCCGGACAATGCACTCGTGGCTCCAGGAGGTGTGGCACGCCGACGGTCGTACGGTCCTGCTCGTCACCCACGACGTCGACGAAGCGCTGGTGCTGGCCGACCGGGTCCTGGTGATGTCGCCGCGCCCGAGCCGCATCGTGCTCGACGAAGCCGTCTCCCTCGCCCGCCCGCGCACGGTCGAAACGCTCACCGACCCGGAGTTCGTCGAGATGAAGCGACGGCTGCTCGAGGCCCTCGCCGCCTAGTCTCCGGCCCCGTGCCGCGCATCGCGAAAGCTGTGATCGCCAAAGCCGTCACGAGGGGCGCCGATGACCTCGCGGCGCGCGATCCTTTGATGGCCGAAATGCTCGGCGCGCACGGGGTGCCCGATATCCGGCGGGGCCGACCCAAGCGGCCGCACTTCGCCGAGTTGGCGCGCATGATCTGCTACCAACAGCTCGCGGGCCGGGCCGCGGCGGCGATCCACGGCCGCTTCGAAGCGCTGTACAACGGCGCGCCGACTCCCGCCGCCGTGCTCGCCACACCGTTCGACGAACTGCGGGCAGTCGGGCTCTCGGGCGCGAAGGCGACGTCGATCCTCGACCTCGCAACGAAGGTCGAAGAAGGGGTGGTCGAACTCGACCGCGTCGCGAGACTCGCCGACGAGGACGTCGTGCGCGAGTTGGTGCTCGTGCGTGGCATCGGCGAGTGGACCGCGCACATGTTCCTCATGTTCCAGATGGGCCGGCTCGACGTGTGGCCGACGCTCGACTTCGGTGTCCGCAGCGGATACGCGCGCATGTACGGCCTGGACCCGATGCCGACGCCGAAACAACTCCTGCCGCTCGGCGAGCCGTTTCGACCGTACCGGTCGCTCGTCGCATGCTGGTGCTGGCGCGCGGCCGACACCGTGGTGCCCGCTTGACACGCCGATTCGTTGTGCTGCTCGTAGCGCTCGTGTTGCTCGGCGCGTGCAGCGGTGATGACGACGACTCCGACGCCGCGCCGCCCGACGACGCGGCAACGACGACGACTACGATCGTCACGAGTGCTCCGATCGTCGCCATCTACGGTGATTCGCTCGCGATGCAGGCGTGGTCGGAGATCAAGGCCGCGGGCGAGGATCTGGGTTACACGGTGGTCGGCGAAAGCGTTCCGGGTGACGCGATTTGCGACGCGATCCCGCGGATCGTGGAGGTCATGGAAGACCCGCCGGACTACGTCGTGCTCGCGTACATCGGCAACAACCGCACGTCGTGCACCGGCAACCAGACGGGCGAGGAGCTCGGCGACGCGTACGAGGAAGAGGCGGAGCACGCGGCCGAGCTGACCGAGGGCACGCAACTCGTGCTCGTCGGGCCGCCCGACAGCAGCGCCGATCACTTCCGCCAAATCGCGCCGATGGTGCGCGAGCGGTACCGGCTCGTTGCCGACCGGTATGACCACGTCTCGTTCGTCGACGGGCGGACCCTGCTCTCACCCGAGGGGTACACGCAGCAGTTGCCGTGCCGGGTCACCGAAGGCGCGGCGCAGGGCTGTGTCGACGGCGAGATCGACGTGCGCCTCGACGACGGCGTGCACCTCAACTACCCGTTCGACGGCTATTCGGCCGGCGCGCAACGCTGGGCCGAGACCGTCGTGTCGGCGTTGCCGCCCGCGAACGCGCCGGACCTGGGGTTGCCGCCCCTGCCACCGTTGGCCGGCGCGGTTCCCGCGGGCGCGCTCGACACGGTGACCGATCCGGGGGACGGTGGTGTCGCGGTGTTCGGCGACTCGCTCACCCTTCAGGCGAGCCGGTACCTCACCGCGATCGGCGAACACCAGCAGCGCGCGGTGACCGTCGCCGCGTACGGGGGCGCGGCCCTCTGTGACTGGTTCGCGACCATCGAAGACACGATCGCGAACGATGCCCCGGCTGACATCGTGCTCGCGTTCGCGGGCAACAACCTGACTCCGTGCATTGCCACCGACGACGGGGACGAGCTCGTCGCCGCCTACGTGCGCGATGTCGAGCACGTCGTCGATCTCGCCGAAGCGGCAGGAGCGACGGTGACGTTGGCCGGTCCGCCCGACATGGGTAAGCCCGACGAGAACAGCGTCGCGGTCGCGCTGCGGGTCGCGTTCGCCGAGGTCGAGGGCGTCAACCACGTCGACCTGGCGACCGCGCTCTCACCCAACGGCTTCACAGACCTCTTGCCCTGCCTGGCGTTCGAGACCGCAGGGTACGGCTGCACCGACGGCAACATCGCCGTGCGCGACGCCGACGGTGTCCACCTCGCCGGCCCGAACGACGCCGGCTACTCGTCCGGCGCCTGGCGCTACGCCGCCGCGCTCCTCACCGGGTGAGTCGCCTGACGATCTTCTCGTAGCGGGGGTCGTCGTCGCCGACGACGCGTTGCACCCAACGAATGATCTCCGCCGCGTCGAGCTCTGTACCAGCTTCGATGATCGCGTCGATGTCGACCCAATCCTTGGGTCGGTCGAACACCACCTTGCAGACGACGAGGTGGTCGGGAGCCAGCACGGGAATCGTGGTATCGGCGAACGGCTCGCGACGAACGCCTGCTGCGGCGGTATCGTGGAACGGGTCGTAGCTGAAGAACAGATCGACAGGCGTGCCGTCCCACCAGACGCGGATCTGCCCGTCTCTCGCGATGCGTGAACCGGCGTCGTTGTCGGCGGCGACGCCCAATGTGCGCAGAGGAACGAGCACGTCTTCGGCGTCGTTCTCGCGCACGAATACGTTGATGTCGATGTCGACCGTTGCTCGAGGCTCCGCGTAGTAGGCGAGCGCGAGCGCACCACCGAATGCGTGGGGGACTTCGCGCAACGCACCGTCGAGCGCGATGACCTTCTCGGGAAGCGTCCGAGGCGTCACGTCGAGCGGATGCGCGGAAAGGTGAGTTCGCCGCGAGGTCGATGCGGGATCGCGTCGGCGAGGAGCAAGACGTCGACCAGCTTGCGCGCGTTCGTTTCGGGATCCGGGCCGGTGCGCTCGTCGTCCTCGGCCGCGCCGAGGTGCGCGGTACGCAGCTCGAGGCGCCAGCCGGCGGCGGCGAGCAGCTTGCGCAACGTCGCCACCCCCGGGTCGCGCTTGTCGTGCTCGTACGCGGAGATGACGGGCTGGCTGGTCCCGGCTCGCGTGGCGAGCTCCTGCTGGGTAAGGCGGGCCCGACGCCGAGCCTGCGTGAGCAGCGTTCCTGGGGTCACGATCCAAGTATATCGGATTGTCTATAGTCCCAGTTCACGGGTCGATTGAGGTGGTCGAAGACGCGTCCGCGGACGCGCGCTCGCGCCACATTGGCCACACGAGTAACTCGAGGGGGCCTGGCTAGCTCGCCACGAAGCAGGTGAGCGGGGCGGCACCCACGAGCTCGAGTCCCGGCATTCCTTCGGGGAAACTCATTGGCTCGCACAGCACCGTGCCGCGGCCGGCACGCGTCGCTTCCATCTTCGTGATCGTCGGTTCCGACGGGCCGAACCACGCAATCACTCCATCGTCGAGCGTCGCCGTCTCGGTGGTGCCGTCGTCGAACGTGATCGTTGCGTTGTCGAGACCGTCGATACCAACACCGACGAACACGCTCTGTTCGTCCACAGTTTGGTGGGCGAGGATCATCAACGGCGTTCCGAAGGGACTCTCGTTCGGCTCGTGGTCACAGGTGGCGGAGTAGCCGTTGTGCTGCGGATCGAAGTCTTCCATCGGCTCGCTGCCACCGCCGTGGATGAAACCGCCGGACGCGTCCATCTCCGGGTCGGACTCCAGGGTCCAGCACGCCCACCCGTCTCCGGCATCCGCGCGCCATACCGACCATGTCGTCGACTCGTCGGAGCCGCTCGCGATCTCCGAGAAGTCACCGAGGTTGGCGTAGTCGGGCTCCGACGAGAATGCCGGATCGTCCGCCGTGTCGTACACGCGGTCGCCGGTCGGCTCCTCGACCTCGACCGGCTCGCCGAACCGTGAGAAGTCCAGCTGGATTTCGCTTCCGTACTCAAACGTGATCAGGCGCCGCAGGCGCTGCTGTTCGTCGATCCAAAGTCGCCCGTCGAGCGAGTCGTCGTCGAGTTCGTCGGGTTCCATGCGCAGGTCGGTGGCGCGGCGGTCGCGGTCGAATCGAACCCGATACGCCGTGGTCGTGACCCCGTCGATCGTTTCGGTTCCATCCGAGTCGATGGTCGCGTCGAGTTCGTCGAGATCTTCGAGAACGGCGAACGGATCGAACGCGTTCCCCAAGAAGCCGGTGGCCGTGTTGTCGGTGTTCGACTCGTACCGGATCCAGTCGTAGTGCTCGAAGGCCGGGAGTCCGATGTTGGCGAAGCCGGCGGAAGATGTGTACACGGCATCGTCGATGAATCGTGTCTCGTAGTCGACGGGGTCACCGTCTGTCTCGACCACGGCGCGTGTGAACCCACGGTGTTCGTCGAAGTCGATCGCCCCTTCGAGATCCAACGGTGCCAAGGTTCCCATGCTCATTGTCGCGGATCCGACGGGGTCGTCGAAACGGTCGTCGTCGTCAAGCTCCGGAACCGTCGGAGGTGTTGCGTCGCCCTCTCGATACCCGAGCGTGAAGTACGCGGTGTGGGCGCGGGCCGTCGCGCCCGCAACGACGTCGCCCGTCAGGGCCACGTCGTTCTCGTTCTCGTCGGCGCTGCCGCCGCACGCGGCGAGCACGAGCGCCAGCACTGCCACCATGAGGGTGCGCGCCTGCATAGGTCTTCGTCGGCCGCGAACCGAGAACCCTGAGACGTGCCTATGCGACGGCGCCGCCGGCCTTGAGGGCCTCGACATCGGCGGCGGCGAAACCCCAGTCGACGAGGGCCGTATCGGTGTCGGTGCCCGCGGCGACGGGCGCACGCGTCACCTCGCTCGGCGTGCGGTCGAAGCGCGGTGCGGGCGCCGGTTGGGGCGCGCCGTCGACGTCGACGAACGTACCCCGCTCGACGTTGTGCGGGTGGGCCCGCGCTTCCGACATTGGTAGCACCGGCGCGAAGCACACTTCGTGGCCCTCGAAGAACTTGACCCACTCGTCACGCGTACGCGTGTGGAAGATCGTCGCGAAGCGCTCCTTGAGCGCGGGCCACTGCGCCTTGTCCATCTGCTGCGCGGGGTCGAGGTCGCCGAGACCGAGCACCGCGAGCAGATTCGCGTAGAACTTCGGCTCGTACGACGCGATCGACACGTACTGGTGGTCAGCAGTTTCGTACACGCCGTAGAAGTGCGCGCCGCCGTCGAGCAGGTTCGTGCCGCGGGGGCCCCAGCCGCCCATGGCGTCGATGCCGAAGAAGATGCTCATCAGTTGCGCGCTGCCGTCGACCATCGCCGCGTCGACGACCTGACCCTTGCCGGATGTCGCGCGCTCGACGAGTGCGGCGAGCACACCCATGACCACGAGCGACCCGCCGCCGCCGAAGTCGGCGAGCAGGTTGATGGG
>JANNHK010000482.1:0-2820 GCA_031404355.1 Actinomycetes bacterium
GGCGACACCGTTCGCGTGCGCATCGACGACGGCGTCCACTTCACCGGGGCGGGCGCCGAGCACCTTGCGGCTGCGGTGTTCGCGTTGCTCGACGCACGCTACGACGTCGTCGCGCAGACCGACCCCGAGCACGCGCGTGAGTACACGATTCGCCACGGCGGCGGGTCCGGTTCGAGCGGCTCCGGTTCCGGATCGCGCCGCACCACGCCGACGACGACGGTCACGACCGACACCACCGACGAGTTGGAGCCGCCGCCGACCGTCGTGACGACACCTCCGACGACCGTGCCGTCCACCGTGCCGCCGACGACGGTCCCACCGACCGTGCCGCCGACCACCCCCCCGACGACGCCACCGACGACCGAACCTCCGACAACGCCCACGACGTAACGCCTCGGTACGCTGCTCGCATGAGCAGCATGAGTGACGCGTCGGCGGCCGTCGGTCTCGCCGCATCAGTCGTCGACGCCGGGGCGCGGCATCTCGCGCACCTCGCGGGCGACGGCGGCACGATCTCGGTCGCGAAGCTCGACGAGCATCAGGTATTCGCCTACGACCTCGCGCACGCGGCGGCGGCAGTCGAAGGCGCACGCGTGATGTGCGCGTACGGGGAGCACGGCGACGTCGAGTCGATGCTGGCGCGCGCGTTCGTCGCCGACGCGGTGTGGGACGTCGCCACCAAGCTGCTCGGACGCGCCGCAGTGTGGTCGGTCCCGGCCGATGCGCTCGCCCCGGCGATGCCGTTCGTCGAAGCGCACCGGGCGCCCGAGTTCCTCGAGGCGCTCGCCGACGAGTGCGTGAAGCACGACAGCGGGCCGGCCCATCTCTCCGACGACTTCGAACTCGTCGCCGACACGTTTCGCCGATTCGCCGAGGACAAGATCCGCCCGCACGCCGAGCACGTGCACCGTACGAACGCCGACGTCCCCGAAGCCATCATCACCGGCCTCGCCGAGCTCGGCGGCTTCGGACTTTCGGTGCCCGAGGAGTACGGCGGCTTCGCGTCGGGCGGTGAGCAGGACTACATCGGCATGGTCGTCGCGACCGAGGAACTGTCGCGCGGATCGCTCGGGATCGGCGGTTCGCTGGTCACCCGTCCGGAGATCCTCACCCGCGCGCTCGTCGCGGGCGGCACCGAGGAACAGAAGCAAACCTGGTTGCCCCGGATCGCGAGCGGCGAGCTCATGGTCGGCATCATGACGACCGAACCCGATTTCGGCTCCGATGTCGCCGGAGTGAAGGTCGCCGCTACCCGCACCGACGCGGGGTGGCTGATCACCGGCGTCAAGACATGGGCGACGCTCGCGGCGCGCGCCAACGTGTTGATGGTGCTCGCCCGCACCGACCCCAACCGCGCTGCCCGCCACAGGGGACTGTCGCTGTTCGTCGTCGAGAAGCCGCAAGCCGACAGACACGCCTTCGCATTCGCCCAGGACGGTGGCGGCACCATCGAAGGCCGGGCAATCGACACGATCGGCTACCGCGGCATGCACTCGTACGAGGTCGCGTTCGACAACTGGTTCGTCCCCGCCGACAACCTCGTCGGCGGCGACGCGGGACTCGGGCGCGGCTTCTACCTCCAGATGTCGGGCTTCGAGAACGGGCGCCTGCAAACCGCGGCGCGCGCGGTCGGTCTCATGCAAGCCGCCTTCGAAGCCGGTCTCCAGTACTCGCAGGAACGCAACGTGTTCGGGCGCGCGGTGTTCGACTACCAACTGTCGAAGGCCAAGCTGGCCCGCATGGCCGCGCTGATCCAGGCCGGCCGGCAGTTCTCGTACGACGTCGCGCGCAAGATGGCGGCCGGCGGGGGCACGCTCGAAGCGTCGATGGTCAAGGCGTACGTCTGTCGGGCGGCCGAGTGGGTGACGCGCGAGGCGATGCAGCTCCACGGCGGCATGGGCTACGCCGAGGAGTTCCCCGTTTCCCGGTACTACGTCGACGCCCGGGTGTTGTCGATCTTCGAAGGCGCCGACGAAACCCTGTGCATGCGGGTCATCGCCCGCCGCCTGGCCGAGGCCGCGGCCGAGGGATGAGCCCGGACACCCAGATCCTGGGCCTTGCAGATGCTGCACGCGGCGTGTAGTTAGTCCCCCACGTAAACGGGGGCCGACACACAAGGGGTTTCGTCATGGGGGGAAGTTTCCGTCGTCCGCGCGTACTCGTCGCGGCCGGACTGTTCGTGTTCGCGGCGGTCGGGTTCGCAGCTGCACCGGCCGATGCTGCGCCGATCGTGACGACGTGCGACACCTTCACGCTGGACGCCGCCGGCGTGCAGAGCGCGGCACCACTGCCGACGACGAGCACACAATCCATTGATCTGCCCGACTTTGGCGGCGGCGTAACTGAGGTGTTCCCCGGCGTTACGTACGAGCTCGGCGGGACCCCCGATCCCTTCCCGCTGCCATCGAGCGTCGAGGTCGACCTGAACGGCACCAAGCTCACGGTCGCCATCAGCGAAATCAAGAACATCACGCTTGAGATCACCGTCAACGGCGCAGGTTCGCTCGGCACACCGACGGTTACCGGTGGAAATGTGCTCAGCCCTACCGCCACCATCGTCGGTGGCAACATTCTGCGCCTTGCGTTCCCCGGCTCGACGACCGGCAGTTCGTTCCCCGTGACCGGCGACTCGTACTTCCCCGGTGGGAGCACGTTCCAGCCGCCCGCAGTCGTTCTACCCATCACATCCGGTGCGGCCGGCACGACGATTTCCGGCACGCTCTCTGCGTTGCGGATCGAGGCAAAGACGTCGCTCGCCAACGTGCGTCAGATCTGCACACCCGAAGCCAACACGCTCGGCTCGGTGAGCGTCGTCGCGCC